>JBMLOS010000037.1:0-10127 GCA_049242845.1 Prochlorococcaceae cyanobacterium
CGGCCTGCCGATGACCAGCCACGGCGCCCGCCAGCTGCTCTCGAGGCTCTCGGGCCACAACGCCCTGCTGGGGGGCGCCCAGATCGCCCTGCAGCTGATGCTGGGCGGGGTGCGCCAGCTGCTGCTGCTGGCCGCCCCCCTCAGCGGCGGGCTCAGCCTGGCGCCGGCGGCGCCGGTGGCACTGGCGCAGGCGGCCCTGGCGGTGCACACCACCCGCCGCACCGGCCGGCTGGCCGCGGCGGAACTGCTGCGCAGCGCCAGCGGCGCTGGACGGCCGGGCGCCCTGCTGCAGCGGCTCTGCGGCCAGGACCCGGAGGTGCGCCGCTGGCTGGCCAGCTGGCAGCAGGCGCCGTTGCCACTGCCGCCGCGGCCCGCCAGCCTGCTGCCCTGAGCGCCGCCGTGGCTGCCGTTGCCCTGTTCGGCACCAGTGCCGACCCCCCGACCCTGGGCCACCGCGCCCTGCTGGAGGGCCTGCTCACCCTCTACCCGCGGGTGGCCACCTGGGCCAGCGACAACCCCCTCAAACAGCACGCGGCACCCCTGCCCCTCCGTGCCGCCCTGCTCCATGCCCTGGTGGAGGCGATCGCCGACCCCCGCCTGGAGCACCACCAGGAACTGAGCAGCCCCTGGGCGATCGAGACCCTGCAGCGGGCCGCCGAACACTGGCCGGGGCAGACCCTGGTGTTCGTGGTGGGCAGCGATCTGGTGCCCCAGATCCCGCGCTGGCGTGCCGCCGCAGCGATCCTGGAACACTGCCGTCTGGCGATCGTGCCCCGCCAGGGCTTTCCCCTGCAGCCCCGCGATCTCGAGGCCCTGCAGCAGCAGGGTGCTCGGGTCGATGCCCTGCCCCTGGGCATCCCCGCCACCGCCAGCTCGGCGGTGCGCCGCACGCCCGATCCGGC
Organism: Prochlorococcaceae cyanobacterium; assembly: GCA_049242845.1. Classification (GTDB taxonomy): domain Bacteria; phylum Cyanobacteriota; class Cyanobacteriia; order PCC-6307; family Cyanobiaceae; genus CBW1002. The sequence goes on from JBMLOS010000037.1 coordinate 903, forward strand.
CCAGGTGCCGCCCGAGCTGCGGCCCCTGCTGCTGCTGCACAATCTCTACGGCTTCGGCGGCCTGCCTTCTCCCCCCTGAAGCGATCCGCATGCGCCTCGCCCTCGCCCAGATCGATCCCCTCGTGGGGGACCTGCCGGGCAACGGCGCGCGCATCCTGGCGGCCTGCCGCGAGGCGGCCGCCGGCGGCGCGGATCTGGTGCTCACGCCGGAGCTCTCCCTCTGGGGGTACCCGCCGCGGGATCTGCTGCTGCGCCCGCGCCTGCGGGAACGGCAGCAGGCGGTGCTCGAGGAGCTGGCGGCGGCCCTGCCCCCGTACCTGGCGGTGCTGGTGGGGGTGGTGGAGCCGGCGGCGCAGCCCGCGGCTCCGGATCTCCACAACGCCCTGGCCCTGGTGGAGCATGGCCGCTGGCGCTTCGTGGCCCGCAAGCGGCTGCTGCCCACCTACGACGTGTTCGATGAGCGGCGCTACTTCCGCGCCGGCGAGGAGCCTGCCGTGCTGGAGGTAAGGGCCGGCGGCCGCTCCTGGCGGCTGGGGCTCACCATCTGCGAGGACCTCTGGGTGGACGAGGAACTGCTCGGCCATCCCCCCAGCGGCGCCGATCCGATCGAAGCCCTGCAGCCCCACGGGCTCGATCTGCTGCTCAACCTCTCGGCCTCTCCCTTCGGGCAGGGCAAGGTGGCCCTGCGGCAGAACCTGGCGGCGCGGGCCGCCCGGCGCCTGGGCTGTCCGGTGGTGTATCTGAACCAGGTGGGCGGCAACGACGAACTGGTCTTCGACGGGGTGAGCTTCGTGGTGGATCGTTCCGGCGAGCTGGTGGCCCGGCTGCCCTGCGCCCGGGAGGCCCTCGGCTACTGGAATGCGGCGGGCGGCCAGGAGGCGGAGCGGGCTGCTCTCGCCCCCCTGCCGGAGCGGCTCGAGCAGATCCTGCGGGTGCTGGTGCTCGGGGTGCGCGATTACGCCGCCAAGTGCGGCTTCCGCCAGTCCCTGCTGGGCCTCAGCGGCGGCATCGATTCGGCCTTGGTGGCGGTGATCGCCGCCGCGGCCTTGGGTCCGGAGCAGGTGCGGGCCCTGCGCATGCCCTCGCCCTGGAGTTCGGAGGGCTCGCTCACGGACGCCGAAGCCCTTGCCGCCCGGCTGGGGATCTGCACCAGCACCGTGGCGATCGGATCGCTGATGGAGGGCTTCGCCGCCGGCCTGGAGCCCGCCCTCGGAGCGGAGCCGGAAGGGCTCACGGCGGAGAATCTCCAGTCGCGGATCCGCGGCACCCTGCTGATGGCCGTGGCCAACCAGGAGGGACGCCTGCTGCTCTCCACGGGGAACAAGTCCGAGCTGGCGGTGGGCTACTGCACCCTCTACGGGGACATGAACGGTGGCCTGGCCGTGATCGGCGACCTCTACAAGAGCACGGTCTTCGCGCTCTGCGACTGGCTCGACAGCCCCGCCGCCCTGCCCTGCCGCCGCGAGCTGGGGCTGCCGGCCAACGGGGAGCTGGTGGGCGAGGCCATCCGCCGCAAGCCCCCCAGCGCCGAACTGCGCCCCGATCAGCGGGACACCGATTCCCTGCCGGACTATGCCGTGCTCGATCCGCTGCTGAAGGCCTACATCGAGCAGCTGCACACCCCGGAGGAACTGATCGCGGCCGGCACCGAGAGCGCCCTGGCCGAGCGGGTCTACCGCCTGCTGCGGGTGGCGGAATTCAAGCGGCGCCAGGCGGCCCCGCTGCTGAAGGTGAGCGATCGGGCCTTCGGCAGCGGCTGGCGGATGCCGATCGCGGCGGGCTGAACCGCATCCGCCCACGGCAACCGTCTGAGGGAACCGTGGCGGTTGGGCTCCGGCCTCGCCAACCTGGAGCGAGCCCCTCCCCGCGGTTCATGACCACTCCCGTGCTCACGGCCCCAATGGCCAGCATCGGCGTGCCCACGGAAATCAAGCGGGATGAGCAGCGGGTGGCGCTCAGCCCCGACGGCGTGCGGGAACTGGTGGGGCAGGGGATGGAGGTGCGGGTGCAGGAGGGCGCCGGCCTCGGGGCCGGTCTCTCCGACGACGACTACGCCGCCGCCGGTGCCCGGCTGGTGAGCTGCGAGGAGGCCTGGGGAGCCCACCTGGTGGTGAAGGTGAAGGAACCGCAGCCCGAGGAATTCCGCTACCTGCGCAGCGACCTGGTGCTGTTCACCTATCTGCACCTGGCCGCCTATCCGGAGGTGGGCGAGGCCCTGCTGGAGGCCGGCACCACGGCCGTGGCCTACGAAACCGTGCAGCTGGAGGACGGCACCCTGCCCCTGCTGGCGCCGATGAGCGAGATCGCCGGGCGGATCGCCGCCCAGGTGGGCGCCCACCTGCTGGAGAAACCCCACGGCGGCCGCGGCGTGCTGATCGGCGGCTGCACCGGTGTGCGGCCGGCCCGGGTGGTGGTGCTCGGGGCGGGCACCGTGGGCTGGAACGCGGCCCGGCTGGCGGCCGCCATGGATGCGGAGGTGTTCCTGCTCGACCATTCGCCCCAGCGCCTGCGGGCCCTGGAGCGCGACCGCCGCGGCCGCATGGTGAGCCTGGTGAGCAGCCAGAGCCTGATCGAGCGGCTGGTGCCCGGCACCGACCTGCTGATCGGCGCGGTGCTCACCCCCGGCGGCCGGGCCCCCACCCTGGTGAGCGAGGAGCTGGTGCAGCGGATGCGGGCCGGCTCGGTGATCGTGGATGTGGCGATCGACCAGGGAGGCTGCATCGCCACCAGCCGGGAGACCACCCACACCGATCCCGTGGTCACCATCCACGGCGTGCAGCACTACGCCGTGGGGAACATGCCCGGGGCGGTGCCGTTCACCTCCACCGAGGCCCTGGTGAGCGTCACCCTGCCCTACATCCTCGGCATGGCCGGCCGGGGGCTGGGGGAGGCGGTCACCGAGCGACCGGAGCTGCTCTCCGGGCTGAACACCGTGAACGGCGCGGTGTGCCATCCCGGCGTGGCGCGGGCCCTGGGGGTGCAGCCCCGCCATCCGATGGCCTGCCTGCGCTGACTCTCCGCATGGACTGTCCCCGCGGACAGCCTGCGCCGACCTGCCGCGCAGATCACCTGCTCCGCCCCTTCCCCCAGGTTCGCCGCCGTGCTCCCTGACGTCGTTCTCGCCCTCGCCCCTCCCCGCCTGCCCACCGGTCTGCCCGCGGTGCTGGCTGCGGCGGTGCCTGCCCTGGGACAGCAGAACACCCTGCAGCACTACCTGCTGGGCCTGTTCGCCGTGGCCAACAACATTCCGGCCATGGGGCCTTTCCTCACCCTCACCGACGGCCTGCCCAAGCCGGTGATCCGGCAGCTGGTGGGCATCTCCACCCTGAGCAGCTTCCTGATCATGGTGATGGCGATGCTGATCGGCACCGCCGTGCTGCGCTTCTTCGGCATCGGCATCAGTGCCTTCCAGATCGCCGGTGGGGTGCTGCTGGGGGGCTCCGGCATGGCGATGCTCAATACCCGCAGCGTGCGCGACACGGCCCAGCAGACCGTGGAGCACGACGTGAGCGATCAGTCGCAGCTGGTGTCCACGGCGATCGTGCCGGTGTCGCTGCCGCTCACCACCGGCGCGGGCACGATGTCCACGGTGACGCTCTTCGCCGACCAGGCCAGCAGCACCGGCGCCCGGCTCGAGCTGTTCACGGCCATCTGCCTGATGAGCGTGATCATCTTCCTGGCCTTCCACTTCGCCTACGACCTGGTGAAGCTGCTCGGCAATGTGGGCATGAGCGTGCTGATCAAGGTGATGGGGCTCTTCACCCTCGCCATCGGCATCCAGTTCATCGTCAGCGGAGTGAGCCGGGTGCTCGTGTCCCTTCCCGCCCGATGAAACCCATGTCCCCCCTCCACGCCGGCAGAAGTCGCCGGCCGGCACTGCTGGCTGCCGCCCTGGCTCTGCTCAGCTGGGGCTTTCCCCTGCAGGGCCTCAGTGCCCAGGAACCGACAGGAGCACCTCTACCGGCACCGGCCCTTGCACCGGCACCGGCCCTTGCACCGGCACCGGCACCGGCAGGCACTGCCAACACGGCTGAGGCCGCTGCCACGATCCGGGCGCTGGTGGAGGAAGCCCACCGCACCCGGCACCTGCGGGCGGTGCTGGTGCGGGTGAGTGTGGAGGGTCCCGAGATCTTCACCACCGCCCTGGGCGAGTCCCTCCCCGGCGAGGCGGCCACCACGGAAATGCGCTTCCGCAACGGCGCGGTGGCGATCAGCTACGTGAGCACGCTGCTGCTGCGCCTGGCGGAGCGCGGGGTGGTGGAGCTCGATGGCCCCCTGGCCCGCTGGCTGCCCAGGATTCCCCATGCCGAGCGGGTGAGCCTGCGCCAGCTGGCCCAGATGACCTCGGGCTACCGCGACTACGTCCACAACCCGGCGTTCCTCGACGCCTTCTATCGCGATCCGTTCCGCAGCTGGCGGCCCCAGGAGCTGATCGCCTTCGGCGAGCCGGCACGCCTGCTCTACGAGCCGGGCACCAACTGGAACTACGCCCACACCAACGTGGTGCTGCTGGGACTGGCGCTGGAGCGGGCCACGGGCCAGCCCCTCGCCCAGCTCCTGCAGCAGGAGGTGCTGGGTCCCCTCGGGCTGCGCCACACCGGCGATCCCGGCACGCCGGCGATCCCGCCGCCGGTGCTGCACGCCTACACCGCCGAGCGCAGGCCCACCCTCGGCATTGCTCCGGCCACGCCCTTCCTGGAGGAGAGCACCTTCTGGAACCCCTCCTGGACCCTCGCCGCCGGCGCGATCCAGACCACCACCCTGGCGGATCTGCACACCACGGCGATCGGCATCGGCTCCGGCCGTCTGCTCTCGCCCGCCTCCTACCGGGCCATGGTGACCACCGATCTGCGCGGCCGCACCACTGCCCTGCCGGGCTGCACCACCTGCTTCCCCCAGGGAGAGGGCTACACCTACGGCCTGGGGATCGTCACCAGCGGCAACTGGCTCACCCAGAACCCCCTCTTCGGCGGCTACGCGGCCTCCTTCGGCTACCACCCAGGCAAGCGAATCGCGATCGCCGTGGCGGTGACCTACCGGGCCGAGGCCTTCGACGCCGACGGGAACTACCCCAACGAGGCGGATCGGCTGTTTCGCCGCATCGGGGCACTGCTGGCCCCGGACGACGCCCCGCCGATGCCCCGCAGCGAAGGGGGCTGAAGCGGCCGCGCCAGGGCCTGTGGACTGAGACCCTCCCGCAGGGCCAGCACCAGTCCGGCCGCCTCGGCATAGCTGGCCGCCGGCAGGGCCCGCAGCCCCAGGGACGCCGCATCCACCTGCAGCACCGAGGGATTGGACACCGCGATCAGGGGCACCCCCCGCTCGGCGCAGGCCAGCGCGGCCTCCCCCCCGAGGGCTCCGGCCGGGGCCACCACCGCGCCGATCTTCCCGGGGAGCAGCAGGGCATCCCCCCGCTGGCTGTCCTGCAGGGGCAGGGCCACCAGGTCGGGAGCCCGGCTGAGGCCCACCAGCACGCAGGGGAGGAAGGTGAAGCCCAGCTCCTCGCCGGCGGCGCGGGGATCGAGGCCGGGATCGAGAGGCAGGGGGCGCAGGGCGGGGGCATGGGCGCAGGGCAGGCCCAGGTGAGCGGTGAGCAGATGGCTGATCACCGCCTCGGCGCCCGCCAGGGCATCCACCCCGGAGCCACCGCGGTAGGCCGCCAGGGCCTCACTGCCGGGATCATCGGGGAAGCGGGCCACCACGGCGATGGCGGTGGCACCGGCGCGCTGCAGGACTTCACCGGCACGCAGGAGAGCATCGGGGCGGCCCAGGGAGCCCCAGCTGGCGCCGCTCTCCCCCTGGCGCAGGCTCACCTCCAGGGGCACGTCGGTGGTGTGCACCGCCGTGATCTCCAGGCCCAGGGTGGCGTGGCAGGCATCCGCCACCTGGAGGTGACGGAGCCGCAGGTCGTCCTCGAGGCCGGCATCGAGCAGCAGACCGAGGCGCTGCCGGCGCACCGGCCGCAGGGCCAGATCGCCGCAGGCAAAGCGATCGAGGGCCGAGCCCTCCACGTAGTGCACCCGCGGATCACTCCAGTAGAGCGAGGCCCCGTTCATCACGTTCGGGTGCGTCACCAGGCAGCCGCTGGCGGACGCCAGCAGGCGGGCCGCCGGCAGGGCGTCGCCGGCATAGCCGCCCTGGGCGCAGCCGATGCCGGTGGGGATCACCAGCAGGGTGAGCAGCGGATCGGCGCTCATCGGGGGCTGGAGGACGGCCTGGGAGGCACCGAAAGGTCTGAGGCCGAGGCGCCGGGCAGAGAGATCACCACGGCCTCGAGGGTGAGGCTGCCGCTGGCCGCATCGACGGTGGTGACCGCCCAGCGAAGGGGCCTGCCGTGGGCCGCCAGGGCCCGGTGGATCTGGGGCAGCAGCGGCCCTGGCTCGCGCACCAGCTGCAGCTGCAGCGGGATGAGCGTGAAGGCCTCCGGGAAGGGCTGGGCCGCGCCCAGGGCCCTCACTTCTGGTACTGGCCGAACTGGGCCTCGTAGAGGGCGTCCTCCATGCCGCCCTGGAGGGTGAGATCGGAGAGGGGATAGGCCACGCAGAGGAGCGCGTAGCCCTTCTCCTGCAGATCGGCCTTCACGCCCATGGCGTCGGGCTGGTGCACCGAGCCCTGGCTGAGCAGGGCAGCGCAGGTGGTGCAGACGCCGGAGCAGCAGGAGCTGGGCAGCAGTACCCCGGCGGCCTCGGCCGCGGCCAGCACGGTCTGGTCGGCGCGGCAGGGGAAGGTTTGGGTGACGCCCTCGTACGCGGCGGTGATCGTGAAGGTCTGGGGCTCGGTCACGGAACTCGCCGGCAGGCTGCGGGAGGCCCCATCTTCCCAGTTGGGGGTCACGCCCCGGCGCTCTCCTGCCAGCGGCTCGGATGGGGCGCCAGGTACTCGGGCGGAGCCTCCGCTTCGGCGGGGGCGGTGAGCACGAAATCACAGCTGATCGAGCAGCGCAGATCGTCGGGATCGTCGTTGGGGAGCACGGAATGCTCCAGGGCGGAGGGGAAGAGCAGCAGCAGCCCCGCCCGGGGCGCCACATCGAACCAGGGGGCGCTCCAGGGGGACTCGCCCAGCGGGCCACCATGGCCCACCGCCATGCCCGGCACCAGCTCGTTCACCTGGCGCTGGGGCCAGAAGCGCAGACAGCCGCTGCGGCCCGAACCGTCGCCGTTCAGGTAGTACACGGCGCTCAGATGGGCATTGGGATGGTGGTGTCGCCCCACCACCTGGCCGGGTTCGCTCAGCACCGGCCAGCAGCGCTGCAGGTGCAGGGCCACCCCGCCGGCGGCGAAGCCGAGCTCGTGCAGGTAACGCTGCGCCTGGGCCGTGATCTCCCCCGCCAGGCCCGTGAAGGTGGGGTGGCGGTGCAGCTGCCACACCCCGTGCAGATCTCCGGTCCAGGCGCAGCCGGGATCGGGATTGCTGCTGCGCTCCCCCCGCAGCTCCAGCAGGGCCTGGAGCTGCAGGGCCAGATCGAGGGGATCGGGCCGCAGTTGCACCTGCGCCAGAGCCACCGGGAACAGGGGCTGGATCACCAGGGGCGGAAGCGAGGGCGGCACTGCGACGTCAGGGATGCGGGGACCGGTTCAGGTCCGAGTGAACAAGAAGAACCCCCCGGCTGGGTGAGCCCATCCACAGCAGGAGGGAGCTCACCCCGCCGGGGGGCGGGAGCTTCGGGTCTGGGAATCAGCCCATCGCCGCGGCGCCACCCACCACTTCCAGGATTTCCTGGGTGATGGCCGCCTGGCGCGCCTTGTTGTAATCCAAGGTGAGCGTTTTGGCGAGGGCCTTGGCGTTGTCGCTGGCGTTGTTCATCGCCGTCATCCGGCTCGCCAACTCGCTCGCCGCCGCCTCCTGGAGGGAGCGCAGCAGCTGGTTCTCGAGATAGAGCGGCAGCAGTGCGTTGAGCAGCTGCTCCGGGCTCTGGTCGAAGACGATGTCCGAGGGGATCGGCGGCTGCACGTTGGCCGTGGTACCCACCTCCACCGCCAACCGACCCTCGCGGGTGGTTAGGCGGAAGATCTCGTCCTCGGGGGTGGCGATGCCTTGGGGATCGAGGGGCAGCAGGGTCTGGACCACCGGCTTGGAGCTCACCAGGTTGATGAACTTGGTGAAGATGATCTCCACCCGGTCGGTGCTGCCGGAGAGGAACTCGGCCAGCACCTCGGAGGCGATGCCGCTGGCCTCACGGGCATTGGGCACCTGCTCCAGGCCGGTGAAGGTGGCCCGGATCGGGTAGCTGCGGTTCTGGAAGTAGGTGATCGCCTTGCGGCCGATCAGCACCAGATCCACGCTGTAGCCCTGCTCCTTGAGCTCAGCGAAGCGCTGCTCCGTGCGCTTGATCACGTTGGCGTTGTAGCCACCGCAGAGACCGCGGTCGCCGGTCACCGCCAGCAGGGTGATGGTGCGGGGATCGCGGGATTCGAGCAGAGGCGAATCCGCATCCTCGAAACGCATGCGCGACTGGAGATTCTCCAGCACACGCGCCAGACGATCGGCGAAGGGACGGCTGCGCAGCACCTGTTCCTGTGCGCGGCGCACCTTGGCGGCAGCCACGAGGCGCATGGCCTCGGTGATCTTGCGTGTGTTCTTGACCGAACTGATGCGGTCGCGGATTTCCTTGAGATTCGCCATGGGTTCGCCCTCCTCAGACGGTGGCGAGCATGGACGACTTCACCTCGTTGATGGCGTCCTTGAGCATGGCTTCAGCTTCGTCGCTGAGCTGCTTCTCGGTCTGCACCTTGGTAATGAAATCGGCCTTGTTGGTCTTGAGGTACTCGCGCAGTTCGCGGCAGAACTGCACCACCGATTCCACCGGCACGTCGTCGATCAGACCCTTCACCCCGGCATACACCACGGCCACCTGCTCGGCCAGGATCAGGGGGCTGAACTGGGGCTGCTTGAGGATCTCGCGCAGGCGCTTGCCGCGGGAGAGCTGCTTCTGGGTGGCGGCGTCGAGGTCGGAGGCGAACTGGGAGAAGGCGGCCAGTTCATCGAACTGGGCAAGTTCCAGCTTGAGGGTGCCGGCGATCTTCTTGATGGCCTTGGTCTGGGCAGCGCCACCCACCCGGCTCACGGAGATGCCCACGTTGATGGCGGGGCGCAGACCGGAGTTGAACAGGTCGGAGCTGAGGAACACCTGACCATCGGTGATCGAGATCACGTTGGTGGGGATGTAGGCGGACACGTCACCGGCCTGGGTCTCGATGATCGGCAGGGCGGTCATCGAGCCCTTGC
>JBMLOS010000038.1:0-6711 GCA_049242845.1 Prochlorococcaceae cyanobacterium
GCCACCATGGCCGGCGCCTGCCGCAGCGCCGCCCGCCTGGGAGCCGAGCTGATCACCGTGCATGCCTGCGCCGGAGCGGAGGCACTGGCGGCGGCCCAGGAGGGGGCGGCGGAGGGGGCCCGCTCCGCCGGCCTGGCGGAGCCCACCCTCCTGGCCGTCACGGTGCTCACCAGCTGGGATCCGCTGCGCTTCGCCGAGGAGCTGCGGGTGCAGGAGCCGGTGGCGAGCTACGTGAACCGTCTGGCGCGGCTGGCCGCGGCGGCCGGCGTGGGGGGCTGTGTCTGCTCACCGCTGGAGGTGGCGGCCCTGCGGGCGGAGCACCCCCGGCCGTTCGCGCTGGTCACCCCCGGCATCCGCCCGGCGGGCAGCGCCCGGGGGGATCAGAAGCGGGTGATGACCCCGGCGGAGGCGTTGGCGGCCGGGGCCAGCCATCTGGTGATCGGCCGTCCGATCACCGCCGCCCCGGACCCGGCGGCGGCCTTCGTGGCCTGCTGCGCCGAGGGGGATGCGGCGGCGTAGCTGCATGCGGTCTGGGAGGGCCCAGGAGTCGCACTTAGGGAGTCGCTCTCAGTAGTAACGCCTCGGGTTCTGGCGGATCGCCAGCTGCACCTCCACCAGGAACAGCAGGAGAGAGGTGATCAGGGCCAGCATCGCCAGCACGAAGGCCGGCACCACGATCGCCGCCAGATCGAGGGCCGCCACGGTGCCGATGAACAGCACGGCCACCACCCCCGCCACCAGCAGGGCGCTGAAGGTGCCGCAGAGGATGGCGCGGTTGATCAGGTAGGTGCGTCGCTGCTGCACCCGCAGGGCCGCGGTGAGCTGCTCGCGCTGGCTCTCGGAGCCCTGCTCGAGGGCCTTCTGCATCTGGCGCGTGCGGTCGATGATGCGGGCCAGCCGGCCGGTGAAGTTGCTCAGCAGGCCGCTCAGGCCCGTGAGCAGGAACACCGGCGCCACCGACAGCTGGATCGCCCGCGACAGGGCCACCACCGAAGAACCCTCCTCGGGGGGATTCAGGACCGCCGGCAGCGCCAGGCTGGTGAGATCTACCGGCATGGGCGCCGTTCCGCTCAGACTGCGACCCTACCGATCCAGCCCGATCCGATGACCACGATCGCCTGTCGCTACGAGGGGGGCCTGCGCTGCCAGGCCCTCCATGAGCCCAGCGCCACCGAGCTGCTCACCGATGCGCCGCTCGACAATCAGGGCCGCGGCGAGTGCTTCTCCCCCACCGACCTGGTGGCCACCGCCCTGGCCACCTGCATCCTCACGATCATGGGCATCACGGCCGAGCGCCATGGCTGGCCCCTGGAGGGGGCCACCGCCCGGGTGGAGAAGAGCATGACCACCAGCGGCGCCCGCCGGATCGAGAAGCTGGAGGTGTGGGTCGCCCTGCCGCCCGGCCTCGAGGAGCCCGCCCGCGCGGCCCTGCGCCGCTCCGCCGAGACCTGTCCGGTGAAGCGCAGCCTCGAAGGGGCCGTGGCGATGGAGATGCACTGGACCTGAAGCGGCCCGGCACTGGTCACATGATCTCGGCGCCGCCCGACATCGGCGAGATCTGCAGCAGATCCATATGGATGCCCAGCCGCTCCTGGGCGATCATCATCGCGCTGCCCATGGAGCTGGCCTCGATCACGGTCACATTGCCCTCCTTGTCGAGGACGCGGTAAAGCTTCGGACCCTGGCGTTTCACCTCCGGCCAGGGTTCACCGCAGAGTCTCCGGCCCGGCCGTTCCAGATCGCGGAAGTAGGGAGCCATGGTCGGACCGGCGGATGGACTCGGACGCTGGGACTCGGAAGTCTGGACTTGGAGCGAAGAGGAGGGAGAGAGGTGGGAAGGTGCCGGATCGAGACGCGGAGGAGCGGACTGTGCCGGAGGGTGCCGCGGCGCTGGCCCGCGGGGCTCGTGTCCCCCTCATAGCCCGCCGGAGCGGTGATGTCAGGCTGGCGGTGGAGATCTTCACCCCTCTCCCCAGCTCCTCCCACGCCCGTTCCTCCTCCCATGGCCACCGTTCTGGTCACCGGCACCAACCGGGGCATCGGCCTCGAGTACTGCCGCCAGCTGCAGGCCCGCGGGCATGCGGTGGTGGCCGTCTGCCGCACCCCCTCCCCGGAGCTGGAGGCCCTGGGGGTGCGCCTCGAGACGGGGGTGGACCTGACGTCTGCTGCGGACATCACCCTCCTGCGCCAGCGGCTCGGGGATCTGCCGATCGATCTGCTGATCCACAACGCCGGCATCCTGGAGTCCACCAGCCTGGAGCACCTCGATCCCGAGAGCCTGCGCCGCCAGTTCGAGGTGAATGCGGTGGCTCCCCTCTGCCTCACCCGCGCCCTGCTCGACCTTCTGCCCCCGGGGGCCAAGGTGATCCTGATGACCAGCCGCATGGGCTCGATCGAGGACAACACCTCCGGCGGCTCCTACGGCTACCGCATGTCGAAGGTGGCGCTCTGCATGGCCGGCAAGTCGCTCTCGATCGATCTGCGGCCCCGCGGCATCGCCGTGGCCCTGCTCCATCCCGGTCTGGTGAGTACCCGCATGACGGGCTTCTCCCCCCAGGCGATCACCACCGAGCAGTCGGTGCGGGGGCTGCTGGCGCGGATCGATGCCCTCGACCTGGAGAACACCGGCGGGTTCTGGCACGCGAACGGGGAGCGGCTGCCCTGGTAGATCCGCCCGGCGGCGGGGGCCGCCATGCTGGAGCCCCCTCGCCTCTCCCCCATGGCTGCGCCGGGTTCGGCCCTCGAGCGCCTGCGGGTGCACCTGCACCAGACCCGGCTGCTGAGCTCGATCAGCAGCGCCCTCTACTACGACCAGAACACGGTGATGCCGGCGGAGGGCGCCGCCTGGCGGGGTGAGCAGCTGGCCCTGCTGGCGGCCCAGCTCCACGAGCGCCAGAGCAGCGATGCCTATGCCGAGCTGGTGGAGGCGGCCGAGGCCTCGTTGCCGCCCGACGCCCCGGCGGCCCAGCAGCGCCGGATGCAGCTGCTGCGGCTCGACCTACAGCGCCAGCGCTGCCTCGATCCCTCCCTGGTGGCGGCCCTGGCCCTGGCCCAGTCGAAGGGCAATGCCCTCTGGCAGCAGGCGCGCCGCACGAACGATTTCCCCGCCTTCGCGCCGGCCCTCGAGCAGCTGATCCGGCTGCGGCGGGAGCAGGCGGGCCAGCTGGCGGCCGCCGAACCTGTGGCCCGCAGCCCCTGGGAGGTGCTGGCCCAGCCCTATGAGCCGGAGGTGAGCTGCGCGCGGCTCGAGGAGCTGTTCGCCCCCCTGCGGCAGGAGCTCCCGGAGCTGCTCGAGCGGGTGGCGGCTGCCTCTCCCCCGGCCGGGGCTTCCCCCGCCGGAGACGAGGCGGATCTGCCGGAGGCCCTGCAGGAGCAGCTCTGCGCCAACCTGCTCGAGGGCTGGGGCTATGACCCCCGCCGCTGCCAGCGCTCCCGCTCGGCCCATCCCTTCTCCTGCACCGTGGGTCCGGCCGATTTCCGCATCACCACCCGGGTGGTGCCGGGCCAGCCCTTCTCCGCCTTTCTCGCCACCGCCCACGAGTGGGGCCATTCCCTCTACGAGCAGGGCCTGCCCCGCAGCGACGACACCGCCTTTCCCTGGCCCCTGGGGGAAGCCACCTCCATGGGGGTGCACGAGAGCCAAAGCCTCTTCTGGGAATGCCGTGTGGCCCGTGGCCGGGCCTTCGCGGAGCGCTGGTATCCGCGCTTCCGTGCCGGCCTGGGCCGGGATCGCTGGGGTGGGGTGCAGGGCTTCTGGCGGGCCCTCAATCCCCTGCGGCCGGGCCTGATCCGGGTGGAGGCCGATGAGCTCAGCTACTGCCTCCACATCGTGCTCCGCTACGAGCTGGAGCTGGCCCTGATCGAGGGGGATCTGCCCGTGGGCGAACTGCCGGAGCGCTGGAACCGCCGCTGCGCCGAACTGCTCGGCCTGCGGCCCGCCAGCGATGCCGAGGGCTGTCTGCAGGACATCCACTGGGCCGAAGGGCTGATCGGCTACTTCCCCTCCTATGCCCTCGGCCATCTGATCAGCGCCCAGCTCGCCGAAACCTTCGAGGCCGAGCAGGACCCGATCGAAGCGGTGGTGGCGGCGGAGCAGGAGGAGCGGCTGCGCCACTGGTTCGCCGGGCGGGTGTGGCCCCTGGGCCGCAGGGTCTGCGGCGATGAGCTGGTGGAGCAGGTGAGCGGCCGGCCCCTCACGGCCCGGCCCTTCCTCGACTACCTCGAGGCCAAGGTGGAGCGCCTCTGCGCCGGCTGAGGGTGGCCACCCGGGCGTGATCCGTAGGATGCCCGCCGGCCATTTCCCGTTGCTCCTCCATGGCGAATATCGACCACGCCCCCAGCCGCAGGATGCTGAACCTGCTGCATGTGCTGCCGGCCTTTGCCGATGAAGCGGAGCTGCGGCTGAACGCCATCGTGGAGCTGAACAGCAACACGATCAACAAGTACGAGCTGATCACCGAAACCGGCCAGCTCAAGCTGGATCGGGTGGGCTATTCCTCGCTCGCCTATCCCTTCGCCTATGGCTGCATCCCCCGCACCTGGGATGAGGATGGTGATCCGCTCGACATCGAGATCGTGGGTGTGACCGAACCCCTCGTGCCGGGCAGTCTGGTGGAGGCACGCATCATCGGCATCATGAAATTCGATGATGGTGGTGAAGTGGACGACAAGGTGATCGCAGTACTGGCTGATGACAAGCGCATGGATCACATCACCAGCTACACCCAGCTCGGTGAGCACTGGCAGAAGGAAACCCAGTACTACTGGGAGCACTACAAGGATCTCAAGAAGCCCGGCACCTGCAGGGTGAATGGCTTCTTTGATGCTGCCGAAGCCGTGAAGATCATCAAGGAATGCGAAGGTCGCTATCTTGAGGTGATCGATCCGCAGCTGGTGGACTGAGTTCCTCCTCTTCCGGACAACCCATCCACCGCCTCTTCCCGACCGTCACGGCCATGTCGAGCCTTCTGCTCTCGCGAGTCGACTCCCTGCGGGTCGTTCACCGGCGACTCGCTCCCTTTCATGCCGTGCCCGGGGCCATGGCCGTTCTGGCCGCCCTGCCCCTGCTGCTGGCCGGTCCGGTGCGGGCGGTGGAGGCGGTGGTGGCGCCGGCCAGCTCGCAGCCGGTGGCTCCCGCCCAGCCGGCGGCCACCCCTGCCCCTGCGGCCACCCCCACGGCCACCGCGGCCCTGCAGCGCGAGATCGTGCTCGAGCTCGGACGCCGCACCCTCAGCCTGCGGGAAAACGGCAAGGTGATCGGCAGCTGGCCGGTGGCGATCGGCGATCCAGGCACTCCCACCCCGGTGGGCCGCTTCAAGGTGGAGAACAAGGTGCTCAATCCCAAGTACCAGAGCACCAAGAGCGGCCGGATCAATCCGGTGGTGGGCCCCAACGGTCCGCTCGGCGATCGCTGGATCGGCTTCAAGAGCAGCGGTCCGAACCAGTACGGCATCCACGGCACCCCGAGCGCCTGGTCCTGGACCGTGAGCTCCCGCAGCGCCGTCACCAACGGCTGCGTGCGCATGTTCACCGAGCATGTGCGCAAACTCTTTGATCTGGTGGAGGTGGGCACCCCGGTGGTGGTGACCCGCTGAGAGGGGCAGGAGAGGCGCCACGGCCCCTGCCCGAGCAGCAAGGCCGGAACACAGCCGAGGAACAAAGCCGAGGAACAAGAAGGAAGGAACCAAAGAGATTCTGCAGATCCTTCGGGGAATGTCGGGGAACCCTCGCTCCAACCCGTAGGGTCTTGTCCAGCTTTCTCTGACCGCCCCCGGAGATTCCGCCTGCAGCGGAAGACCGGATCGGTCGCGTCCACCGGTTCATGTCCCGTTCCGTTCCCCCTTCGCCCGTCGGTAGACCGTTGCATCCCCAGGAACGCCCCTCCAGCGCCGACCCTCACAGCAGCACTGCCCTGAAGTGGTGCAGCAATGGAGAGCTCTCCGAGCTCGATCTGCACCGGATTCTCAGCCGCCTGTCCCAGGTGGATCCTGTGGCGGAGTCGCTGCATCCGCGCAGCTGCGATCTGGCCAGCTGAGGCTTTCCCCTCAGCCTGCGGGCTGAGGGGGCTGTGGGCTGAACTGGCGCGCCAGTGCCCGGGCCATGCCATCGCGGCTGGCCATCCCCTGCAGGCTTGCCAGCGGCAGGCCAGATGAAGGGAGTCCATGGGGCAGGGTCCCCCCCCGCTGCGGCGGCACCGCGAACACCGGCAGCTGCCGCAGTCCGTTCGGGAGCAGCTGGTCCTCCAGCTGGGCCAGGTTGGCCTGCACGGGGAGCCACACCAGTTCGCTGCGGCGGCAGTCGAGCAGCCGCGGCGGCGGGGCCTCGGGCTGCTGATCGGCGCGGGAGGTGATCACCCGCTGCAGATCCGGCAGCGTCACCAGTCCCAGCACCCCGTCGCCCTCGCTCACGATCAGGGCGTGGGCGTGGCTTTCCACCAGCAGGCGCAGCGCCTCCAGGGCCGGCAGGTTCGCCTCCAGCACAAGCGGTGCCTCCGGCTCGAAGGCCTCACTCACCGGCAGGGCCGCCAGCCGGTTGCGCCGTTCCTCCTCGATCGGATCCGGCCCCAGCAGGCCCGGATCCTGGAGGCCCTGCCAGCGCTCCACCAGGGCTGCGCTGAGGCCCGCGGCCGCCATCAGCGGCAGCACGATGCGGATGTCGCGGGTGAGTTCGAACAGCAGCAGCAGGGCCGTGTGCGGAGCCCGGGCGCTGCCG
>JBMLOS010000039.1:0-533 GCA_049242845.1 Prochlorococcaceae cyanobacterium
GAAGATCTGCCCCAGCCAGAGGCGGCGGAACCGCGGCAGGGCCAGAACCGCGGCCAGGCCGGTTTCCCTGATCGCCTCCTGCGGTCGCTTCCCTTCGCCTGGGCCTTCTCCTGGAACGTCGGGGGCGCTCACGCTGGCGCTGCGGTGGGGCTGGGCCGGTTCATGTTGCCGCAGCGCCGTGCGGCGGCTCCTGCCGCAGGAGCTTCCAGGCCCGCGGGCGGCCCGGCAGATGCTCGCCGCACCAGATCTCCAGCAGGGAGAGCAGCCGCAGCCACACCGGTTCCGGCCCCAGCAGGGTGCCGTCCCGTCGGCGCGGCAGGTGGGGGCGGGTCAGGCGCTGCAGCAGCGCCAGCTCGGAGGCGTTCAGCAGCAGTCGCGCCCCCGGCACCGCCCCGGTGGCCAGCCCCTCGGCGGGCAGGAGGCTGCAGCGCCACTCCCACTGGCCCACGGGCGGATCCAGCGGCTCGCCGCTGCGGGCGCAGTGCTGCAGCGGCAGGCCGTAGCCCCCCAGGGCGAGCAGGTGCACCGCCCCC
>JBMLOS010000039.1:543-4581 GCA_049242845.1 Prochlorococcaceae cyanobacterium
CGATCGCCAGGGCCTCGGGTGCCGGGGCATGCTCCCGCACCACCTCCTCGAGGCGGCCGAGGTGGAGCAGGAGGTCGCCCAGCAGGCCCGCCACCGGCTGCTGCTCGGGCACCAGCAGGGCGGCCAGCTCCAGCAGGGACTGGGCCGCCGCCAGGGTGTCCAGCCGCTCCCCCAGGCCGGTGTAGCTGTGGATCACCTCCAGCTGGCGCACGCGCTGCAGCCCCCGGCCGCCGCTCACCTGCAGGGTGAGGTGGGCCAGGGGAACGGCCGCCGCCAGCTTGCTGCGGGGCCGGCGGGCACCGGGCACCGCCAGGCTGCGCATGCCCTCGCTCTCGCTCAGCAGGCTGAGCAGCCGGTCGTGTTCCCCCAGGGGCCGGGCCCGCAGGGCCAGGCCCTCAAGCCGACGATCCGGCACGCTGCGCCTGCATCAGGGCCACGCCGCGGCTGGTGCCGAGCCTGACGGCGCCTGCCTCCACCAGATCCCGGGCCTGCTCGAGGTCGGCGATGCCTCCGGCGGCCTTCACCGCCGCCCGGCCCCGGGCGAGTTCCCGCAGGCGGTTCACCTGGTCGGTGTTCACCGGCGGACCGAAGCCGCTGCCGGTCTTGAGGAAGCGGGCGCCGGCATCGAGGCTCACCTCCACCAGCAGTTCGAGCGATTCGGGATCGAGACGGCCCATCTCGAGGATCACCTTCACCGGGGCCCCCAGCTCCGCGATCGCGGCGAGGTCATCGTGCAGGGCGCCGGTGTCGCGGTCGATCAGGGCGCCGAAGTCCGGCACCACATCCAGCTCGTCCGCCCCGGCGGCCACGGCGGCCTCCGCCTCGGCGCGCTTGATCTCGGCCGGCACCGCGCCGAAGGGGAAGCCCACCACCGAGATCAGCCGCACCTGGCCGTCCAGGGGCAGCCGCTCGCGGGCCACCGGAATCCATCGGGAGGCCAGGCACACCCCCGCGAAGCCGAAGTGGCGGGCTTCGTCGATGCAGCGCTCCACCGCAGCCCTGCCCTGCAGGGGATCCAGCAGGGCGTGGTCGATCAGGGGAGCGAGGTCCGGCACCCCGCCGGAGCTGGATCGGTCGCGGGGCATGCGGGCGACGGCGGCGGGAGCCGGAGGGACCTCAGGCGTTGCGGGCCTGGATCACCCCGAAGCCGCCGTGGTTGCGGCGGTACACCACATGGATCTCGCCGCTTTCGGCGTCGCGGAACATGTAGAAGTCGTGGTCGATCAGCTCCAGCTGGTGCAGGGCGTCGCCCAGTTGCATCGGCGGCATGGCGAAATACTTGCGCCGCACCCCCGGCGAGGGCAGGGCCGGTTCGCGGCCGTCCGTGAGGGAGCCGTCGATCGGCAGATCCCCCACCACCTCCTCGGTGCCGGGGGTGGCGCTGGCCCGATGGCCGGAGCTGTGGTGGTGATCCTGCAGCCGATCCTTGAAGCGGTGCAGCTGGCGGCTCAGCTTGCTGGCCACCAGATCGATGCTGGCGTAGAGGTTCTCACTCCTCTCCTGGGCACGGATCACGGTGCCGTTGGCGTACATCGTCACTTCCGCGGTCTGCTGCGGCACCCGCGGGTTGCGGGCCACGGACAGGTGGACGTCCGCCTCCTTCACCATCCCCTCGAAGTGGTTGATGGCGCGGGTGAGCTTGGCTTCTGTGTATTCCCGGATGGCCGGGGTGACATCGAGATTGCGGCCATGAATCAGCAGTTTCATCAGATTGGACCGCCTCCGGTTGCTCTGGCTGTGCCAACGCTACGAACGCCGCTGCCTGGCTCCCGAAACGACGCAATCCTTTTTGAAACCTCGGTTCCCGTTCCCTTTCCCCAGGCCTGGGCCTGGCAGGGCCAGCTGCAGAAACGCCTGCTGCGGGATCCCTCCGCAGCGGAGGCGGTGCTGCTGCTGCAGCATCCGGCCTGCTACACCCTCGGCCGGGGTGCCGATCCGGCCTTTCTGCGCTTCGATCCCCGCGATCCCCCCCATCCGCTGCACCGCATCGACCGCGGCGGGGAGGTGACCTACCACACGCCGGGCCAGCTGGTGCTCTACCCGGTGCTGGATCTGCAGCGCCGCGGCGCCGATCTGCACCTGCATCTGCGCAGGCTCGAGGAGGTGGTGCTCACCGTGCTGGCAGACCTGGGCCTGAAGGGGGAACGCATCGCGGGCCTCACCGGGGTGTGGCTGGAAGGCCGCAAGGTGGCGGCGATCGGGGTGGGTGCCCGCCGCTGGATCAGCCAGCACGGCCTGGCCCTGAATGTGGACTGCTCCCTGGAGGGCTTCGGGGCGATCGTGCCCTGCGGCATCGCCGACCGGCCGGTGGGGCGACTGTGCGACTGGGACCCCGCCTTCACCAGCGCGCGGCTGCAGCCGCTGCTGCGCCAGGCCTGCGCCCGGGTGTTCGATCTGCAGCTGCGGCCACCGCGACCCGAGGAAGCCCTGCAGGGGTGGTAAGCCTGGGGGCCATCCGTGCGCTGCTCCTCCCATGCACGCCCCCGCCGAGATCCACTGGAGCGGCAGCCCCGACGACCGGCGCGCCCTGGAGGCCCGCACGGACTGGAGCCATCTGCGCGGCCTCGAGGAGCTCTGGCCCGCGCTGGAGACGCGCTACGGCGATGCGATCGCCCTGGAGGCGCCCCATGCGCATCCGCCCGAGAACCTCAGCTTCCGCCAGCTGCGCCAGGCGATCGAGGCGGCGGCGGCGGGCTTCGCGGCCCTGGGGGTGCAGCCCGGCGACGTGGTGGCCCTCTTCGCCGAGAACGGCCCCCGCTGGCTCCAGGCCGACCAGGGGGTGATGCGGGCGGGCGCCGCCGATGCGGTGCGCGGCAGCGCCGCCCCGCCGGAGGAGCTCCGCTACATCCTGGCCGACTCCGGCGCCATCGGTCTGGTGGTGGAGTCGGCGTCCCTGCTGGAGAGCCTGGCGCTCTCGGCCACCCAGTGCCGCGCCCTGCGGTTCGTAGTGGTGCTGGAGGGGGCCTGTCCCCTGCGCACCCATCCGGCCCAGCCCGAACTCCCCTGCCTCTCCTGGGAGGAGCTGCTGGAGCGGGGCGCCGCCGCGCCGGCGCCGCACCTGCCCCCCGGCGGCCCGGCCCGGCTGGCCACGCTGCTCTACACCTCCGGCACCACGGGCCAGCCCAAGGGGGTGCCCCTCACCCACGCCAACCTGCTGCACCAGGTGCGTCTGCTCGGGGTGGCGGTGGCCCCCCACCCGGGCGACCGGGTGCTGAGCGTGCTGCCGATCTGGCATGCCTATGAGCGCACGGCCGAATACTTCCTGCTCTCCTGCGGCTGCCGGCAGAGCTACACCTCCCTGCGCCATCTGCGCTCCGATCTGCAGAACGTGCGGCCGCAGTACATGATCAGCGTGCCGAGGCTGTGGGAAGCCCTGCTCTCCGGCTTCGAGGATGCCCTGGCCGCCATGCCGGCCGCCCGGCGACGGCTGCTGGGCGCCGCCCTGGCGAACAGCCGCCGCTACAGCCGCCGCCGCCGCGAGGCGCTCGATCTCACCCTCGATCCGGTGCCCGCCCCCGCCCGCCTGGGGGCCGCGCTCAGCGCCTCGCTGCGCTGGCCCCTGCATCGCCTCGCCTCGGCGCTGCTGTGGCCCAAGGTGCGCCAGCAGCTGGTGGGCGGGCAGCTGCGCACCGCGATCAGCGGTGGCGGGGCCCTGGCCCTGCACGTGGACGGCTTCTTCGAGGTGATCGGCATCGAACTGCTGGTGGGCTACGGCCTCACCGAGACCAGCCCGGTGCTCACCTGCCGCCGCCCCTGGAACAACCGCCGCGGCAGCTCCGGCCAGCCCCTGCCGGAAACCTCCGTGCGGATCGTCAACCCCGACACCGGCGCGCTGCTCTCGATCGGCGAGCGCGGCAGGGTGCTGGCACGGGGGCCGCAGGTGATGGCCGGCTACCACGGCATGCCCGAGGCCACCGCCGCCGTGCTCGACGCCGACGGCTGGTTCGACACCGGTGACCTGGGCCGTCTGCTTGCGGATGGTTCCCTGGTGCTCACCGGCCGCGCCAAGGACACGATCGTGCTCAGCAGCGGCGAGAA
>JBMLOS010000040.1:0-8479 GCA_049242845.1 Prochlorococcaceae cyanobacterium
GATGCCGATCTCACCGAATTCGTTCACCAGAACCGCCGTCTTCAGGCCCTGCTGATTCGAGAGGATGTGGTTCAGCAGTGTGGTCTTGCCGGCCCCCAGGAATCCGGTGAGGATCGTCACCGGCAAGCCGCCGCCCAGGGGCTCCATTGCAGGCGTGTCCTGGCGAGGGGAGGCTTGGGGGGCCGGCGGAGCGGCCGCGGCAACGGCACGACCTGAAGCGGCGGACATGCGGAAGGGGGAGCAAGGGCCTCGAGGAGCAGCGTAGGCAGCCGCGTCGCTCAGCCCGCCCTCTCCTGCGGGCGCGGCGTGTGCCACCAGCGCCAGCCCTCCACGTTGATGGCCAGGCCGATGAGCACCAGCACGAGCATCAGGGCCACCTGATCGAGGCGCGAATCCGGCACGAGGATGTCGGCCACGAGGTGGGGAAGGTTGGTGATCGTGTACACGACACTGAACCAGAAATGGATCCGCCGCCACGGCCGCCAGCGGGCCTCGGCCGCCGGATCACTGCCCGCGTAGGCCAGCAGCAGGTAGGCCAGCAGCGGCAGCAGGAAGTAGAGCAGCATCGCCCCGAAGAGCAGGGGCAGCCGGGCCGGATCCACCTGGCTCTCGATCTCCGGCGACTGGCCATGGAAGAGGGGCATCAGCCCCAGGTCCACGTGGAAGAGCATGGCCAGCATCCAGGCGAGCCAGAGGCTGCGCAGGCGCAGGGTGTAGTCGATCCTTCGCTCCATGCCGGACAGGGCGGAACCGCCAGGGGATGGTTCCCTCAGTCTGGACAGGAAGTGCGGGCAGAACCTGCGGACAGGACGTGCGGAGAGGAAATGCGGGCGGGAAATCCTCCTCAGGCCGGGGCTTCCCCATCCCCCTCTCCATCCCCATCGAGCTGGGGGTCGTAGAGGGCCACGGGGGCACCGTGGGCACGCTTGGCGCGGTACATCGCCTGATCGGCCCGCCGCAGCAGCTGATCCGCCGGCAGATGGGAATCGCGGGTGGTGGCGATGCCCACGCTGATGCCCGGATCCAGGGGGATGCCGTCCACCTCCAGGGGCTGGGAGACGGCCTCCACCAGCCGCCAGGCCGTCTGCACCGCCTGGGTCTCTCCGCCGCAGTGGTCGATCAGCACCACGAACTCGTCGCCGGCGTAGCGCACCAGCACATCGGCGGGGCGGAGCACCTGCCGCAGCCGCTGGGTCACCGCCACCAGCAGCTGGTCGCCGCAGTGGTGGCCGTGGGTGTCGTTCACCTGCTTGAAGCGGTTCAGATCGATGAACAGCACCACCAGCAGGCCGGCTCGATGCTCCAGGCGGCGCAGGGCCCGCTCCAGCTGCTCCTGCAGGGAGCGGCGGTTGAGCAGCCCCGTGAGCGGATCGAGCAGCACCTCATCGGTGAGCTTCTGCAGGTTCTGGTGCTGGGAGGTCACATCCCGCTGCACCGAGATCCAGTGGGTGTACCAGCCGGAGGCATCCGGCAGGGGAGCGATCACCAGATCCACCCAATAGGGGGTGCCGTCCTTGCGGTAGTTCATCAGCTCCACCGAGAAGCTGCGCCATTGCTCCAGGGCCTGCCGCATGGCGGAGCGCACCTGGGGATCGGTGCCGGCCCCCTGGAACAGGCGCGGGCTCCGGCCCAGCACCTCGCGGGTGCTGTAGCCGCTCTGGGCCAGCAGGGCGGCGTTGGCGTACACGATCACCGGCCCGGGCCGATCGAACGGCTCGGCGGTGGTGACCAGCACCACATCGCGAACCGTGTGCAGCAGCCGCTCGAACAGGAGCAGCCTATGGGCCTCCATGGTGGAGGACCGCGCCGGCAGATCCGCTCCTGCTGCGGAGGGTCGCTCCTCCTGTCCGTCGAACGCTGCCAGCAGCACCACTCCGACGCCGTTGTCGCTGAGGAAGAGGCGCAGGGGCCACGGCCTCCCCTGCCAGGGAAGGGTCAGATCCAGAGGGCCTCCTGCTCCAGCCGCGGCAGCACATCGACTAGCAGGGCGGCCAGGGCCGGCCAGAACGCGGCCAGGGGCGCCTCCAGCGGTGGCTCCAGATCGGGGCCCAGGAGCCGGCGGGCATCGCGATCCAGATGGAGAAGCCGCAGCTGCTGCGGATCCCGCGACGCCATCGGCGCCCAGCCCAGCAGCAGCAGGCCATCGCCGGGCAGCAGCAGGAACGGTTCCGAAGCCGCCTCGTCCTGCCCCGGCAGCAGGCAGAGGCCGGGAAAATCCGCCGATTCGCCCCCACGCCGGAGCTTCCCTCGGACTGCGGCATCCGCGGGGGGAAGGGGAACGGCCCCAGCGGGAGGACGCTCGACAGTCAGTGGGATACAGGCTGGGAGATCTTCCATCCTGCCGGGAGCCGGTACCGCGGGCTACCTACAGTCGCGCACCCTTTCCGAGCGCATGCCAGGCCCCTCCCCCCACGGATCTCCCGCCCGCTGGGGACGGCGGCCGGTGCTGGCGCTGGCGGCCGGATCCCTGGGACTGGGGCTGGGGGCCCTGCTGCTGCAGCGGCGGGGCTGGCCGGGCGGGGAGGAGGGGCAGGCCCTGCGGCAGTTCGCACTCACGGCCGCCACCACGGTGCTCCCCCTCAACCCGGCGGTGCGCTTCAAGGCCTGGGCGGTGAACGGCCGGGTGCCGGGGCCGACGCTGCGCTGCACGGTGGGCGACCGCCTGCGGATCCTCTTCCGCAACCAGGACAGCACCTCCCACAGCCTCCACTTCCACGGCATCCATCCGGCCGCGATGGACGGCATCCGGCCGATCCGCCATGGCCGCAGCAGCAGCTGACTGCACAGGCCGTGCACAGCCACACCGCGGCCATCACTCCCTAGGGGCCTCGCTCTCCTGCCGCTGCCGGCAGTCGCGGCAGAGCCCGAAGAACTCGAGCGTGTGGAACAGGGGCTGGAAACCCGCCAGATCGCCGTCGGGCAGCGCCAGGCCATGCACCGGGCAGTGGTGCAGCACCAGGGAGGTGCCGCAGTCCACGCAGGTGAGGTGGTGCTCATCCCGCTCGGTGGGGGCGAACAGGGCCTCGCCGGTGGGCAGGTGGCGGCAGCGCACCAGCCCGCGCTGCTGCAGCTGGCGCAGATGGCGATACACCGTGGCCAGCCCCATCGCCTGGGGACCGCCCCGCAGCCGGGCGTGCAGCTCCTGGCCGGAGAGTTCCGCATCGGCACGCCGCAGCTCCTCCAGCAGACCCTGCTGCCGCAGGGGAAGCCGGTCGGAGAGGGGAGGCGGACCCATGGGGCGGAGAGCGGCAGCCGGACGGGCAGCCGTTCTACCCCGCCGGCAGCCACTGCGCCTGACGCACCGGCAGGGCCAGGGGCTCGAGCACCAGACGGGTGGCGTCGATCAGCACCGCCCGGGCGGGTCCCCGCCGGCTGCCACCCTCCTGCACCTGCCGCAGGGTGGCCAGCAACCGGTCGGTGGCGGGGTCGTACTGCAGGGGTGTGCCGGGTTCGAGCTCCCAGCCCGGCAGCGGCAGCCGCCCCTGCACGCGGCCGCTGCGGTCGAGGGCGAGCAGGGTGAGCCGCTGGGCTCCGGAGGCTTCCAGCAGCAGCAGCCACACCCGCTGGCCGCCCCGGTCGCAGGCGCTGGCCATCAGGGCCTCCGAGCCCATCCAGAGGGTGCGGGGGGGCTGGGCGGGCTCCACCAGCTCGAGCGAACGGCGGAAATCGGGCCAGTGGCGCACCAGCAGGGCACGCCCCGCCTGGGGACAGAAGCTGCTCAGATCGCGGCTGCCCGGCAGGATCTGGCGGCGTTCGGCCCGGGGGGGCAGGTCCACCAGGGCCAGACCCTCCGGCAGGGGCACCACGGCCGCGCCGCCCTCGGGCAGCAGCTGCACCCCCCCGGCGGCGGGCCAGTCGAGCCGGCGGGAGCCCCCCTCCGCGGACCAGAGCCGCAGGATGGATTCCCCGGGCACGCCGGTGGCGGCCTGGAGGAGCAGGTCGCCGCGCTGGTTGCCACTGAGGTGGGCGAACAGCAGGGCTTCGGGCACGAGCGGCTCCAGACGGCCCGCCTGCACCGGAGCGAGACCGCGCCGGAGGGGTTCGAGATTGCGTTGCTGCAGCGGCAGGCGCCACACCTGGTGTTCGCCCTCGGGCGTGCGGCTCACCAGGGCCACCGCACGGCCGCCGCCGGTGGGCTGCACCTGCAGGATCCGGTGCCAGACCGGGGAGAGGGTCTGCCAGCGGCCGTCGTGCTCGCGCAGCTGCAGCTGTTCGCCGCCGGCCACCGGCACCACCGCCAGCACCCGCGGCCGCGGATCCCACAGCCAGGAGCTCGGCGGCAGGGCCAGCCCACGCCGGTCCTCGCCGGCCAGCTCCAGGCGCAGGGGCTCGCTGATCCGCTGGCCGGCATTAAGGCTGAGCAGCAGGCCATCGCCCTCCCCCAGCCAGCGGTGCGCCAGCGGCGGCTGCAGCCGGCTGGAGCGGGCCACGCTGCTGCGCTCCATCGGCCGGCTGAAGCGGGCCTGCAGCGCCGCCGGCCCCGAACTCGCCGGGGCGGCCACGAGCGCCTCGAGCCGCGGGGGATGGCGCAGCAGCCACTGCTGCTGGAGCAGCACCAGGGCGGCGGGGATCCCGAGGGCCGGCAGCAGACGCCTCATGGCTCCAGGGGCCGCGCCGGCCGCGGAATCTCCCGCACCCGGCTGGCCAGCACCACCAGGCGCTCGCCGCCGGCCGCCCGCTCCAGCCCCATGCGGCCTTCCAGGGCCAGCCACTGGTCGGCCTGGGGCAGGGGGGAGCCGGCGGGCCAGCGCACCGGCAGCCCCACGGGGGTGGCATCGGCCAGGCAGCAGCGCACCAGCAGCCGGGCCAGCTGCGGCGGTTCCCCCTCCATCGGCAGCACGAACCCGCTGATCCGCACCGGATCGCCCACGAACAGGCGGGGATCGGGCTGGCTGCGCAGCAGCCGCACCCAGTCGGTGAGGCTGCGCTGGGCCGGCGGCAGCACGAAGCTCAACGAGGGCTCACTGGTGGTGTCCCGGGGGCGCTGGCCGGCCAGATCGGCGAAAGAGGGGCTCGGCGGCAGGGCCAGCACCAGCAGGCTGAAGACCGCAGAGGCCAGCAGCAGCGGCAGCTGGCGGCGCTGCAGCCGATCCGCCCCGGCGGCTCCGGGCCCGCCGCCTTCGCGCCAGGAGTGGATCAGCTGCAGCAGGCCGAGGGCAAGCAGCAGAGCCCCGGCCAGCCACACGAGCGGATGGAACACCTCCCGCAGCAGCAGCGCCAGCCGGCCGGAGGCGGCGCTCTGGAGAAGCACCAGCCCCCACAGGCCCAGGCCCAGGCCGCGCCAGAGGCCGGCCCGGCCCAGCCGTTCCCCCCAGGCGGTGGGCAACCGGCCGTTCATCCGCGCCACAGGTTCACCCATTGCCCCAGCAGCAGCACCATCAGGCTGGCCCCGGCAGCGGTGAGGGCCAGGCCCACCGGGCGCAGCAGCAGGCCGAGCAGGCCCACGAGCTTCAGGTCGATCACCGGCCCGAGCAGCAGGAAGGCCAGCAGCGCCCCGGGGGTGACCTGGGCGGCGAAGCTCAGGGCCAGGAAGGCATCCACGCTGGAGCACACCGAAACGAACAGGCTCAGCAGCATCAGCGCCACGATCGAGAGGGTGGGGGCCCCGCCCACGGCCAGCAGCCACTCCCGCGGCACCAGGCTCTGCACCAGGGCGGCCACGGCGCAACCCAGCACCAGCAGCACCGCCAGGTCGAGGAATTCCTGGCTGCCGTGGCGCAGCACCTCGGGCCAGGGGGGCCTGGGCACCACCAGGGGCGGAGGCTCGGCCCCCTCCACGCCGAGCACCCCGGCCCTGCGCTCCAGCAGGGTCACGCGG
Source organism: Prochlorococcaceae cyanobacterium (assembly GCA_049242845.1). Lineage (GTDB taxonomy): Bacteria > Cyanobacteriota > Cyanobacteriia > PCC-6307 > Cyanobiaceae > CBW1002. The sequence continues at coordinate 5,819 of JBMLOS010000040.1, forward strand.
GCCAGGGGCTGGTGCAGCCGCCGCTCGGCCAGAAGATCCGCCTGGAGCAGCTCGGATTCGGGCAGCAGGGCCAGCAGGCTGGCCAGCCCGAGGGCCACCAGCACCGCTCCGGCGGGGCGGGCCACCAGCAGCCAGGGCTGGTTGGGAAACGCCGCCCAGGTGCCGGCCAGCACGATCGGGTTGAGCACCGGCGCGGCGAACAGAAAGCCCAGGGCCGTGCCCAGGGGCGCGCCACCGGCCAGCAGCCGGCGGGCCACCGGCACGTTGCCGCACTCGCAGGCGGGCAGGGCGAAGCCCAGGGCCGCCCCGGTGAGCGGACCGAGCAGGGGATGGCGGGGGAGCTTGCGCAGCCAGCGGCCGCCGGGGGCGAACCAGCGGGCCAGGGCGGAGATCAGCACCCCCAGCAGCAGGAAGGGAAGGGCCTCGATCAGCAGACCCTGGAACAGGGCCCAGGCCGTGGCCAGCCGTGCCGGGCTCATCCCGCGGCCTCCGGGCCGAACCAGGCGGGGGTGGCCTCGTAGCAGGCGGCGTTCTTCTCGTTCTCGCGGGCCTCCACCCGCCAGCAGCAGGCGCGTCCCCCCTCCTGTTCCCGCAGCAGGGCATTGGCCCAGCCCCACACCAGCTCGGCGCTGGCCTCCATGCCCACGTTGTCCATCACCCGCAGGTCGAGGGCGCCGTAGTCGTGCAGGCGGCGCCAGTCCGGCAGCAGGGGGTCGTCGGCATTCACCAGGAACGTGTGATCGAACTGGGCGGCCAGGCGCTGCTCCAGCTCCCCGAGGGCGGAGAAATCCACCACGAAGCCGTGGTGATCCAGGTGGTGGGCCCGGAACCAGAAGGTGAAGCTGCGGCTGTAGCCGTGCACGAACCGGCAGTGGCCGCTGTGACGCCACTGGCGATGGCAGCAGGGATAGCCGCTGAACTGCTTCGAACAGGTGTGACTCAAGGCGCTCGGCGGACCGGTGGCAAGTCTGCTGTGTCCGGCGACCGGCCGGGGGACGCGCAGGCAGGATGGCCCCCGCACCCACGCCGCCCCCCGCCGTGACCGCCCCTGAGCGCCCCGACTCCGGGCTGATCGACCAGCTGCGCTTCGATGCGGCCGGCCTGATCCCCGCCGTGGCCCAGGACTGGCTGGACGGGGCCGTGCTGATGGTGGCCTGGATGAACCGGGAATCGATCGAGCGCACGCTCGCCAGCGGCGAGGTGCACTACTGGAGCCGCTCCCGCCGGGAGCTGTGGCACAAGGGGGCCACCAGCGGACACTTCCAGCGGCTGCGGGGGCTCCGCTACGACTGCGACGCCGATGTGCTGCTGCTGAGCATCGAGCAGATCGGTGATGTGGCCTGCCACACCGGGGCGCGCAGCTGCTTCTACGACGAAGGCGCCCAGCCCAGCGGCGGCGGAAGCAGCGCCCCGCCCCCGCCGGCGGACGTGTGCACCGAGCTGATGCGGGTGATCGAGGGCCGCCGCGACCGGCCCGAGGAAGGCAGCTACACCAACCGCCTGCTGGAGGGTGGCGACAACCGCATCCTCAAGAAGATCGGCGAGGAGAGTGCCGAGTTCGTGATGGCCTGCAAGGACGACGACAGCAACGCCATCGCCGGCGAGGCGGCGGATCTGCTCTTTCACCTGCAGGTGGCCCTGGCCCACCACGGGGTGAGCTGGCGGCAGGTGCAGGAGGTGCTCGCCGCCCGCCGCGGCGCCCCCCGGCGGAGCTAGGCCGCCGCGGGCCACCAGCGGGCCACCACCTCCGGCGTGCCGTACCAGCGGGGCCCGAAGGAGCCGCCATGGGCCACCCCCTCCAGGGTGACCGGCTTCGAGCCGGCCAGCAGGGCCGAAACCACCGGCACGAGCCCGTCGCCGGGGGCGGAGGCATCGCCGCAGATGTTGCGGTAGGAGGAAGGAGCCAGCCGGCGGGCCGTGGGGCTGAATTCCCGGGGGGAGAGGCTGCCCGCCACGGACACGTAGCGCACCCGCTCGGCACAGGCGCAGCCGGGCAGTTCGCGGTCGACCCACTGGCGCAGGGGCGTGGCCCGCCGGGCGGTGTGGGGGCTGCCGAGCATCACCAGGGTGTCGGCCAGGGCGCTGCCGTTGTAACGGCGCCCCTGGAAGCTGATGTCGCTCAGGAAGAGGCGCAGCATCACGCCACCGGAGCTGTGGCCGATCAGGGTGACCCGGCCGGTGGGGGAGCGAAGCGCCTGCTGCGCCACCAGGGCCGCGGTGCGATCGAGCAGCCGCACCCAGCCCTGGGGGAAGGAGGTGAGCAGCCAGTCCCAGCGGCTGGCGTTCACCAGCTGCACCGGCTGGCCGGTGTGCCGCTCCAGCCAGAGCCGCAGGGGTTCATAGGCCTCGGCCGTGATCAGGAAGCCACCGAGGATCACGATCGGCTGGGCAGGCATCGCCGGGGAAGCGCGGACGCCCCACCAGCCAATCACCCCGGCACGAGGGCCAGCCGGGACGATCAATTGCTAGAATGATTCTCATCCCAATAGTCGTCCCCATGGCCTCCGCGCTCTCCGGACCTCTGGCTGCCCGCCTGGCCGCCCCCCTGGCGGCCCTGCTCCTGCTGGCCGGCTGTGGGCGCCCCGGCGAACCGCCTGCTGGAAGCCGCCCCCGGGGGGCGGCACCTGCACCGGAGGAGACGATCGCCATGGATGGAGGGTA
>JBMLOS010000041.1:0-22963 GCA_049242845.1 Prochlorococcaceae cyanobacterium
CCCAGGTGAGCCGCACCTTCTACGCCCGCGGCCAGACCGGCCAGCAGCTGCTCTACGGCGCCGTGGCCGCCCTGTTGCGCCAGGTGGAGGCGGGGCGGGTGGAGCTGCTCTGCCGCCGCGACATGCTCGATCTGATCACCGTGGATGGGGTCGCCCGCGGGGTGGTCTGCCGCCACCAGCTCGACGGCGCCCTGGAGGTGCACACCGGCCATGCGGTGCTGCTGGCCACGGGCGGCTACGCCAACGTTTATTTCCTCTCCACCAACGCCGTGCAGTCGAACGCCACGGCGATCTGGCGGGCCCACCGGCGCGGGGCCTTCTTCGCCAACCCCTGCTTCACCCAGATCCATCCCACCTGCATCCCGCCGGGGGATCCCTTCCAGAGCAAGCTCACGCTGATGAGCGAGAGCCTGCGCAACGACGGCCGGATCTGGCTGCCGCTGCGCCCCGGCGACGAGCGCCCTGCCGCCGCCATTCCCGAGCACGAGCGCGACTACGTGCTGGAGCGCCTCTATCCGGCCTACGGCAATCTCGTGCCCCGGGATCTGGCCTCCCGCCGCCTGCGGGAGCTCTGCGCCGCCGGCCGTGGCGTGGGCCCGGGCGGGCGGGCCGTGTATCTCGATCTCTCGGAGGCGGTGGCGCGGGAGGGAACGGCGGTGATCCAGGCCCGCTACGGCAACCTGCTGCAGATGTATGAGCGCATCTCGGGGGAGGATCCGCTGCAGGTGCCGATGCGGATCGCCCCTGCGCCCCACTACACCATGGGTGGGCTGTGGGTGGACTACCACCTGATGAGCACGATTCCGGGCCTGTTCGTGCTCGGCGAGGCGAATTTCTCCGAGCATGGGGCGAACCGGCTCGGGGCCAGTGCCCTGATGCAGGGGCTGGCGGATGGCACCTTCATCGCCCCGGCCACGGTGGCGGCCTGGCTGGCGGGCCAGCCCCATCCGGAGGTGGGCGACCACCACCCCGCCTGCCGCCAGGCCCTGGAGGAGGTGCTCGGCCGGATCGAGGCGCTGCGGGCCATCCGCGGCCGGCGCAGCGTGGACGACCTGCACCGCACCCTCGGACTGCTGCTGATGGACACCTGCGGCATCAGCCGCAACGCCGCGGGGCTGCGCCAGGGTCTTGAAACTGTGGCGGCCCTCACCGAGAGCTTCCGGGCCGATCTGCTCCTGCCCCAGGACGGCCCGGCGATCCAGCCGGAGCTGGAGAAGGCCCTGCGGCTGGAGGACTTCCTCGCCCTGGCGGATCTGATGCTGCGGGATGCCCTGGCCCGGGAGGAATCCTGCGGGGCCCACTTCCGCGAGGAGCACCAGAGCCCCGATGGCGAGGCCCTGCGCGACGACCTCCGCTTCGCCCATATCGCCGCCTGGGAGCACGATCCCACCGGGCCGCCGCGGCGCCACTGCGAACCGCTCCGCTTCGAGCACCTCCAACCCACCGCGCGCAGCTACCGCTGATCTCCATGGGCCGCACCCTCTCCCTCACCCTGCGCATCTGGCGCCAGGCCGCTCCGGCGGAGGCCGGCGCCTTCGAGGACCATCGCCTCGAGGACGTGTCGGTGGATCTCTCCCTGCTGGAGGCCCTCGATCGGCTGAACGAGCGGCTGATCCGCGCCGGGGTGCGGCCGGTGGGCTTCGAGCACGATTGCCGCGAGGGCATCTGCGGCAGCTGCGGGTTCCTGGTGAACGGCCAGGCCCACGGGCCCCAGCCCGGCACCACGGTGTGCCAGCTCTACCTGCGCCATCTCCCCGATGGAGCCCTGCTGGTGCTGGAGCCCTTCCGGGCCGCCTCCTTCCCGGTGCTGCAGGACCTGCGGGTGGACCGCTCCGCCTTCGATCGGATCCTCGCCGCCGGGGGCTACTGCTCGGTGAACGCCGGCCAGGCCCCGGAGGCGAACACCCTGCTGATCGGCCGGGAGCAGGCGGCCTCCGCCTTCGACACGGCCACCTGCATCGGCTGCGGCGCCTGCGTGGCCAGCTGCCGCAATGCCTCGGCCAGCCTGTTCGTGGCCGCCAAGCTGGCCCACCTCGGCCAGCTGCCCCAGGGCCAGCCGGAGCGGCCGCGGCGGGCCCTGGCCCTGCAGGAGCGCATGGCGGCGGAGGGATTCGGCAGTTGCAGCAGCACCCTCGAGTGCGAGGCGGTGTGTCCCAAGCAGATCTCCGCCGACTGGATCAGCTGGATGCACCGCGAGGGCCGGCCGCCCAGGATGGGTGCTGCTGCATCCGGGTGATGGCTGCCCCCTCCTCCCCCTCCGGCCTGAGCCACCTCAATGCCGCCGGAGAGGTGCACATGGTGGAGGTGGGGGATCGTGCCGCCACCCAGCGCAGCGCCGTGGCCGAGGGGTTCCTTGTCCTCGAGCCTGCGGTGCTGGAGCTGGTGCAGGCCGGCCGGGCCCCCAAGGGGGATGTGCTGGCGGTGGCGCGGGTGGCCGCGATCCAGGCGGCCAAGCGCACCTGGGAGCTGATTCCCCTCTGCCATCCGATCGCCCTGAGCGGGTTGGAGGTGCGGATCGAAGCCTGCCCGGATGGCCGCGGCCTGCGGCTGGAGGCGGAGGCCCGCACCACCGCCCCCACGGGGGTGGAGATGGAGGCCCTCACGGCCGTGCAGGTGGGGCTGCTCACCCTCTACGACATGCTCAAGTCGGCCGATCCGGCCATGACGATCGGTCCGGTGCGGTTGCTGCGCAAGCAGGGTGGGCGCCACGGTACCTGGGTCCGCCCAGGGCCTGCCCGGAACGAGTCCTCCCAAAACGAGTCCTCCCGGAAAGAGCCCTCTCTGAACGAGCCATGGTCAAGCCCGTCTTCGTGACCACCACCTTCCACCTGGAGGGTTACGCGATCCGCGAATACAAGGGAATCGTGCGGGGCATCGTGGTGCGCTCCCCCACCCTGATCCAGGGCTTCCTGGGCGGGTTGAAGTCGATGATCGGGGGGCGGATCGGCGCCTACACGCAGATGTGCGAGCAGACCCGCCAGCAGGCCTACGACCAGATGGTGGCCCATGCCCGCCAGCTGGGGGCCAATGCGATCGTGGGCGCCCGCTACGACGGTTCCGAGGTGGAAAGCGGCTCCTCCGGTGCCACCGAGGTGCTCTGCTACGGCACCGCTGTGGTGGTGGAGCCCGTGGCCGCTCCGCCGGGGTCTTCCTCGCCCCCGCCCTCGCCCTTCCCCCCCCGCTGAAGCCGCCGCCGATGCCCCCCGCCCCGCCCGCCGGTGATCCGCCCCCGGCCGATCCCTTCGGACCGGAGGGGCTGCCCCTGGAGGAGGCGCGGCAACGGGTTCTGGCCAGCCTCCAGTCCCTGGCCGGGTCCCTGCCCCTTCCGCTGGAGCAGTGCCTCGGCCGGGTGTGCGCGGCGGATGTGATCGCCCCGGCGGCGGTGCCCGGCTTCCGCGCCTCGATCCTGGATGGCTATGCGGTGGCGTCCGGGGAGGTCGAGCCCGGGCAGTCCTGGCCCCTGGTGGGCCGCTCCGCCGCCGGGGCGCCCTTCGGACGGGCCCTGGCCCCCCGCGAGGCGATCCGCATCCTCACCGGCGCCCCCCTGCCGGAGGGGGCCGTGCGGGTGCTGGCTCAGGAGCTGGTGGAGCGGGAGGAAGGCGCCGTGCGGCTGCGGGAGGCGCCGGGCCCCAACCCGTGGATCCGCTCCGCCGAGGAGGAGGCCGCCGCGGGGCAGGTGCTGCTGCCGGCGGGTGCCCGCCTGGGCGTGGCCGATCTGGCCCGCCTGGCGAGCTGCGGCGTGGCGGAGCTGGCGGTGACGCCGCGGCCGCGGCTGGCGCTGCTGGTGAGCGGCGATGAACTGGTGCCCCCCGGGCGGCCGCGCCACCCCGGCCAGATCTGGGAGAGCAACGCCACCCTGCTGGCGGCCCTGCTGGAGCGGCTCGGCCTGCCCGCAGTGGAGCGGCGGGTGGTGGGGGATGAACCCGCGGCTCTGCGGGAGGCCCTGCAGGAGCTGGCGGACGGCGCCGATGTGGTGGTGAGCACCGGCGGCGTGTCCGCGGGCGACACCGACTGGATCCGGCCGCTGCTGGCGGAGCTCGGTTCGGTGGCCTTCTGGAAGCTGTTCCTCAAGCCCGGGCGGCCCTTCGCCTACGGCACGCTGCGCCGCCGGAACGGGGCCGCCGTGCCCTTCTTCGGGCTGCCGGGCAATCCGGTGGCGGCGGCGATCACGGCCCTGCAGCTGCTCTGGCCGGCCCTGCAGCGGCTCGAGGGGGCATCGCCCGAGCCCCTGCCCCGTCTGCGGGTGCGGCTGGCAGGGCCGCTGCGGCGCGGCGCCGGCCGCCCCGAGCTGGCCCGGGCCCGGCTGCAGGTGGGTTTGGCCGGTGAACTGCGGGCGGTGGTGGAGGGCTCCCAGGCTTCCTCCCGCCTCGGCTCGCTGCAGGGGGCGGATCTGCTGCTGGAGATTCCGGCGGAACTGGGCGCCCTGGAGGCCGGTACGGAGCTCTGGGCCCAGCTGCTGCGGCTGCCGCTGTTCTGAGGCATCCTGCGGGGCACCGATCCCGCCGCAGCCGCCACCATGCCCCCGCAGGCTGCGCGATCCCCGCTGCTGACGGCGCTCCTGCTGCAGGGCTGCGCTGCCACGCTCGCGGCCGGCGCCTCTGCCGAGCCCGCGGCCTCTCCGCCTCCTGCCGCAGCGGATCTCGGGCCGGAGGTGCGGCTGCCCTCCGGCAACCCGGCCGCCTCCACTGCCGCATTGGGCACCGGCCAGCTGGGCCGCTGGCTCGGCCTGCCCGCCGATTCCGCCCTCCGCCTCGGGGGCGTGTGGGTGGGCTACGGCACCTCCCAGATAGTGGGCGGTGTTCAGGCGGCGCCGGCCAACGGCCTGGCCCAGCAGCTCCTGCTCGATGCCACCCTCGATCTGGAGAAGGCGGTGGGCTGGCGGGGCGGGGGCCGCCCTGCCTTCCGGCAGCGTGCAGGGCAGCAACAGCCTGGTGGCGCCGCCGCCGCTGGATCGCACCGAGCTCTTGAGCTACGTGCTCCGCCAGGACCTCTGGGATCGCCAGCTGAAGATCCTGGTGGGCAAGCAGGCGGCCAGCATCGAATTCGCCAACGTCACCCGTCCGGACTTCACCCGCAATCCCACCTATGCGGTGCCGGCGCTCAGCGCCCTGCCGTTCACCCCCCTCTATGCGATGCCCACCCTGCTGGGGCGCATGCCGGGCTACCCGGATTCAGCCCTGGGGGCCTCCCTGAGCTGGCAGCCGAAGGCCCTGGACCGGAAGGTGTATCTCAATGCCGGCGTATTCGACGGCCGCGGCGGGGTGGGGGATGGATCGATCCGCACCGGCACCGCCGTCCCCAGCCTGAGCGGGCCGCTCTTCTCGGTGGCGGAACTGGGGGGCGGCTGGTCGCTGGGGGCGAGCAACCGCCCCGGCTCCGCCAGCTTCGGGGCCTGGTTCCAGGGCGGAGAGTCGCGCCGCTGCAACGGCGGTGGCCCGGAACAGACCTGCCTGCGGGAGAACGGCGCCCACGGCTTCTACGGCACGCTGGCCCAGCGGCTGCTGAACTTCCGCTACGGCCGTGATCACAGCGGCCTGGTGGGGTTCGTGAGCGGCGGCTGGATCCCCTCCCGCACCAACCTCATGACCCGTTCGCTCACCGCGGGCCTGACCGCCTTCGCTCCGATGTCGAGCCGTCCCCAGGACAGCTTCGGCCTTGGTCTGTCCTGGGCCCGGGTGAACGACACGGCGTTCCTGGGGGAGGTGTTCCGCCCCTCCGAGCTGATGCTGCAGCCCAATGGCCAGTTCCACCTGGGTGGCGCCACCTACGTGCAGCCGGCCCTCACCTACCTGCCCCAGCCGGGACTGGCCGGTGCCGCCCACAGCTCCACCAGCGTGCCGCTGCAGCTGATCACCCTGTTCTGAGCGCCTGCGTCGCCTTTTCCGTCCCGGGGGCGGCTGGCTCGCGGAGAGGCGTGTTTCCCTCCACCCAGCGGCCCTCGCCCGAGGCTCCCACCTCCTTCTTCCAGAAGGGAGCCTCGTGCTTGAGCGCTTCCAGCAGCTCCTGGCAGCAGAGCTGGGCGGGGCCGCGGCGATCGGCGGCCACCGCCACCAGCACGATCGCCTCTCCGGGTTCCACCCGGCCCACCCGGTGATGCACCAGCACAGCCTGCACCCGATGGCGTGCGGCGGCCCCGGCGGCGAGCCGCTCCAGCTGGGACTCGGTCATGCCGGGGTAGTGCTCCAGCTCCAGCGCCACCAAGGGCTCGCCGCCGGTGTTGCAGCTCCGAACCCGGCCGATGAACTGGGCGGTGGCGGGTGCTGCGGCGGCCGCCCAGTCCGCCAGCCGCGCCAGCGGCTCGAAGGGGCCGGGCTCCAGCACCACCTGGAGACTGGCCGCGGCGTCCTGGGAAGCGGGATCAGCCACCGGTGATCGGGGGCAGGAAGGCCACCTCGTCGCCGGGTTGCAGAGGTTGGTGGGGCGCGGCGAACTCCTGGTTCACGGCCACCCGCACCCCCTCGGGCCAGGGCCCGAGCCGGAGCTGCTGCCACACCAGGGCGGCCGTGGGTGCGGGCTGCCCCGGCGTGTGCAGAGCCAGGGTCCGCTCTCCCCAGCCGGCCTGCTCCCGCAGCCGCGCGAACAGGCGCACCCGCAGCGGCGGCTGCGGCGGGGAACTGGCCGTGTCCGGGTCCATGGGGCGAGTGCGGGCTGAACGGCAGTGTCCATGCTGAAGCAACCACAGCCGCCACCACGGTTGTGGCAGGAACCGGGTGATCGAAGGGCTGTTCTGCTGATGATCTTTGTTGGGGGTTGATGCAGTTGATCAGGTGCGATCTGCACTTGTTACGTTCGATCAACCTGCTTTCGCTTCAGTGCAGCCTGCCTAGCTTTGCTGCGGAGGGTGGCTTCCGGATTCATCTGAATTCCTGGAGCGAGAGTTGGCGCCACAAGCCCTACTGACTTTCGTTGATTGTTCTTTCTTTGATTGCTGGTTTCCCAGGGGGGAGTTTCTTCTGGAAAATCTTCTGCCTTGACATTCCTGGCCTCGGCATCCTGCGGTGTGGTGGTCATGGCTGCTGAGGCGTTTTGGTCTCGCTGTCTTGTGCACTATCTTGTGCGCTGTCTTGGTGTGGCGCCTCGTGCGCTGCTCCGGATGAGTTGCAGATTTCAGGCTTTCTGAGTGTTGGCGCTGGGTGCACGCTGAGCTTCCTCTTTTTCTGTTTCTCGCTGATCGGACACCATGACCACGTCAGATCCTTCCACACAGGAAATCGAGACTACCGACATCGAGAGTGTGGAGTACAAGAAGCAGTTTCTCCACGAGGCCACCCGCCTGGCGATCGAGTTTGTCGAGAAGGGATGGGGCGGACCCTTCGGAGCGGTGATCGTCAAGGACGGCAGGATCATCGGCCGGGGTCAGAACCGTGTGCTGCTCACGGGCATCCCGAGTATCACGCCGAGGTCACCGCCATCATCGATGCCTGCTCCCGGATCAACGCCAAGGCGCTGCTGGGGTCGGAGGTGTATGAGGGCAATCTCAGGATGATCCCGCGCCCCGAGGGATCGCCGGATCCGGTGCCGGAGCGGGCGCATATGCTGAAGGGATGTGATCTCTATGTGAATGGCGCGCCCTGCCCGATGTCCATGAGTGCCATCTACTGGGCCCGCTTTGATCGCGTGTTCTTCGGCACCAGGCTGGAGGACACGAGCAAGATCGGTTTCGATGATGAGTTCCAGTACATCGACTTCCGGCTTCCCTGGGAGCAGCGCAAGGCGATCCAGTGTTTTCCGGATTTCGAGCACGACTTCGCCCTGCAGGCCTGTAAGGCCTGGATGAACAAACCCGATCGCCACCCCTACTGAAGGCCGCGCAGCCCCATGGCGGACTCTGTCACCCTGGTTGCCTCCGGTCGCGTCCGTGCCGGCATGGGCGAGGCCCTGGCCGGATGGCACGCCCGCCAGGCGGAGGCCCTTTCGCGGTTGAGCGGTTTCCTCAGCACCGATCTGCTGCCGCCCCGCTCCAGCGCCAAGGATGGCCTCTGGACGATCCGGATTACCTTCGCGTCCCGGGAGGCCCTCGACGCCTGGCAGTCTTCCGCTGCCTGCCGGGAGCTGCTGGCGGATGCCGTGCCCCTGCTGGAAGGGGGTGTCTTCGAGGAGCGACGGGAAGAAGGAGATTCCGATCCCGGCAGCAGATCCGATGTCACCAAGGTGATCTTCTCCCAGGTGAGGGCCGGCATGGCCGATCAGTTCCGCAGCTGGGCGCAGCGGATTCAGGCGGCCCAAGCCGGCTACCCCGGCTATCTCGGCATGTATCTGCAACCTCCCCAGGGGGGCGGCGAGGGCCACTGGATCACGATCCTTCGCTACGACTCCGCCTCCCATCTCGAGGCCTGGATGAATTCGCGCCAGCGGGCCGATCTCCTGGCGGAATCGAGGCAGTTCATGGAGCGAGAGGAACTGATCCGGATCACCACCTCTTTCCCTGGATGGGTTCTGGTGGATCCCGTTTCCGGCCAGGGGCCGCCGGACTGGAAAACGGCGATGCTCGTGCTGCTTGGGCTTTATCCGATCGTGATGCTGGAGCTGCGGCTGCTGAATCCGATCGTTTCTGCCCTTGGGATCCATGGGGCCCTGGGCACGTTCATCGGCAACTCCATCAGTGTGGCACTCACCAGCTTCCTCACGATGCCCTGGTGCGTGCAGAAGTTCGACTGGTGGCTGTTCCCCTGCCTCGCCTCGCCCCGGGCGCTCACACGTAAGGGGGTACAGATCATCAGTCTGCTGTATCTGCTGGAGGTGGCCGTGCTCTGGAAACTGGTGCCGTTCTGATCTTCCTTCCTGACCCTATCTTCTGACCTTCCTTTCTGACTTGCCTGCTGATCTTTCGCCTCGATTTTTCTCGCTTCTCTCCTGATGGATCTCTCGTCTCTGCAACGGCACTGCCGCGGTGCCATGGCCCAGCCCGGTGATCCTGCCTTTGCCTCGATGGTGCACGGGAACCTCTGGAACCGGCTCCTGCAGGAGCGCGGGCCGGAGCTGGTGGTGCGGGTGGAAAATGAACAGGATGTGATCGCCGTGCTCCGCTTCGCCCGCGAGCAGGGCCGCAAGGTTGTGGTGCGTGGGGGTGGTCACCACTGGTGTCATCCCACCCTGCGCCAGGGCGGCATCCTGATCGACCTTTCCTGTCTCAATCAGGTGCTCAAGATCGATCCGGCGGCACGCACTGCCATCGTGCAGCCGGTGGTGAGCAACCGGGAACTGCTGGCGGCTCTGCAACCCTTCGGGCTCGCTTATCCCAGTGGCCACTGTCCCCAGGTGAAGGTGAGCGTCTATCTCCTCAGCGGCGGGATGGCCTGGAATCAGGAGGTGCGGGAACCGAGAGTGTGAAGGCGATTGAGATCATCACCGCGGCGGGAGAGAAGGTGCCTGCCAGCCGTGAGCAGCATGCCGATCTCTTCTGGGCGGCACGGGGCGCCGGACCGGGATTCTTCGGGGTGGTGATCGCCTATCACCTGCAGCTCTATCCCCTGCCGGCCGTGATCCTCGGCAGCACCAGCTGCTTCCCCCTGGCCCAGGCGGGGGCGGTGGGCGACTGGATCACCACCCTCGCACCGTCGTTGAGCCCATCGGTGGAGCTGACCCTCTTCCTGCTGCAGGCTCTGCCGCCCTTGCAGGCTGCCGCCCAGGCAGACGGCGGTGTGCTTCTCATGGTCTCCGCCGTTGCCTTCGCTGATTCGGAAGCCGAAGGCAAGCGGCAGCTGGCACCCCTGGACAATCCCGTGGTGCCTCCGCTCTCGCGTGAGCTCACCACACTCTCGGCTTTCCCACGCTGTTTGATCTGTCGGGCTCGCTCTGGCCTGAAGGGCATCGCAGCCGGGTGGAGAACCGCTATTCCACGGCTTCTGCCGGAGATCAGATCCGAGCGGCGGCGCCGTTCATGCGCACAGCTCCCTCCCCGACAACCCTGGTGTTCTTCACGGTGTTCACAGGGCCGCCGGCCGAGCCAGCTCCACACCACACGTCCTATTCCATGCATGCGAGGGTCTATGGGGGGCCATCCACGATGTGGCTGGATCCTGCAGACGATGCCGCGAACATCGAATGGCAAGAAGCCTGCACGGCGGCACTGCGTCCCTGCACGAGCGGCAACTATATCGGAGAAACCGATTTTGTGCGCCGGCCCGCCTCGGCGGTGGAGGCCTATCAGCCGCAGTGCTGGAGCCGCCTGGCGGATCTGCGCGCCGTGCATGATCCTCACCGGCTGTTCTTTGATCTATTCGAGGTCCTGGCTGAGGATGGCAAACCTGCTGCATCCTAGACGGATTTCGCTCTTCTTTCAGGCGGGCAGCTGCCCGGGTGCTTTGTTCTGCCTGTTGCTTGGTCTGAATAGCTCTTCTGAAGAAGGATTGCAGATCCGTTCGGCGATGCTTGGCTGTCTAGCCTGAGTAGATTATTTCGCCGGTTGTTGAGCCGTAGATGCGATGTCCACGCCTGAAGATCAAATGTTCATGCGTCAGGCGATCCAGCTGATGCGCGATGCCGGGGTGGTGAACAAAACCGGCGGTCCCTTCGGCTGCGTGATCGTGAAGGATGGCCAGGTGATCGGCGCTGCCGGCAACAGCGTGATGTGGGATCACGATCCCTCCGCCCACGCGGAAGTGAATGCGATCCGGCAGGCCTGCAAAACCCTGCAGACGGTGGATCTAACCGGTGCGGTGATGTACACGAGCTGCGAATGCTGCCCGATGTGTTACGCCACGGCCTATTGGGCCAGGATCTCGAAGATCTACTACGCTGCCGGCTGGCAGGATTATGCCGATCTCTTCGATGATGCCAACATCGGTGATGATCTGCAGTTGCCCTATTCCGAACGCCGCCTTGCTCCCCAGCAGATCCTGCAGGAGGAGGCAGCCGTGGTGTGGGATGAGTTCCGCCAGCTGCCCGACGGAGCCCGCTACTGAGGCTGCGTCCTGGAGGCTCTGCCTACGATCCACTCGCTGCCTGGCCCGTTCGTGGTGAGCCTCCCCATCGCCCTGCTCACGGTTTCCGACAGCCGCACCCTGGCGGAGGACACCAGCGGAGAAGCCCTGCGGCAGCGCCTCGAGGTGGCCGGCCACCGCCTGGTGGAGCGTCTGCTCTGCCCCGACGACCGCTATGCGATCCGGGCCGTGCTGAGCCGCTGGATCGCCGATCCGCAGGTGCAGGTGGTGATCACCAGCGGCGGCACCGGGCTCACCGGCCGCGATGGCACGCCCGAGGCCGTGGCCCCCCTGCTCGACAAGATGATCGAAGGCTTTGGGGAGTTGTTCCGGGTGCTTTCCTTCGAGATGATCGGCACCAGCACCCTGCAGAGCCGCTGTCTGGCGGGGGTGGCGAACGGCACGGTGATCTTCGTGCTGCCCGGCTCGCTCGATGCGGTCACCACCGCCTGGGATCGACTGATCGCCGCCCAGCTGGATGCGGGTACCCGTCCCTGCAATCTGGTGCAGCTGCTGCCGCGGCTCACCGAGCGCGCTGATCGCGCCGCCACCCGCCCGCCGAGTGAATCGGCGAACGAATCAGCGAGCGGATGAGCGGTGCCCCCCGCCTGGTGCTGCTCGCCTCCCCCGCCCGCCGGGAGGCGCTGCTGGCCTGGGTGCGGCGCCATCGCCTGCTGCTCGCTCCCTTTCCGCTCTGGCTCACGGCCGAGCTGGCCGAGCCGCTCCTGGCCGATGCCGCCACCGCCTCGCTGCAGCTGGAGGGGGCCGGCAGCCTGGCGGCCGGCGGTGACATCGCCCTGGCCGCGGCGGTGCTGGAGGGGCAGGTGGCGGCCGTGGTGGCGTTCCTCGATCCCGCCGCGCCGGTGGGTGCGCCGCCGGAGCTGGCGCTGCTGCTGCGGGCCTGCCAGGTGCGGGAGGTTCCCCTGCTGCTGAATGAGGCCACGGCCAGCCTGGCCCTGCGCGGCCTCGGTCGGGGCCGCCTGGCCCACCTGATCTTCAACCCGGCGGCGGGGCAGCGCGATCCCAACCAGGATCTCGCCCAGATCCGCGCCCTGCTGGAGCCCCAGCTGCAGCTGCAGGTGCATCTCACCCGGCCGGATCTCGACCCCGCCGAGCAGACCCGGGCCCTGCTGGCCCCGCTGCACTCCCGGCTGGCGCGGCGGCCCGATTCCGCCCTGGTGCTGGCCTGCGGCGGGGACGGCACCGTTTCCGCCGTGGCCGGTGCCCTGCTGGACAGCAACCTTCCCCTGGGGGTGATCCCCTGCGGCACGGCCAATGCCTTCGCCGGTGCCCTCGGCATCCCTACCGACCTGCCCAGTGCCTGCCGCACGGTGCTGGCGGGCCATGCCCAGCGCATCGATGCGGCCCTCTGCAACGACACCCCGATGGTGCTGCTGGCGGGTGTGGGCTTCGAGGCGGGGATGGTGGACCGGGCCACCCGGGAACTGAAGAACCGGCTCGGGCCGCTGGCCTACGTGCTGGCCGGAGCCCAGCAGCTGGTGAACCAGCAGCCCTTCCAGGCCCACCTGGAGATCGATGGGCAGGCCATCACCCTCCAGGCCGCCGCCATCACCGTGGCCAATGCCGCCCCCGGCACCTCCGTGCTGGCCCAGGGCTTCGGGCGGGTGATCCCCGATGACGGCCTGCTGGAGGTGACGATCGCCACCTCCACCGACCGGCTGCAGGGTCTGCAGGCCCTGGCCAGCCTGGTGACCTCCGCGGTGGTGCAGACCCCTGCCCAGCACGGCGATCTCCTCTGTCTGCGGGCCCGCCACATCACCATCGCCACCACCACACCCCAGAAGCTGGTGGTGGACGGCGAGATGCTCGAGGGGGACCGCTTCCGCTTCGAATGCCGGCCGGGGAGCCTGCGGGTGTTCGCCCCGATGCCGCAGCCGCTTCCGCCTCCAGCCTGAGCGGCCGCTGCACCCGCAGGTGGGCGGGGCTGCGGGCGTTCAGGCCGGCTTCCTGCGGATGCGCAGCATCTGGTTGGCCCCCCGCTGGAATTCGTAGGACACCGGCTCCACCGTGATCCCATGGCCGCTCTGCTCCAGCAGGTTCAGGCAGGGCTGCAGGAAGGGGGAGGGGGTTCCCCCCAGGGTCATCAGCGGGAAGATGCGCACCTCCCCCGCCACCCGCACCAGCTCCTGCACCGCGGCGTGGTGGAACGCTTCCCCCAGCTGGCTGCTGTAGAGGAACAGCAGGTGTGAGCAGAGGGCGAGATCGAAGGCCCCGTCCGCGAAGGGGAGATGCGGCAGTGCCGCCTCCAGGTAACGGCCCTGCTCATGCCCCGCCGGGTAGTCCGCCAGGAAGAGCTCCATCGCCGCCATGCGGATGCGCTCGAGTTCCTCCACCGAGCTGATGCGGTCCCAGAGGAAGTCCTGCCGGTTGCTGCGGGCCTGCTCCAGCACCTGCTCGCGGGTCTGCTCGATGCGGCTGCGCAGCTCCGCAGCGGCAAAGCGGTAGATCGGATCGCAGGACACCACCTCCACCCCCCGCCGGGTGGCTTCGGCGTTGAAGGCGGCCGGTCCGTCGCCGCACCCCAGGATCCGGCCCTGCAGATCGGCCTCAGCGAGCTTAAACATGGCACCGTATTCCTCGAACGAGCGGCCCCAGGGAACCACCTGATCCAGCGTGAACATGGCGCACTCCGGTGGGCCGATCCTCGCTCAGGGGTCTCGCATCCCCGCCTCAGTGGCGGCTGCGGCCTGCCGTGGCCAGGCTCGGTGCGCCCCAGCCCCTGCCCGCGCGCCATGGACGTCCCTACCCGAGAGCCCATGCCGGAGGATCCCACCGCCCTGTTCCTCCAGCTGGCCACCGGCAACTGGGTCACGCAGATGATCCACGTGGCGGCTGAACTCGGCGTCGCCGACCGGATCGCGGCGGCCGGGCCCGAAGGGCTGGCGGTGGAGCCGCTGGCGGAGCTCTGCGGCGCCGATGCCGACACCCTCTTCCGCCTGCTGCGGGGTCTGGCGGGGCTGGGGGTGTTCCGTGAGAGCGGGCCGCGCCACTTCGTGCTCACCCCCCTGGCGGAGCTGCTGCGCAGTGATCACCCCCGCTCCCTGCGCCAGTTCTCCCGCATGCTCGGCGGCGAGCACTACGACGCCTGGGCCGATCTGCTCCACAGCGTGCGCAGCGGCGAGAACGCCTTCCGCCACCGCTACGGCGATTCGGTGTTCGGCTGGTACCGGCACCACCCCGCCCGCGCCGAGGTGTTCGACGGCGCCATGACCGATTTCTCCCGGCAGGAGGCGGAGGCCTTCCTCGAGGCCTACGACATGGGCGCCTTCCGCCACCTGGTGGATGTGGGAGGCGGTCGCGGCAGCCTGCTGCAGGCTCTGCTGCACCGCTATCCGGGCCTGCGCGGCACCCTCTTCGATCAACCGGCCGTGGTGGAACCCGTGATGGTGCCGGCGGATCTGCAGGGACGCTTGGCGGTGGAGGCCGGCGACTTCTTCGAGACCGTGCCGGCCGGGGCCGATGCCTACCTGCTCAAGCACATCCTCCACGACTGGGGCGATGAGGCCTGTCTGCGGATCCTGGACCTGATCCGCGTCGCCCTGGCCCCCGGCGGGCGGGTGCTGATCCTCGAGCAGGTG
Source organism: Prochlorococcaceae cyanobacterium (assembly GCA_049242845.1). Taxonomy (GTDB): domain Bacteria; phylum Cyanobacteriota; class Cyanobacteriia; order PCC-6307; family Cyanobiaceae; genus CBW1002. The sequence continues at coordinate 14,522 of JBMLOS010000041.1, forward strand.
GTGCCGCCGGGCAACGATCCCTCCCCCGCCAAGCTGCTCGACCTCAACATGCTCGTGATGACCGAAGGCGGCCGTGAGCGCACCCCCGCGGAGTACGCCGCCCTGCTGGAACGCGCCGGCCTGCGCCTGGAGGCGATCACCCCCACCCCCTCGCCGATCAGCGTGGTGGTTGCGGTATCGGCCTGAGGATCTTCAGGTGCTTGCCGGCGGTGAAGCGACCCCCTCCCTCCCCTGGCTGAGGGCCCGGCTGTCGCGCCGCATCGCCTTCTGGATCTTCCTCAACTTTCTGGTGGTGGAGGCGATCGTGCTGGTGCCCTCGGTGCTCCGCCAGGCGGAGCGGCTGGGGCAGCAACTGCGGCAGGTGACCAACGCCAAGATCCAGTGGCTGGTGACCAGGAAGCCGCCCGACAGCCCGGAGGCGCTGCTGCAGGAGGTGAAGCGGCTGCAGGGGCCTTCCATGGTGGCCGCCCTCAGCGGGGCCGCGCTCTACCGCGCCTCCAGCGGTGAGCGGTTGGGGGGCTTCGGCACCGCCCCGGTGCTCCGGCCGGGCGAGTTGACCCCAGGCTCCCCGCAGGGGCGCTGGTATCCCCTCGCGTACGCCTACGACGGCTTCTGGGGCCCCGACAGCCTGGGGGGGGCCGATGTGGTGCTGGTGATCCGCCACGACGACGCGGCCCTGCGGAGGGGTCTGCAGACCTACATCCGCAACATCGTGCTGATCGTGCTGGGCATCGCCAGCTTCCTCACCCTGATCACGATGCTGGTGATGCAGCGCCTCGTGATCGGCCGGGTGCTGCTGCTGCATGATCACCTGCTCCGCTCCGGCCATGCCTTCGCGGAGGGCATGCCCGACGATCCGGCCAGCTTCCTCATCCCCGCCGCGGCGCCCCGCCGTCCGGATGAGCTCACCGATGTGATCGAGGCCTTCAACCGCTCCTTCGAGCGCACCAGCGGGGAGATGGAGCGGCGCATCGCGGCGGAGGCCACGGCCCAGGCCGAGCGGGACCGGGCCGAGGCGCTGCTGCTCAACATCCTGCCGGCGCCGATCGCCGAAGAGATGAAGCGCGGCCGCCACACGATCGCCGAGACCCACGCCGATGTGACCGTGCTCTTCGCCGACATCGTGGGCTTCACCGATCTCTCCACCCGCATCGACGGCGATGCGCTGGTGGCCCTGCTGAACCGGATCTTCTGCCGCTTCGACGATCTGAGTGAGCAGCACGGACTCGAGAAGATCAAGACGATCGGCGACAGCTACATGGTGGTGGGCGGCCTGCCGGTCGTGCTGGAGCGCCACGCCGAGGCCGTGGCCGAGATGGCCCTGGCGATGCAGGCGGCGATCGCCGCGATCGAGGCCCCGATGCTCGGTTCGCTGGTCCTGCGGATCGGCATCCACAGCGGGCCGGTGGTGGCCGGTGTGATCGGCCGCCGCAAGTTCATCTACGACCTCTGGGGCGAAACCGTGAACGTGGCCAGTCGGATGGAATCGAACGGCGAGCCGGGCCGCATCCAGATTTCCGAGGCCACCTGGCGCAGGCTGGCCGGGCGCTATGCCACCGCCCCCCGCGGGCTGGTGCCGATCAAGGGGGTGGGCGAGATGGCCACCTACTGGCTGGAGGGCCGGCTCGAGAGCCTCGAGGCTCAGCCGCCCAGGTAGGCCATCTCCGCCGGCGCCGTCTGGGTGCGGGCCCCTGCGGTGAACCGTTCCTCGCTGTAGCGGTCGGTTCGCTCGCGCCAGAGCGCCTCCAGGGCCTGCCGCAGCCCCGCCGCATCCGCGGTGGGCCGCAGCCAGGGGCGCAGGTCGTGGCCCTGGCTGGCGAACAGGCAGCGGTAGGCCACACCGTCGGCGGTCACCCGCAGGCGGTCGCAATCGCCGCAGAAGGGTTTGCTCACCGAGGCCACCACCGCCACGCTGCCGCCGCCGTCGGCGTAGCGCCAGCGGCTGGCCGTGCCCCGGGGCGGCCGCCCCAGGGGGAGGAGCGGCCAGTGCACCGCCAGCCGCTGCACCATCTCCGCCGCCGGCACCACCTGCTCGGCCTGCCAGCCGTTGCGGTTGCCCACATCCATGTATTCGATCAGCCGCAGCTCCACCCCCCGCCGCCGCGCCAGGGCCGCCAGGGGGACGAGCTGATCGTCGTTGCGGCCGCGGGCGATCACCGCATTGAGCTTCAGCTGGCCCCGCTCCGGATCGAAGCCGGCGGCGCGGGCGTGCTCGATCGCGGCCAGCACCTGCTCCAGCAGCCTCTGGCCCCGGGCCACCTCGGCGGGGCCGGTGCTGCCCGCGCTGCTCAGGCCCGCCATGCGGGCCACGCTGGCGCCATCGCTGCCGTCGAGGCTGAGGGTGATCCGCTCGAGACCCGCCCGCCGCAGCGCCCGGGCCCGTGCCGCGGTGAGCAGGGCACCGTTGCTGGTGAGGGCGATCTCCCGCAGCTGGGGCCGCAGGGGCTGCAGGGCCTCGATCAGCTCCTCCAGGCCGTCGTGCAGCAAGGGCTCGCCGCCCGTGAGCCGCAGCAGCGTGAACCCCAGCGCCGCCGCCGTGCGCACCACCAGGATCCGCTCCGGCAGGGTGAGCAGCCCCGGCGGATCGCGGTCGTCGGGGCAGCAGTAGGGGCAGGCGAGATTGCAGCGCGCCGTGAGCGAGAGCCGCAGCACCCCGGGGCGGCGGCCGTGCCGGTCCAGCAGGGGAGGCATCGGGGTCAGGGCGCGGGGGGAACGGAGGGCGGACGCAGCCTGGCGCAGGCGGCTTCTTCCTGGCCGGCTTTCTCCGCTGCGGGGAGAGGCAGAGCCTCCGATAGGGGGCCCAGAGCCTCCAGGTCCTGCGGATGGTTGGCGTTGCGCAGTGCGGCCGGCGCCAGCAGCACCGCCTCGCAGCCCACCTGGGCCATCCAGAGCTGCAGGCTGCGCTCGCCGCTCGCCAGCACGGCCGCCAGGCTCCTGCGGTGCGCTGCATCGGCCGGCACCACGGCCAGCAGGGGCTGCAGGCGGGTGCCGTCGTGGGCGGCATGAACACGGCCCGGCCGGGCTCTGGCCGCCTCCAGCAGCGCCTCCAGGATGGCGGCCTCCAGCCAGGGCATGTCCACCGGGCAGAGCAGCAGGGTGTCGCCGGGGTGGGCCTCCACCAGCCGGCCCAGGGCCCGCAGGGGGCCCTCCCAGGGGGGAGGCTCCCGCAGGCCCTCGAACGGCACCCCCAGCTCCGGCCCCAGCCGCTCCAGCTGCTCCTGGTGGGCGGCATGGCGGCTGCAGAGCGTCACCGGCCGGCCGAGGCAGGCCACCAGCCGCAGGCTGTGCTCCAGCCAGGTGCCGCCGGCCGGATGGGGCAGCAGGGCCTTGTCGCGGCCCATGCGGCGGCTTTCGCCCCCGCTGAGCAGGCAGCAGCGCAGCCGGTTGGCGGCCCCCGCCGTTGCGCTGATCCCCATGGCCGAGCCGCGTGCGCACCGCTGCCAGACAGGATGGCGGAGCCTCGCCGGTGCCGGTCTCCCGATCCATGCCTGTCGACTCCGCAGCCTCACCTCCGGCGGGGGCCGCCCGGGCCCAGTGCCCCTACTGCGGCGTGGGCTGCGGCCTCGAACTCAAGCCCCCGGCGGCGGCGGATGCGGTGGCAGATGGGGGGGCGCCCGAGCCTCTCTGGACCGCCCGTGGCGATCGCGATCACCCCTCCTCCCTCGGTCAGGTGTGCGTGAAGGGGGCCACGGTGGGCGAAACCCTGCATCACAACCGCCTCACCGAGCCGCTCTGGCGGGAGAGCACCGATCAGCCGTTCCGGCCGGTTTCCTGGGAGCGGGCCTTCACGATCCTGGTGGAGCGCATCCGCGCCACCCTCGCGGACCGCGGACCTCAGGCGCTGGCGATCTACGGCTCGGGCCAGTTCCTCAGCGAGGACTACTACGCCGCCAACAAGCTGCTCAAGGGAGCCCTGGGCAGCAACAACTTCGATGCCAACTCCCGGCTCTGCATGAGCTCGGCCGTGAGCGGCTACGCCCGCAGCCTCGGCTCCGATGGTCCCCCCTGCTGCTACGACGACCTCGACCTGGCCGATCTGGTGCTGCTGATCGGCACCAACACCGCCGAGTGCCATCCGGTGCTGTTCCAGCGCCTGCTCAAGCGCAAGCGCAAGGTGAAGGAGGCCTTGCAGCTGGTGGTGGTGGATCCCCGCGCGACTGCCACCAGCGATGCCGCCGACCTCCACCTGGCGATCCGCCCCGGCACCGACCTGGCCCTGCTGCACGGCCTCGGCCACCTGCTGCTGCAGGGGGGCGGCGTGGATGCGGCCTTCGTGGCGGCCCACACGGAGGGCTTCGAGGCCCTGGCGGAGCTCTGGCAGGCCTGGACGCCTGCGCGGGTGGCAGCCCTCTGCGGCATCGAGGAGGCCGCCCTGCACCGGCTGGCGGAGCTGTGGCTGCGCAGCCCGGCGGTGCTCAGCCTCTGGTCGATGGGGGTGAACCAGAGCGCCGAGGGCAGCGCCACCGTGTCCGGCATCGTGAATCTGCACCTGGTGAGCGGCCGGATCGGCCGCCCCGGGGCCGGCCCCTTCTCCCTCACCGGCCAGCCCAACGCCATGGGGGGTCGGGAGGTGGGCGGACTGGCCCAGCTTCTGCCCGGCTACCGCTCCGTGGCCGATCCGCAGCACCGCCGGGAGGTGGAGCGCCACTGGGGCTTCGCCCCCGGCTCGATCGCCCCCGAGCCGGGCCTGGACGTGTGGCGCCAGGTCGAGGCGATGGAGCGGGGCGAGCTGGATCTCTGGTGGGTGGCTGCCACCAACCCGCTGGTGAGCCTGCCCTGGCTCGATCGGGTGCGTTCCGCGGCCGCCCGCTGCCCCCTGGTGGTGCTGAGCGAGGCCTATGCCGGCACCGAAACCGCCGCGGTGGCGCATCTGCTGCTGCCGGCGGCGCAGTGGAGCGAGAAAAGCGGCGTGATGACCAACTCCGAGCGCCGGGTCACCCTCTGCCCCGCCTTTCGCCCGGCGCCCGGCCAGGCCCGCCCCGACTGGGCGATCTTCGCGGAACTGGGCCGCCGGCTCGGGTTCGGGGCCCAGTTCGCCTGGAGCTCGGCCGCGGAGGTCTATGCCGAACTGGTGGCCCTCACCGCCGGCCGGGTCTGCGACATGGCCGGCCTCAGCCATGGGCTGCTGGCCGCCCACGGGCCCCAGCAGTGGCCCTTCCCACTGGGCACGCTCCCCGGCGGCGGCCAGGCCCGCCTCTACGGCGAGGGGGACAGCCCCTTCCCCGGGGCGCCGGCCGGCCATCGCTTCCCCACCCCCAGCGGCCGTGCCCGCCTGCTGGCAGACCTTCCCCTGGGGCTGGCGGAGCCCCCCTGCGAGGAATTTCCGCTGGTGCTCACGGTGGGCCGCTACCTGGGCCACTGGCACACTATGACCCGCACCGCCCATGTGGCGCGGGTGCGCAAGCAGCATCCCGGCCCCCGGCTGGAGGTGCATCCCGAGGATGCCGCCGCCGCCGCTCTGGAGGAAGGCGGCTGGGCGTCGATCCGCTCCCGCCGCGGGGTGGTGACGGCAGCGGTGGAGATCACCGAGCGGATCCGGCCGGGCACCGTGTTCCTGCCGATGCACTGGGGGGCCTCCCAGCCGGAGGCCTGCGAGGCCAACCGGCTGATGCATGAGCTGGGCTGTCCGCTCTCGCGTCAGCCCGAGCTCAAGGCCGCCGCGGTGCGGATCGAGCCCCTCAGGGAGCCGGCGGCAGTGGCTCCAGCAGCCGGGCGCTGAGCCGCAGGCCCCCCTGGGCGGAGGCGTCGGGGGCGATCAGGCCCGCCTGGCGCCATTTCGAGAGCTGGCGGGTCACCGTGACCCGGTTGTGGCCGATCAGTTCGGCGATGCGGCCGTGGGTGAGCCGCAGGGGCAGCTCCACCCAGGGACCGCAGCGGTGGCCGAGGCGTTCGGAGAGCAGCCGCAGCAGGGCCAGCAGACGCTGTTCCGCATCCCCCAGGTGCCGCACCAGCAGCAGCGACACCGTCCAGTCGGTGAGGCTGCTGGCACCCTCGGCCAGGGAGCCGGGGCCCGCCTCCACCAGTTCCACCGGCGTGAGGGCCTCGAGATGCAGCCAGGAGCGCCGCAGCAGATCCAGGGGCAGCTGATCGCCGCTGCGCAGGAAGCCGAGGGTCACGGCCTCGGCCCCGAGGGCATCGAAGGGATCGCCGGCCGTCGCCTCCGAGACCGCCACCCGCAGGAGCCCCTCCTCCACGGTGAGGCAGCGGCAGCGCAGCAGCAGCTGGGCATCCAGCAGGAGGGTGTGGCCCTCGGAGATGCGCACGGCGACAGGGAGGGGCGGGTGGATCCGGGCAGCGGCGCTCCCGGTCTTGTCCTCGGTCTCCAACTCGCTCTCCGACTCGGTCGCCGACGCAGAAGCGGTCTCCGTCTCAGTCCACATCGTGGGCGTAGCGGCGGTAGAGGAAGTCGAGGGCGTGGTTGCGCAGCTGGCCGTAGCGCTCGTCGTCCTGGATCGTTTCGTAGCGGCGGGGCCGATCGAACGGCACCGTGAGGATCTCGCCGATCGTGGCGGAGGGGCCGTTGGTCATCATCACGATCCGATCGGAGAGGAACAGGGCCTCGTCGATGTCGTGGGTGATCATCAGCACCGTGGGCCGGTTCTCCTCCCAGATCGCGAGCAGTTCCTCCTGCAGCTCCTCCTTGGTGATCGCATCGAGGGCGCCGAAGGGCTCATCGAGCACCAGCCAGCACGGCGGGATTCACGGCCAGGGCGCGGGCGATCGCCACCCGCTGGCGCATGCCGCCCGAGAGCTGGGGGGGGCGCTTGTCGCGGGCATCCAGCAGGTGCACCATCTCGAGGTGGTGCTCCACCACCTGGCGGCGGCTGGGGGCAGGCAGTTCGGGCCGGGCGGCCCGCACGGCCAGTTCCACGTTCTCCCAGACGGTTTTCCAGGGCAGCAGGGAATAGTTCTGGAACACCACCATGCGGTCCGGCCCCGGCTTCTCGATCGGCTGGCCGTGCAGGGTCACCTGGCCGCTGCTGGGGCGCAGGAAGCCCGACACCATGTTCAGCAGCGTGCTCTTCCCGCAGCCGGAGTGGCCGATCACGCAGAGGAATTCGCCCTGCCGCACGCTGAGGTTGATGTCGCGCAGGGCTTCGAAGGGGCCGCGCTGGGTCTGGAACACCTGGCCCACATCCTGGAACTCCAGGAACCCGCTGCTGCCATCGGGACGGGAATGCATGGTCTTGGGCAGAGGAGCGGTGGCGGGGGTGGAGGGAAGGGCGCCCTGACGGCGCTGCAGCAGCGGGGACATGGCGTCAGCGGCGGGAGGACGGGCTGGTCTTGAGGCGGCGCTGCTCCTGGAGGAAATGGATCAGCTCGGCGCGCAGGTGGTAGTAGTCCGGGTGCTCCATCACGGAGAGCCGCTCCCGGGGCCGCGGCAGGGGCACCTCGAGGATCCGGCCGATGCGGGCGGCGGGGCCGTTGCTGAGCATCACCACCCGATCGGAGAGCAGCAGCGCCTCATCCACGTCGTGGGTCACCATCACGGTGGTGAGCCCCGATTCCTGGCACACCTGCATCAGCTGCTGCTGCAGGTTGCCGCGGGTGAGGGCATCGAGGGCACCGAAGGGTTCATCCAACAGCAGCAGCCGCGGCCGGATCGAGAGGGCCCGGGCGATCGCCACCCGCTGCTTCATGCCGCCCGAGAGTTCGGCGGGGAACTTGTCGGCGGCCTGGCTCAGCCCCACGGCCTGGATGTTGCGCTCCACGATCTCGCGCCGTTCGGCGGGGCTGGCATCGGGGAGAACGGTGTTCACCGCCAGGGCGATGTTCTGCCGCACCGTTTTCCAGGGCAGCAGCGAATAGTTCTGAAACACCACCATCCGATCCGGGCCTGGATCGGTCACCTGGCGGCCGTTCATCAGGATGCCGCCCTCACTGGCCTGGTTGAGGCCGGCCAGCAGGTTGAGCAGGGTGCTCTTGCCGCAGCCGGAGTGGCCGATCAGGGAAACGAACTCGCCTTCGGCGATGTCCAGATCGATCTTCTCCAGGGCCACGTAGCTGCCGCCCCCGTCGAGGGGGAACACCTGGGTCACCGCGTCGACGGTGATCAGTCCTTGGGCGGTTGCCATCTCAGTTGGCCCCCTTGCTCACCTTGCTACCCACGAAGGCCACGAAGCGATCGAGGCAGAGGCCCACGATGCCCACGTACACGATGGCCAGGATGATCTGGCTGGCGCTGGAATCGCCGCCGGCGTTGTAGGCATCCCAGATGAAGTACCCGATGCCGCCGTCGGCCTTCAGCATCTCAGCGGCCACGATCGCCAGCCAGGCCAGACCCACGGCGATGCGCAGCCCGGTGAACACGTAAGGAACCGTGGCCGGAATCACGATGTTCTGGATGTATTCCCCCTTGCGCAGCCGCAGCACCCGGGCCACGTTGGTGTAGTCCTGTGGGATTTCCCGGATGCCCACGGCCGTGTTGATGATGATCGGCCA
>JBMLOS010000042.1:0-9696 GCA_049242845.1 Prochlorococcaceae cyanobacterium
CGTTCTCGGCCAGGTAGTCGGTGAGGTCCTCCGCCATGCGCTTGGTGAGGGTGGTCACCAGCACCCGCTCCTGCTTCTCGGCCCGCACGCGGATCTCGCCCAGCAGGTCGTCCACCTGGCCGTCGGTGGGGCGCACCTCCACGATCGGATCCAGCACGCCGGTGGGGCGGATCACCTGCTCCACCACCTGGCCCGTGCTCTGGGCCAGTTCCCAGCTGCCGGGGGTGGCGCTCACGAAGATCGTCTGCCGCGCCTTCTCCCAGAATTCATCCCCCTTGAGGGGGCGGTTGTCGGCCGCCGAGGGCAGGCGGAAGCCGTGCTCGATCAGCACCTGTTTGCGGCTCTGGTCGCCGTTGTACATGGCCTGCAGCTGGCTGCAGGTAACGTGGCTCTCATCCACCACCAGCAGCCAGTCGTCGGGGAAGTAGTCGATCAGGCATTCCGGCGGGGTGCCGGCGGGGCGGCCGGCCAGGTGGCGGGCGTAGTTCTCCACGCCGTTGCAGTAGCCCACCTGCTCGAGCATCTCCAGGTCGTAGGTGGTGCGCTGCTCCAGCCGCTGGGCTTCCAGCAGCCGGCCCTGGCTGTTGAGCACCTCCAGTCGCTCCCGCAGTTCTGAGCGGATCGCCTGGATCGCTTCCTCCAGCCGCTCCTTGGGCGTCACGAAGTGCTTGGCCGGGTAGATGTTGATCGCCTCCAGGCTTTGGAGGATCTCGCCGGTGGTGGGGTCCACGTAGCGGATCGCCTCCACCTCGTCGCCGAACAGCTCGATGCGAACCAGCCGGTCTTCATAGGCCGGGCCGATCTCGAGCACATCGCCACGTACACGGAAGCGGCCGCGGGAGATCTCCAGATCGTTGCGGGAGTACTGGTTGTTCACCAGCTCCCGCAGGGAGCCGCGCAGGTTGAGCGTGTCGCCCACCTGGAACTTCACGGCGGCCTTGAGGTATTCGCTCGGAATGCCGAGGCCGTAGATGCAGCTGATCGAGGCCACCACGATCACATCGCGCCGCTCGAACAGCGATCGCGTCGCCGAGTGGCGCAGCATGTCGATCTCCTCGTTGATCGATGCTGTTTTGGCGATGTAGGTGTCGGAGACGGGCACATACGCCTCCGGCTGGTAGTAGTCGTAGTAGGAGATGAAATATTCAACGGCGTTGTTGGGGAAGAATTCCCGCAGCTCGTTGCACAGCTGCGCCGCCAGCGTCTTGTTGTGGGCCAGCACCAGCGTGGGGCGCCCGGTGCGGGCGATCACGTTGGCGATCGTGAACGTCTTGCCGGTGCCGGTGGCCCCCAGCAGGGTCTGGTAGCGCTCACCCGCCTCCACCCCGGCCGTCAGGGCCGTGATCGCCTCCGGCTGGTCTCCGCGGGGTTGGTAGGGCGCGTGCAGCTGGAACACCATCGGCCCATTCTCGCGCCTGGAGCAAGGGGCCGTGGTGCGGGGCAAAGCCTGCCTGGCCGGTTCCGCCTCAGCTGTGGGAGAGGCCCAGCACCCGCAGGCCCGCACCGGTGAGCAGCGTGTACACCGCGGCGCCCAGCACGGCGCTCAACAGGCCATTGCGCAGTCGGAATTCCGGGATCAGCCAGGCTGCGGTGGCGAACAGCGCCACGCTGATCAGGCCATCGAACAGCCAGCTGATCGGCACGATCAGCCCGCCCAGGCTGGTGATCAGCCAGAGCGGGGCGAGCACCACCTTGAGCAGCGGCGCCAGCAGCGCCCCCAGCAGGCTGATCACCACCACGGCCAGCAGGGCAGGGCCGAAGCCCTGCATCTCCACCCCCAGGGGCAGCTGGGCCACGATCAGGAGCACCACGGCCCGCAGGGGCCACTGCAGCAGCCAGGCCAGCGAGCCCATCGGATCAGCCGTTCGGATGCCTTGACCGTAGTCGCGGCTTTCGCCACGTCAACGGCTGGTGCGCCCCTGGCCGGTTCAGCGCTGGGGAACGCCCACCGCCGGCTGGAGGGCCTCCCGCAGGCCGCGCACCACGGCCACCATGGCCAGCTCATCGCCGAGACGGTTCACGGCGGAGCCCACGCCCACCCCGGCGGCCCCGGCGGCGATCGCCAACGGCAGCGTCACGGCCGAGAGACCGGAGGCGCACAGCACCGGCACGCTCACGGCACGGCTGAGGGCATGGGCGGCGGCCAGGGTGGGGGCCGCCTTCTCGATCAGGCCGAGGCTGCCGGCACTGAAGGGGCGGGCGCTGGTGCCGCCCTCGGTCTGGATCAGGTCGGCGCCGGCGGCCTCCAGCTCCACCGCGAGCTGCTCCTGCTGGTCGAGCGGCAGGGTGTGGGGCACGGTCACCGACAGCACCACCTCGGGCAGGAGGGCCCGGGTGCGGCGGGTGATCTCCAGCACCTCCGCGGCGTCGAAGACACGGCCCTGGGGGTAGAAGCTGTCGTAGTTGCCGATCTCCACCAGGGCGGCGCCGGCGGCCACGGCGGCGGGGAAGAGCTCGGGATCCACCGCGCTCACGCAGATCGGCAGGCCCGAGGCCTCGGCGGCCAGCCGCACCAGTTCGGGGTCACAGGCCACGTCCACCAGGTCGGCGCCCCCGGCTCCGGCCGCCCGGCTGATGCGGGCCACGGAGGCGGCATCGAAGTTGGCGAGGCCGGCGATCACCTTGAGCGCCCGGCGCTCGGCGATGGCACCCTGCAGGGAGAGGGGCAGGCTGGAAAGACGCGACATCGGCGGCGCAGAGAGCTGGGTCTGTGATTCTCCCATCCGAATCCGAGCAGGACGCTCCGCCGGCCTCGCCCAGCCGTGGCTGGAGCTCCGATCATCTGCGTCTCCATCGCCTGCTGCGGCGCCGGCCGGAGCTGCTGCCACCAGGCAGCGCGGTGCTGCTGGCGGTCTCCGGCGGCCAGGATTCGATGGCGATGACGGCCCTGCTGCAGGACCTGGCCCGCCTGCACCACTGGCGGCTGCACCTCTGGCACGGAGACCATGGCTGGCGGCCGGACTCGGCCCGCCAGGCCCAGGAGCTGGCGGAATGGGCCGGGGCGCGGGGGCTGGAGGTGCACGTTGAGCGGGCTGCTGCTCTCCCGCCTGGAGAGGCGGCCGCCCGGCATTGGCGCTATGCCCGGCTGGCCCACTGGGCCGCCCGCCTCGGCTGCAGCCGCGTGGCCACCGCCCACACCGCCACCGATCGCGCCGAGACCCTGCTGCTGCATCTGGCCCGCGGCAGCCATCGCCGCGGCCTGGCCAGCCTGCGGTCGCTGCGGCCATTGGAGGAGGGTGAGGCCCAGAAGGGAGTGCCTCTGCTGATCCGGCCGCTGCTCCTGTTCAGCCGGGAGGACACCGCCCGCCTCTGCCGCGATCTGGCCCTGCCGGTGTGGCTCGATTCCAGCAACGCCGATCCGCGCCTGGCCCGCAACCGCATCCGCCTGGAGCTGCTGCCGGTGCTGGAGGAGCTCCATCCGGGGGCCACCCGGAGGATCGCAGCCCAGGCCCAGCGCCTGGCGGAGGAACTGGAGCCGGAGGAGGAGCTGATCCGTCTCGCCCTGGCGGGCGCGGAGCGGGACCCCCGCAGCCTGGAGCGTCCGCGGCTGATGGCGCTCCACCCGGCCAACCAGCGCCGGCTGCTGCAGGCCTGGCTGCGGCGGCACGGCTGCGGCGGCCTCAGCAGTGAGGCCCTGGAGATCCTGCTGGGGCGCCTGCGGCCCGGCCAGGCGCCTGGCCGAATGGATCTGGCCGGCGGCTGGCGCCTGTGCTGGGATCGCAGCACACTGGCCCTGGCCGGACCCCCCTCCTCCCCTCCGCTGCATGACTGAGACCCAGGAGCATCTCTACGCCGCCGTGGAGCTGGCCTACAGCGAGGGACAGTGGCAGCAGGCCCTGGGCCTCGGCCAGCAGCTGCTGGCCCAGCTGGATGGCTCCAACCCCTCGCTCAACCAGCGGCTGGAGCTGCTGCTCGGCCACACCCAGCTCTACGGCTTCGGCAATGCGGCCGCCGCAGCGCAGCACTACACCAACGTCCAGCAATCCAGGCCGGAGCCGATCCTGCTGGATATCGCCGTGCAGGGTCTGCAGCACTGCCAGCAGCTGCTGCAGAGCACGGCAGCGGAGGCCGCTCCCCAGGAGGTCGCTCCCCAGGAGGCCCCGGCCCAGGCGTTGGCTGCCCAGGAGGTTCCGGCCCAGGCCACGGAGCCGGTAGGCGTGCCGGGCGCAGCACCGGCCAATCCCTTCGTCACCGCTCCGGCGGCCGGAGACTCCGCGGCAGGAAATCCCCCGTCTGCCATGCCCTGGATGGTGGATCTGGGGGGCATGGATCCCGCGCCGGCGCCTTCGCTTGAATCCCTGGCCTCGAATCCGTTCCTGCAGGCCACGGCTCCGGCGATGGCGCCCACGCCCGCTCCTGCACCTGCACCTGCACCTGCCCCTGCAGGGAACCTTGAAGCGGAGTCCGCGATGCAGGCTGCGATACCCACCGCAGTGGAGGCCGAGCCCATGCCCGAACCGGCGTCGGCCACGGAATCCTCCCTGGCCCTGCGCAAGCCGGAGCCGGCTGCGAAGAGCGCGGAATCGCTGGAGGGGGAATCGCTGGCGGTGGATGTGGTGGAGGAGCCCGAGCTGATCGAGGTGCGTCAGGCCGACCCGCGCACCGCCGAGGAGATCGAGGTGGTGCCCCTTGAGGAGTCCATGGCCGAGGCCCCGCCCAGCGGGGAGCCCCTCTTCAGCCCCGAGGAGGAGGAATTCCTCGCCCGGGGCCTGCTGCGGGTGGTGCTCCGCTGAGCGTCCCACCCGCAGGCGGGTCGCCTCAGCCGGCCAGGGCGGCGGAGCGGCGGCGGCGGGTGCGGCCGGAGGGCTCCTCCTCCCGGACGGCGGCCTCCCGCACCACCGGCTCCCGGCTCACCGTCGCAGTGGCGGTGGCAGAGGCAGTGACCGAGACGGCGGGAGCGGCCGCGGTGGCGGCAGGGGCGCTGCCCTGGGCAGAAGGAGCTGCCACCGGGCGGGGCTGGGGCGCATTGCCATTGCCGCTGCTGCGACCACCGTCGCGCCGGCCCCGGGGAGCTGGCCGGCTGTCGGGTTCAGCGTCGGCACGGCCCTTGTAGGCGGGGGTGCCGGCGGGGGCGGGCTGCACCAGGCAGATGATCAGGGGCTCCACCTGCAGTTCGCGGCGGAGACGCCGCTGCAGACCCACCTCGATCTCCCGCTGCACGCCCACCCAGTCCACATCGGGGGCCTTGCCACCGCTGTTGCGGGAGAGCTGGCTCCAGCGGTTCTCCAGCACCCACTGGATCTCGCGCTCGGTCCAAACCGAGAGCCGGCGGGCATCGGCGGTGGTGACCACCCCGCGCAGGTTCACCCGCGGCGGCGCGGCCATCACGCCATCGGTGCTGATCACCGTGAGCAGGGTGATGACGCCGTCCTCGGCGAGCTGCTGGCGCTCCTTGAGCACGCGGGCGTCGACGATGCCGTTGCGGGAAGCGTCCAGCAGTTCGATGCCGGCCTTCACCGGTTCGCCCTTGTGGATCGAATCCGGGGTGAGCTCCACCACGTCACCGTTGTCGATGATCAGCATCTTGTCGGCCGGAATCCCCATCGACTGGGCGGTGCGGCTGTGGCATACGAGCATGCGGTGCTCGCCGTGCACGGGAACGAAGAACTTCGGCCGGGTGAGGGCCAGCATCAGCTTCTGGTCCTCCTGGCAGCCATGGCCGGACACGTGGATGCCCTCGTTCTTGCCGTAGACCACCTTGGCGCCGAGCATCATCAGGCGGTCGATGGTGTTCACCACCGAGATCGTGTTGCCGGGGATGGGGCTGGCGGAGAAGATGATGGTGTCGCTGCTCTTCACCTGCACCTGCGGATGCTCGCCGCGGGAGATGCGGCTCAGGGCCGCCAGCGGTTCGCCCTGGCTGCCGGTCATCAGCAGCAGGGTCTCGCGGTCGGGCAGATCGCGGATCTGCTTGATCGGCACGAACAGATCATCGGGGGCGCGCATGTAGCCCAGTTCCCGCGCCTTGGCGATCACGTTGAGCATGGAGCGGCCCAGCAGGCCCACCTTGCGACCGTTCTTGAGCGCCAGCTCCAGGATCATCGCGACGCGATGGATCGAGCTGGCGAAGGTGGTGATGATCACCCGCCCTTCCGCCTGGGAGATGTGCTGGTCGAGCTTGGGGAACACGGCCCGCTCGGAGGGGGTGAAGCCGGGTACCTCCGCATTGGTGGAATCGCTGAACAGGCAGAGAACCCCCTGCTCGCCGTAGTGGGCCAGCCGCGCCATGTCGAAGTACTCGCCATCGACGGGGGTGTGGTCGAACTTGAAGTCCCCGGTGAACACCACCACACCCACCGGCGTGGTGATCGCCAGGGTGAAGCTGTCCGCCATCGAGTGGGTGTTGCGGATGAACTCCACCTTGAAGTGCTGGCCCACCTGCACCACATCCCGCGGCCCCACCGTCTGGATCACGGTGCGATCGGTCACGCCGGCTTCCTCCATCTTTCCCTGCAGCAGGGACATGGCCAGCCGCGGGCCGTAGATCACCGGAATGTTGAAGTTCTTGAGGTGATGCGGAATCCCGCCGATGTGATCCTCGTGACCATGGGTCACGATCATGGCGCGGATGCGTTTCTGGTTCTCGCGCAGGTAGCTGGTGTCCGGCAGCACCACATTCACGCCATGCATGCCATCGCTGGGGAAGGCCAGGCCGGCATCCACCAGCATCAGGTCGTCGCCGTACTCGAAGACGCAGGTGTTCTTGCCGATCTCATGCAGGCCCCCCAGGGGAATGACCCGCAGGGCCGGCTGTTTGCCGTTGCCGCCGGCTGTGGCGGAGGAAGGAGCGGAACGACCGTTCGGAGTGGACATACAGGAAGTCGAAGAAAGGGAGGGTGTGAAAGGGAATGCAGCGAAGCGGGAATCGGATCGAGCGCTTTCGGAATCCGGCAACCTCGGTTGAGATCGGCCAGCCAGCCATGGCGTCAGGTGGGACGCAGGGCAGCCAGGACGGAGGTGAGGCGTTGTCGCACGTCGGGATCGGCGGGGAGGAGGGGAAGACGGGGGGCACCCACGGGCCAGCCGCTGATCTCGAGCGCTGCCTTCACGGGGATGGGATTGGTGGTGCAGAAGAGGGCCTTGCAGAGCGGCAGCAACCGCTCGTGCAGGGCGAGGGCGCCGGCGGGA
This sequence comes from Prochlorococcaceae cyanobacterium, assembly GCA_049242845.1. Lineage (GTDB taxonomy): Bacteria > Cyanobacteriota > Cyanobacteriia > PCC-6307 > Cyanobiaceae > CBW1002. The sequence goes on from JBMLOS010000042.1 coordinate 7,129, forward strand.
TCACCGGCGAGATGGGCCTGGATCATGGCGCTGATCAGCGGGCCCGCCACATGGCTGGCCACGCTCACCACACCCACGGCGCCCACGGCCAACATCGGCAGGGTGAGGGCGTCGTCGCCGCTGTAGATCGCCAGGCGATCGCCGCAGAGGAGCCGGAGCTGGCTCACCTCCTCGGTGGTGCCGCTGGCGGCCTTGAAGCTCACCACATTCGGCCGGTCCAGGAGCCGCGCCACCGTGTCCGGGGCGATGCTGCAGGCGGTGCGGCCCGGGATGTTGTAGAGCATCAGCGGCAGTTCGGGCGCCGCGTCGGCCACGGCCCGGAAATGGGCCTCGAGCCCGGCCTGGGGGGGCTTGTTGTAGTAGGGGACAACCACCAGGGCCCCATCGGCGCCCAGGGCCGCCGCCCGGCGGGTGGCTTCCACCGCCTCGGCGGTGCAGTTGCTGCCGCACCCTGCCACCAGGTGCGCCCGGTCCCCCACGGCCTCCTTCACGGCGGCGAACAGACGGTGTTCCTCGTCCCAGCTGAGGGTGGGGGATTCACCCGTGGTGCCGCACACCACCAGGCCGTCGGAGCCCTGCTCCACCAGATGCACGGCCAGGCGGCCCGCCAGCTCCAGATCCACGGATCCATCGGTCTGGAAGGGAGTCACCATGGCGGTGACCACCCGTCCGAAGGGGGCTGCGCTTCCGGGGGTGGGGCTCAAGCGGCACCTCCGGTGCTGAGGCCGGCGCTGCGGCCGGTGCCGGCGGGCACCGCGGCCGCGGCGGCGGCCGGATCGAGCAGGAGTTCGGCGATCTGGATGGCGTTCAGGGCCGCCCCCTTGCGGATCTGATCGCCGCAGAGCCACAGCTCCAGGGCGTTGGGTTCGCTCAGATCCTGGCGGATCCGGCCCACGGCCACGGGGTCACGGCCGGTCACGTCCGTGGGCATGGGGAAGCGGTTGGTCTCGAAGTTCTCCAGCAGCTCCACCCCGGGTGCGGCGGCCAGCAGGGCGCGGGCCTCCTCCACCGGGAAGGGTTCGTGGAATTCGATGTTCACGGCCTCGGAATGGGCCCGCAGCACCGGCACCCGCACGCAGGTGGCGCTCAGCCGCAGGTCGGGCAGAGCCATGATCTTGCGGGTCTCGTTGAGCATCTTGAGCTCCTCCTCGCAGTAGCCGTTCGGCTGCAGGGGGGAGTTGTGCAGGAACAGGTTGAAGGCCAGGGAGTGGGGCAGCACCTCGCTCACCGGCTCGCCGCCGTCCAGCACCGTGCGGCTGAGCTGCTGCAGTTCCTCCATGGCACGGGCGCCGGCGCCGCTGGCCGACTGATAGGTGCTCACCACCACCCGCCGCAGCGGCCGGCGTGCCGCCAGGGGGGCCAGGGCCAGGGTCAGCAGGATCGTGGTGCAGTTGGGGTTGGCGATGATCCCGCTGTGCTCGAAGGCGGCGGCGGGATTCACCTCCGGCACCACCAGGGGCACCGTGGGATCGAGGCGGAAGGCGCTGGAGTTGTCGATCACCACGGCGCCGGCCGCCGCCGCCACCGGGGCCCAGCGCTTCGAGACGGAGCCGCCCGCCGAGGCCAGCACCAGATCGATGCCCTCGAAGGCCTGCTCCGTGACCGCCTCGATCGTGAGGCTGCGGCCCTGCCAGCGGAGGCTCTGACCGGCGGAACGGGGCGATGCCAGGGGCCGCAGCTCGGCCATCGGGAAGTGGCGTTCCTCGAGCAACTGCAGGAGTTCCTGTCCCACGGCTCCGGTGGCCCCCAGGATCGCGACCCGCAGGGGGCGCTGGGGCAGGGAAGGGGAGAGAGAGCCGCTGGGGAGAGGCGTGGAAACGGTCAAGGGCGGAGGGAGGGGACGGACGGGGGAGAGAAAAGCCGGGGGTGAGGCTCCGGTTGCCGGTAGGTCGGGCCGCCCTGCCGAAGGCCGAAGCCCTGCAGGAAGCCGTGGGGTGCGCCGCGGGTGCGGGGCTGCTGTTCCGGGGCGCGGGGCACCGGAGGGGGGAGGGCCGGACTCAAGGGGGGAACTGCGGCCCGGAAAAGAGGGTGCGGTTCCGGTGGAAACGTCAGGGGACCGGCGGAACCGGTGCCTGAGGAGAGATATGGACGACTTCGTCGAGCGCCGAACGCACAATACGTGGCCCGGCGTGTCCTGGGCCACTTTCTAGGATGAGGGGCTGCTCTCGTTGCCTCCTCCCCATGCCTGCCACCGCCGATGCCTCCAGCGCCACGGACCGCGCCCCTGCAACCCGGGACGGGGGCACGGCTCTGAAGGTCAGCACCACGCCGCGGCCCGGCAGCCGCCTCGCCGTGGAGGTGGCGGTGCCCGGGGAGCGCAGCCGGGCCAGCTACGACGCCGCCCTGGAGAAGCTGAGCCGCACCCTGCGGCTGCCGGGGTTCCGCAAGGGCAAGGTGCCCCGGCCGGTGCTGCTGCAGCAGGTGGGGCCCGTGAGGATCCGCGCCACCGCCCTGGAGGAGCTGGTGGATGCGGTGATGCGCGAGGCGATCGAGCAGGAGGAGATCGCCGCCCTGGGCCGTCCCGAGATCAGCGAAGGCTTCGAGCAGCTGCTGGCCCGCTTCAGCCCC
>JBMLOS010000043.1:0-4082 GCA_049242845.1 Prochlorococcaceae cyanobacterium
CCCGCACCACGAGGCGCTGCAGCCGCTCCACCTCGGGGCCCGGGCCGGCGGCCTCGATCCGGGGCAGGGCCTCCACCAGCAGTTCGGCCGTGAGCCGGCTGAGGCGGCCAGCCAGCTCGTGGGCGTTCTCGCGCAGCCCGATCGCCAGGCGACGCTCCAGCAGCACCGGCCCCGTGTCCAGACCCTCCTCCATCGCCATGATTCCCACCCCGGTTTCGGGGTCGCCCTCCAGCAGGCTCCACTGGATCGGACCGGCCCCCCGCCAGCGGGGCAGCAGCGAGCCGTGGCCGTTCCAGCAGCCCAGGGGGGGCTGGGCGAGCACCTCCGGCGGCAGGATCTGGCCGAAGGCCACCACCACGGAGACGTCGGCGCCGAGTGCCGCCAGGCGCGCCTGCAGCTCCGGCTCCCGCCGGATCCGCTCCGGGGTGAACACCGGCAGACCCAGCTCCAGGGCACGCGCCTTCACCGGCGAGGGCTGCCGTTCCCGGCCCCGGCCGCGGCGGCGGTCCGGCTGGCTCACCACCCCCACCAGCCGGTGACCGGCGGCAATCAGGGCATCGAGGCTCGGCACCGCGTAGGCCGGTGTGCCCCAGAACAGAATCTTCATCGGATCGTGCCCGCTCAGGCCTCTCCGGTGATCGAGAGCCCCTCCACCCACACATGGGGGCAGAGGCCATCGGGGGTGATCTTTGCCTCCCCCTCGAAGCCCACGATCGCCTGCAGCACCTTGCGGATGTCGCCCGCCACGGTGGCGGCCTCGATCGAGCGGCGCTCGCCGCCGCGCAGCAGCCAGCCGTCGAAGGGCAGGGAGAAGGAGCCCTGACTGGCCTTCACGCCGGCATGGAGCGCCGAGAGGGAATCGATCCACACGATCGGTTCGGAGGCGGTGAAGCGGTTCAGACCCTGGGCGCCGCCGCTGCTGCCGGGGGTGGCCGCCACGCTGAACCAGCTCGGCCCCACCGACACCTTCGCCCCCATGCCGGCATGGCCGGTGGGCTGGGCGCCGAAGGTCCGGGCCGTGGCCTCGGAGTGGAGGAAATGGCGCAGCACGCCCCCCTCCAGCAGCGCCAGCCGGGCCGTGGGGGTGCCTTCGCCGTCGAAGGCCGAGGCACCGATGTTGCCGGGATGGCGGGGATCGTCGTGGAGGTCGAGGAAGGGAACGGCGATCGCCTTCCCCAGGGATTCGCGCGTGCTGAGGCTGATCCCGTCCAGCACGGAGCGGGCGTTGAACAGGTTGCTGAAGGCGCCGATCAGATCGAGGAAGGCCTCGGGGCTGAACACGCAGGTGTAATAGCCCGTCTCGATCGGGGCATAGTCGAGGTGGGCAATGGTGAGTTCGGCCGCCTCCTCGATGCAGCCGGAGATGTCCAGTTCATCGGCGCCATAGGCGAGCCGCACCGCTCCGGCGCTGCGGGGTTTGCGGCCGCTCTCCTCGGCCCGGGCGTAGAGGTAGAGGCTGGCGGTGCTGAGCTGCTGCTGCCGGCAGGCACCGGCGCTGTTCAGGTACAGCCTTTCGCTGCTGCGCTGGGCGAGGCCGTTGTAGGGAACCGTGCCGATGGCGGGGTGGCGCTCCAGCAGCTGCCGCTCGGCGTCCCGCAGGGTGTCGAGCAGATCGAGGATGCTGCAGGGCGCATGGCAGGGCTGCTCCAGGGGCTCGAGCGGGGCCGTGGCCAGGGGGGAGAAGGCCGGGGTGTCCTCCGGATTCCCGAAGCTGCTGGCATCGCGGGCGCCGGTGAGGGCCCGCTCCAGTCCGCTGTCGGAGAGGTCGGAGGTGCTGGTCACCCCCACCAGTCCGTCGCCGTTCCAGACCCGCACGGTGATCGAGCTCCGCTGGGCTCCCTTCATCTGCTTGGCCTCGCCGCGGTCCACCTGCACGGAGGTGTCGGTGCTGCAGGCGGCGCCGAGGTCCCAGCGCTCGATTCCGGCGCCGCGGGCCAGGATCTCCAGGCGGTCGCGCAGCTGGGTGGCGTCGAGGGTGGGCATGGGGGTTTCGGTGGTGTTCATGCTCAGCGGCCCCCCACGGTGATCGAATCCACCTTGATGTGCGGCTGGCCCACGGTCACGAAGATGCTGCCGCTCACCGAACCGCAGAATCCGGCGGCGAGTTCGAGGTCGTTGGCGCACATCGAGATGCGCGGCATCACCTCCCTGGCTTCGCCGATCAGGGTGGCTCCCTTGACGGGACGCGTGAGGCGGCCGTTCTCGATCAGGTAGCCCTCCTCCACGGCGAAGTTGAACTGGCCGGTGGGGCCGACGCTGCCGCCCCCCATCGACTTGCAGTACAGCCCCCGTTCCACCGAGGCGATCAGATCGTCCGGAGAGTGGGGACCGGCGGCGATGTAGGTGTTGCGCATGCGGCTGGCCGCGGCGAAGGAGTGGCTCTGGCGCCGGCCGCTGCCGGTGCGGGCATGGCCGGTGCGGCGCTCTCCGGCACGGTCGGAGAGGAAGCGGCGCAGCACGCCGTTCTCGATCAGCACGGTGCGCTGCGGTTCCATGCCCTCGTCGTCCATCGAGAGCGAGCCGAAGGCCCCCTCGCTGAGCCCCTCGTCCACGGCGGTCACCGCCTCGTGGGCGATGGTTTCGCCGATCCGCTCGGCGAAGGGGGTGGTGCCCCGCTCCACCTGGGTGGTTTCGAGCAGGTGGCCGCAGGCCTCGTGGAAGATCACCCCGCCGAAGCGGTTGGCCAATACCACCGGCAGCTGGCCCGCCTCCACGTAGTCGGCGTAGAGCATGGTGCCGGCGCTGTCGCACACCTCCTGGGCCGAGGTCTCGGCGTCCCAGCGCCGCAGGTCATCGGGAAGGCCGGAGGTGCCGTAGCGGCGGCCCACCCCGGCCCGGTGCTCCCCGTCGGCCGCCAGCACGTTCAGCCCCACCGACTGGTGCAGGCGGATGTCGCGGGCGAAGGTGCCATCGCTGGCGGCCACCAGCACCTCCTGCCAGTCGCGGGCGTAGGTGGCGCGGCGGGCCTGCAGGTGGGAGCCATGCCGCTCCAGCAGGGCCGTGCCCTCCAGCAGGCGGCCGGTGGCTTCCCGCAGATCCGGGCAGCGGGCCAGCCAGTCGGCCTTGGCGGAGCCGTGGTCCCGCAGGGCGGGCAGCCCCTCGAAGGAGCCGCGCAGGGCACCCTGGCGCACCAGCGAGAGCATGCCGAGGGCCTGGTCGAGGGCGGCGAACAGCCCCGCCTCGCTGAGGTCGTTGGTGCTCACGAAGCCGTCCCGCTCCCCCAGGAACACCCGCAGACCCGCCCCCATGCCGAAGGCCGGGCTCACGTTGGTGATCCGCTCCTGCTCCGCCAGCACGCCGAGGTGGTCGGTGCGCTCCAGAAAGACCTCCACCAGATCGGCACCGGCGGCCCGTCCATCGGCCAGAAGGGTCTCCAGCCGGGGGCGCCAGTGATCGCTGAAGGCGTCAGCCAGGCTGGCGTTCGCTGCGGTGGATGGGCTGGCGGAGGGGGTGGCGATCACGCGAGGTCTCTGGCGATCAGGGCTTGGATGGGCTGGTGTTGGGCTGTTGGCCTGCAGGACAGCCTGTGGGAGCGCAGCTGGAGAGGCCTGCTGGAGGGCCCTGCAAGAAAGCCCCGGCCGCAACGGCCAGGGCCAAGGGGACGATGCGGCGTTCGCCGCTTCAGCGCACGGCGGGCTGGAACTGCTCGCTGCGGATCGGGCTCGTCAGGAACAACTTGGCCATCACGGCGGCGTTGGCGATCCAGAAGGGGAGCTTGCGCAGTGCCTTGATCGGCGCCGGTGCCTGGCCTTCGTCGGCCTTGCTGAGCTGGGCGTTGTTCTGAACCAGCTGCTCCAGCCGCTCGTAGAACTTCGGATGGTCGACGTTCAGCACCACCGGGAAGACCCGCGCCGTGGTCTCGTTGGTCTTGGCGATCACGTACTTGTCGTACTCGCGCGCATCGAGGCCGAGGGCTTCGTAGAACTCCTTGCGGGCCACGTCGCGCACGTACATGGTGGCGAACACAGCCAGCAGGAAGAAGCGGCACCAGAGGCGGGCCTTGAGACCGGTGACCGTGCTGGGCTGAGCCTTCATCAGGGCGTCGAAGAAGTCGCCGTGGCGGTTCTCGTCCTGGCACCAGT
>JBMLOS010000044.1:0-8074 GCA_049242845.1 Prochlorococcaceae cyanobacterium
ATCGACGCTCTGCTCCTCCAGCCCCGCCACCCGCTGCAGGGCCCGCAATCCCTCGAGGCGGCTGGCGCGGAGCCGCGGCAGCCCATCCAGCAGCCAGCGGCGGTTCACCCCCAGCAGGGGCGCCATGTCGGCGATCGTGCCGATGCAGAACAGGTCCCGGGCGGTCTCGAGGCCGTGGCGGCTGCCGAGCCGCTGGCTGAGGGCCTGGGCCAGCACGAAGGCCAGCCCCACCCCCGCCAGCCCGCGGAAGGGGGATCCCTCGGGGGTGCAGGCCGGGTGGAGCAGGGCGAGATAGGGAGGCCGCTCCTGCGGAATCGTGTGGTGGTCCGTGAGGATCACCTCCACCCCGCGCTGCCGTGCCTCCTCCAGGGCCTCCCGGGCGGCGATGCCGTTGTCCACCGTCACCAGCAGGGCCACGCCCTCGGCGGCCAGCCGCTCCACCATGGCGGGGTTGAGCCCGTAGCCCTCCTCCTGGCGGCTGGGGATGGCGGCCACCGGCCGTGCGCCCAGCCGCTGCAGCACGCCCACCAGCAGGGCGGTGCTGGTCATGCCGTCGGCGTCGTAGTCGCCGCACACGGCCACCGGCTCGGTGCCCTGGCAGGCCCGCTCCAGCCGCTCCACCGCCAGGGTGAGCTCGGGGAAGTGGGCGTGGGGATCGGGCGCGGCCGGCGGATCCAGCAGGGCGGCGATGGCCTCGGCGCCGCGGATGCCCCTCCGGTGCAGCACCGCCAGCAGTTCCGCCGCCAGTGGGGTGGGCCCTGGCGCGGCCTCCTCGGCCGGGAGCGGGGGCGGCAGCTGCCAGCGGGGTTCGGGAGGACCGGCAGGCTCGCGGAGCAACGGCCCAGGGCGGAGGCACCCCGCATTCTGCGGCCCTGCCGCGGGCCTGGCAGCCTGGCGGCAGCTGTGCGGGAAACGATGGCGCTGCGGGCCCTGCTCTGGGATGTGGACGGCACCCTGGCCGAAACCGAGAGCGACGGCCACCGCCCCGCCTTCAACGCGGCCTTCGCCGAGGCCGGCCTCCCCTGGAGCTGGGATCTGCCCACCTACGCCCGCCTGCTGGCCATCAGCGGCGGCAGGGAGCGCATCACCGCCTTCCTGGCGGAGGCGGAGGGGGATCCGCCGGATCCGGCCCGGGTGGAGGCCCTGCAGCGCCGCAAGCAGCACCACTACCGCAGGCTGCTGGCGGAGGGCCGGGTGCGGCTGCGCCCCGGCGTGGAGCGCCTGATCGGTGAAGCGGCGGCCGCCGGCCTTCCCCAGGCGATCGTGACCACCAGCGGCCGCGAGGCGGTGCGGGCCCTGCTGGAGGGTTCCCTGGCCCGCTGGATGCCGTCGCTGGCGGTGTGGGTGTGCGGCGAGGACGTGGCCCGCAAGAAGCCCGATCCGGAGGCTTACCTGACGGCCTGCAGCCGCCTGCAGGTGGCTCCCCAGGACGCCCTCGCCCTGGAGGATTCGCCCCAGGGTCTGCGGGCGGCGGCGGCGGCGGGGGTGCCCTGTCTTGTGACCCGCAGCGCCTTCAGCCGCCTGGAGCCGCTGGAGCGGTTCGCGGCGGCGGCGGCCGTGGTGGATCATCTCGGGGAGGAGAGCAACCCCTGCCGGCTCGAGGCCGGCCCCCCTTGTGAACGGGGCTGGCTGACGCTCTCCTATCTGCAGGGGCTCGCGGCCCATCCCTCCTCCTCCGCTGCCACCGGCTCCCGCCGTCCATGACCCGCCTCCCCCTGCGCACCACCCGCTGGCAGAGCCTCCAGGCGGGTTTCTCCCGCCAGCTGGCCGGTGCCTTCGGCGGCAGCTGGCGGCGCCGTTCCCTCGCCCTGCTGGCCCTGCTGGGGGGGTTCTTCCTCGGCCAGAACTTCACCACCTACCTGATGCTGGCGGTGCCGGGCGGTCGGCCCCTGGTGGTGTTCTCCACCGTGGCGGTGCTGGAGCTGCTGGTGCGGCTGCGCACCCGCCTGGCGCCGCAGGAGCCGCCGCTGCCCTGGCTGCTGATCGACAACCTGCGGATCGGCGCTGTTTATGCCGTGGTGCTGGAGGCCTTCAAGCTGGGGTCGTGAGTACTCCACTCGATCTCCCGCCTTCGGCGGACGGGCTGCCGGAGCCGGCCCGGCTGTTCCCGCCAGAACCCTGGCGCCGCCTGCTGCAGCGGCTGGGGGTGTCGGATCCCCCGGCCTGGGTGTCCCGCCGGCAGAGGGATCTGGAGCGGCTGGGGGAGCCACAGGTTCACCCCTCCCTCCTCTGGGGGGCCTGGTTGCCCCTGCTGGAGCACTGCCGCCTGCTGCTGGCCACGGGGGAGCGGCGGGTGCTGGGGCTGAACGGCCCCACCGGTGTGGGCAAATCCACCCTGATGGCCTTCGCGGCGGCTCTGGCCGAGCAGGAGTCGCTGCCGATCGCCGTGGCCTCGATCGACGACTTCTACCTGCCCTGGCAGCGGCGTGTGGAGGCCCTGGTCGGCAATCCGTTCGGGGTCTGGCGCGGGCCGCCGGGCAGCCATGAGCCCCAGCTGGCCCTGGCGGCGATCCGGGCCTGGCGGCAGGGCGAGCCCCTGCGGCTGCCGCGCTTCGACAAGCGCCTGCGGGGGGGCGAGGGTGACCGGCAGGGCGCCTGGGAGGGAACGCCGCGCCTGCTGCTGCTGGAGGGCTGGCTGGTGGGCTGCCGGCCGCTGGATCCAGCGGACCTCGAGCAACTCTTGGAGGGGGATGCTCCCACCGGCCTGGCCGGTGGACCGCTCACCCCTGCGGAGCGCCGCTGGCTGCCTTGCTGGAATGGATTCCTGGCCGGCTACGAGCCGCTGTGGGGCGAATGCAGCGCTCTCTGGCAGTTGCGACCCGCCTGCTGGAGCAGCCCGCGGCGCTGGCGACTGCAGGCGGAAGCACGGCAGCGGCGCCGGGGCGGCGACACGCTGCCTCCGGAGCGGCTGCAGGCGCTGGTGCGGGCCTGTCAGGCGAGCCTGCCCCCGGCCTGGTACCAGGAGCTGGAGGCCGATGCCGTGGCGGTGCTGGACGGCCGCCGCCGTTGCCTCTGGAGCGGCACGGGCCTGGAGGCCGCCGAGCGGCAGCTCCGGAGCGAGCCTCAGTCCTCGGACTCGGCTTCTTCGGCCACGGGGTAGACGAAGCCCTGGGCCCGGCCGCTCAGCACGGCCTTGCCGATCGAGAGGGCCTTCTGGGCGGCGACGCCGGCCTTGGCTTTCCAGGTGGCATGGCGCTGATTGCGCTTGCCCTTGGACGTTTTCTTCTTGGGAACAGCCATCCCTGCGTTACCTCAGCGGCCAAACGATGATCTTCCGTGGTCAACTTGCCTTTCGTCAAATCGCTAAGCTCGGCTTCAGAACGACGATCCCGTGAGCGCCAGTCCTTCTCCGGCTCCCCAGGGCGGCCCCACCCCCCAGCCCCGGCCGCTTCTGGGCGGCGGGGCGCCTTCCATGAGCTACAGCCAGCTCCTGCGGGAGATCGAGGCGGGCAAGGTGAAGGAGCTCGAGCTCTCCCCCCGCCAGCGCGAGGTGCGGGTGACCCTCAAGGACGGCCGCAAGGAGAACGTGGCCGTGTTCAGCAACGACCAGCTGCTGCTGCGCACCGCCGAGCAGGCCCGGGTGCCGCTCAACGTGCGCGATGAGCGGCGCGATGAGGCCACCGCAGGCCTGCTGGCGAACGTGCTGCTGGTGGTGCTGCTGCTTGCCGGCCTGGCCCTGCTGATCCGGCGCTCCGCCTCGGTGGCCAACCGGGCCCTCGGCTTCGGCCGCAGCCAGCCCCGCCTCCAGGCGGAGGGGGCGGTGTCGGTGCGCTTCGAGGACGTGGCCGGCATCGGCGAGGCCAAGGAGGAACTCCAGGAGGTGGTGAGCTTCCTGCAGTCGCCCGAGCGCTTCACCTCCCTGGGGGCCCGCATCCCCCGCGGGGTGCTGCTGGTGGGGCCGCCCGGCACAGGCAAGACCCTCCTGGCCCGGGCGATCGCCGGCGAGGCCGGGGTGCCCTTCTTCTCGATGGCCGCCTCGGAGTTCGTGGAGCTGTTCGTGGGCGTGGGCGCCAGCCGGGTGCGCGATCTGTTCCGCAAGGCCAAGGCCAAGGCGCCCTGCATCATCTTCATCGACGAGATCGATGCGGTGGGCCGCCAGCGCGGCGCGGGCATCGGCGGCGGCAACGACGATCGGGAGCAGACCCTCAACCAGCTGCTCACCGAGATGGATGGCTTCGAGGAGAACTCCGGGGTGATCCTCCTGGCCGCCACCAACCGGCCCGATGTGCTCGATGCGGCCCTGATGCGTCCGGGGCGTTTCGACCGGCGCATCACCGTGGATCTGCCCGATCGCCGCGGCCGTGAGGACATCCTGGCCGTGCATGCCCGCAGCCGTCCCCTGGCGCCGGAGGTCAACCTGGCCGTCTGGGCCAGCCGCACCCCCGGCTTCTCCGGGGCCGATCTGGCCAACCTGATCAACGAGGCGGCGATCCTCACCGCGCGCCGCGAGAAGACTCTGCTCGACGACGACGCCCTCTCCGATGCCCTGGAGCGGATCACCCTGGGCCTTTCGGTGGCGCCCCTGCAGGACGGCGCCAAGAAGCGCCTGATCGCCTACCACGAGGTGGGCCACGCCCTGCTCACCACCCTGGTGCCCCATGCCGATCGGCTCGACAAGGTGACGCTCCTGCCCCGCGCCGGCGGGGTGGGCGGCTTCGCCCGCACCATGCCCGATGAGGAGATCCTCGATTCGGGGCTGATCACCCGCGCCTATCTGCAGGCCCGCCTGGTGGTGGCCCTGGGCGGCCGGGCCGCCGAGCTGGTGGTGTTCGGCCCCAGCGAGGTGACCCAGGGCGCCGCCGGCGATCTGCAGCTGGTGAGCCGCATCTGCCGCGAGATGGTCACCCGCTACGGCTTCTCCTCCCTGGGCCCCCTGGCCCTCGAGGGAGACGGCGCCGAGGTGTTCCTGGGCCGGGACCTGATTCACACCCGCCCCGGCTATGCCGATCGCACCGGCCGTGCCATCGATGAGCGGGTGCGCAGCCTCGCCCTGGAGGCCCTCGAGCGGGCCGTCTGCCTGCTCAAGCCGCGCCGGGCGCTGCTCGATGAGCTGGTGGAGCGCCTGGTGGAGGAGGAAACCCTCCAGGGTGAGGAGTTCCGTCGACTGGTGCAGGCCTACGAAGCCGGCACGGCCGCCGAGCGGCAGGCGCCGGTGGAGGTCTGCCCAGCCTGAGCTGAGCCCCTCCCTGCTTCAGACCGGCACGGGGTTGCCCGCCAGCAGGGGGGAGACGTTGCGGCTCACGAACACCAGCGGATGGGGCAGCTCGGTGCGCACGGGCGACCACTCCAGCTGCACCACCTGCAGCGGTTCGGACGACTGGCGCAGCAGCATCTGGCCCTCGAGGCGCCGGGCCTGCTCGATCAGGTCCTTGGGCAGTTTCCCCTCCGGATCGATCGTGCGCTTCAGCAGCGGCAGGATCGGCTGGCCCAGCACCTCCAGCCGGCTGCCCACCTTCGTCTGACGGCAGAAGGGCTCGTTGCACCACAGCACCAGGCCCTCGGCGTCGGTGATCACGATGGCGTCGCTGATCACCTCCAGGGCGCGCTCCATGCGCCCCAGGGTCACCCGCAGCTCCCGGATCAGGAGGGATTGGTCGAGGATGCTCATGGCAGGGTCTCCCCTCAGCCCACGGTGGGCTCGGTGCCCTCGGGCAGGGGCGTGAGGGTGGCGCCGAAGCACCAGTAGTCGCCGCGCTTCACGGCCACGATGAAGTGCTCGGACACCACCTCCTCGCCCGTGAGGCACACCGTCCGCAGCCGCAGGGGATGGTTGAGCACCTTCGACTGCTCCGTCACCTGGAAGCGGGAGAAGCCCAGGTGGTGGGAGAGCTTGAACGCATCCGGCAGGATCAGGCTGAGGGGCCGCTGCAGCACGTCGTCCGGGCTCCAGCCGTATTCCTGCTGGAAGGATTCGTTGATCTCGAGGATCAGCCCCTGATGATCCGCCAGCAGAAAGGGCCGGCCGCTCCGGCGGAGCGCCTCGATGCTGGCGGCCTGCTCCTCCTCATGGGAAGGGGTGGATTCGGCAGACGGGGTGGCTTCGCTCACGGAGGGGCCGGTGCGGCGGGGAACGACGGGGGATGGCGGCGGGTTCAGCCGGAGAAGCGGATGTCGAGGCTGCGCAGGTAGGTGTGCAGTCCTGCGTCCTGGATCGGCAGGAGTCTGGCCTGCCGCCCGCTCTCGTTCACGTGGGCATGCCAGTGGCCCGGAGGGGTCACGAACACACCACCGGGCTGCCAGTCGATCCGCCGGGGGTTGAGGATGCTGCCATCCTCCGCAAGCTCGGTCCCCACCAGGGTGTGGCAGCCGGGATCGCAATCAATGATCAGATCCAGCGCCACCGACTGGTGCCGGTGGGGGGGCTGCACCGATCCGGGGGGCACGGCCCCGTACATCGCCCAGAGGGTGTGGCTCACGGTGCGGCTGGCCGGGAAGGCCGCGTGGGCCAGCAGCAGGCTGATGCGGTTGGCCCGGGCGGCGCCGGGATCCTGCAGCAGGGCCTGCAGCTCGCCATCGAGCCGTGCCGCCGGCCAGTGGCAGGGGGAGAAGCGCGGCTGGCTGGGGGCTACGCCCAGGTGGCTGAGCAGGGGGGCGTCGTTCACCCAGTAGAGAACGCTCTCCTCCTCCGCCTGCAGCAGGGGATCGGTTCCGCAGGGCAGGATGAAGAGATCGCCGGCGCCCCAGTGCAGGTTCAGGGCCGGCTGGCCCTCGGCCTCAGGGCGCTCGAGGCTGCCGCGGCCGCGCAGCACGTAGAAGAGCGAGCTGGTGGCGGCCGCCGCGGGCTTGAGCCCTTCCCCCGCCTGCAGCCGCAGGAAGTGGGCGGCGAGGGCGGGGGAGGTGGCCGGCCCCTGCAGCCCCAGGGCGCCGCTGAGATCGAGCGGGAGGATCGCCGTGGGGCCGCTCCCATGGAGAGACGGATCCCACTGGTGGTAGGAGATCGGCTCCGTCAGGCCGGAGCGGACGGGGTTGGCCGCCTGGCGGTAGTCGTAGAGGAGTGCATCCGCCTCCCAGGCATGGGGGATGGAACTGGCGGCGGGCCGGAGTGTGGTTTCCATCGGCGGAGGGGCGGCGGCGGCGGGAACGTCGGTGGTGGGGAGAGGCGTGGGGCCTGCATGGACCCTATTGAGCAATGACCCCACCTGAGGTGTGGTGGCCGGAAGCACCATCGGGCCCCTCGGCGCCCGGAATGGCTCAGCCGCCAGCCACGGCGGGAACGATGCTCACCTCATCGCCGTCCTTGAGGGCGGTGCTCTGGTGTTCCAGGAACCGGATGTCCTCGCTGTTCACATACACGTTCAGGAAGCGGCGCAGCTTGCCGTTCTCATCGCAGAGGCGGGCCAGGATGCCGGGGAAGTGACCCTCGAGCGCCTGGAGGAGCTCATCCACGCTGGCGGCCTCGACGCTGACGCTGGCCTCGTCGCCGGTGAATTTCTGCAGGGGGGTGGGGATCAGGACCTGGATCGCCATGGAGAAGGGAGAAAGGTGGGGGAGGAAGCAGGGGCTGCTGGAGCCTGGGGAACGGCCGCAGGTCAGCCGATCGTGTCCCAGTCGGCCCGGTGCAGGGCCTGGGCCCGCTCCCAGGCGCTGTTGAAGCTGTCGAGCTGGGCCTCGATCAGGAAGGGCTCGCCGATCGAGGAGGCCACCGCCTCGGTGGTCTTGAGGCCGTTGCCGGTGATGTAGGCCACGGTGGTTTCCTCGGGGTCGATCTTGCCCTGCTCCACCAGCTTCTTGAGCACCGCGATCGTGGTGCCGCCGGCGGTTTCGGTGAACACGCCCTCGGTTTCGGCCAGCAGCTTGATGCCCTCCACGATCTCGGCATCGTTCACCGCGGCGATGTTGCCGTTCGTGCGGTTGGCGATGTCGATGGCGTAGGGGCCATCGGCCGGGTTGCCGATGGCGATCGACTTGGCGATCGTGTTCGGCTTCACCGGCGTGATGAAGTCGCGGCCTTCGGCGAAGGCCTGGGCGATCGGGCTGCAGCCCTCGGCCTGGGCGCCGCTGAACCGCACGGGCTTCTCATCCACCAGGCCGCACTTGATGAACTCATCGAAGCCCTTGCGGATCTTGGTGAACA
>JBMLOS010000045.1:0-6361 GCA_049242845.1 Prochlorococcaceae cyanobacterium
GGTGCCCCTGTTGCTGCTGCTGCTGCAGGAGCAACGCCCCCGTCGCGTGGTGCTCGGCTTCTGCCTCTTCTGCTGCCTGCTCACCATGAGCACGCTGCTGGATGATCCGGCCATCAATCTGAAGCTGCCGTACACGACCTCCCGGGGGCTGGTGTGCCTGGCCCTGGTGGTCACCACCGAACTCGGCCTGCGCAACCTGCGGCTGCGCACCCAGCAGCTGGCCCTGGAGCTGCGGCTGGCCCAGGCCGATCTCCGCCAGGATCTGATCGCCACCCTGGCCCACGACCTCAAGACGCCGGTGCTGGGCTGCCTGGCTTCGGGGCGCATGATCTTGCAGGAGCTCGACCCCGCCGCCGAAGGTCTGCAGCGGCGTGGCCTCGAGGCGATCCTGGCCAGCCAGAACCGCTGTCTGTGCCTGATCGAGGATCTGCTGCAGGTGTTTCGCGCCGAACTCGACGGTCTGCGCCTGCAGCTCGCACCCTTCGATCTGCGGGGCCTGGCGTCTGAAACCCTGGAGGCGCTGCGGCCCCTGGCCCTGGAGCGGGAGATCAGCCTCGAGCTGGTGGCCCCCGCTTCCCCGCCGCTGCCGGCCCTCTGGCTGGGGGACGCCGCCCTGCTGCGCCGCCTGATCGAGAACCTTCTGCTCAACGCGATCGATCACTCGCTCCGCCGCCAGACGGTGGAACTGCAGATCCAGGGCGGTGCGCAGGAGATCCGGCTGCTGGTGCTCGATCGGGGCTCCGGCTTTCCTCCCTCCGCCCTGCCCCATCTGTTCGAGCGCTTCTACCGGGCCGATCCCGACCGGCGGGGCAGCGGCCTGGGCCTCTATCTCTGCCGCCAGATCGTGGAGGCCCACCGGGGCACCCTCCGCGCCGCCAACCGCCCGGATGGCGGGGCTTCCTTCCTGGTCCATCTGCCACGGCTGGTGCCATCCTTGAGTTCGCGCATCTCCGGCTCCCTTGCGGCTCCTGCTGATCGAGGATGACCTGGCCTACAGCCTCGGCATCGAAACCTTCCTGGGCCGGCTTCCCTTCGTGAAAGAGGTGTTTCCGGCCACCGACGGCGAACGGGGCCTTGAGCTGCTGGCCCTGAATCCCGTCGACGCTGTGATCCTCGACATCGGCCTGCCCGGCCTGGGGGGCCTCGAGGTCTGCCGCCGCATCGTGGATCGCTTCGGGCAGCCGGTGCTGGTGCTCACCAGCCAGGACGACCCCAGCTGGGTGGGGCGCCTCTGGGAGGCGGGAGCCTCCGGTTACCTGCACAAGGCGGAGGCGCTGCTCCACCTCGAGGTGGCGATCCAGAGCGTGCTCCAGGGTGCCAGCTGGTGGGGCCCCTCCGCCACCCGGGCCCTGCGGGCGATGCTGGATCTCTCCTCCGACTCCCTTGATGATGAGTCGGCCACGTCGCTGCCGCCGCTGACGCCGCGGGAGAAGGACGTGCTCCAGGGACTGGCCGGTGGGCTCACGAACCAGCAGATCGCCGACAAGCTGGGCATCGGCGCCGGCACCGTGCGCATCTACGTGCAGACCCTCTTCCAGAAGCTGGAGGTGTCCAACCGCACCCAGGCGGTGCTGCGTTTTCTGGGACGCGCCTGCTGAGAGCGGCCGCGCCTTCGCCCTCAGAGGATCTGCTCAAGGAAGCGGCGGGTGCGCTGGTGCGCCGGTGCGGTGAAGAACCGCTCCGGTTCGGCTTCCTCCACCACCTCACCATCGGCCATGAGCACCACGCGGCTGGCCACCTGGCGGGCGAAGCGCACCTCGTGGGTCACCACCACCATGGTCATGCCGTCGGCGGCGAGGTTCTGCATCACATCGAGCACCTCGCGCACCATCTCCGGATCGAGGGCGCTGGTGGGTTCATCGAACAGCAGGATGCGGGGCTCCATGCAGAGGGAGCGGGCGATCGCCACCCGTTGCTGCTGCCCACCCGAGAGCTGACCCGGATACTTGCCGGCCTGCTCCTGGATGCCCACCCGCTCGAGCAGCTCCAGGGCCTGGCGGCGCACCTCCTCGCGGGGCCGCCGCCGCACCAGCACAGGTGCCAGCAGCAGGTTCTCCAGCACCGTGAGGTGGGGAAAGAGGTTGAACTGCTGGAACACCATGCCCACCTCGCGGCGGATGCTGTCGATCCGGCGCAGGTCGTTGGTGAGGGTGATGCCGTCCACCTGGATGCTGCCCTTCTGGAAGGTCTCCAGGGCGTTGAAGGTGCGCAGGAAGGTGCTCTTCCCGGAGCCCGAGGGGCCCATGATCACCACCACCTCGCCCCGGTGCACAGTGAGATCGGCGCCGCGAAGGGCGTGGAAGCCGTTGGGATACCACTTGTGCACGCCCCGGGCTTCGATCATCAGCCCGTTGGCCGAGGGATCGGCCGCGGCGCCTGCCGTCGCTGGGTGGATCGGTGCGGTCATGGGGGAGGAAACCCGGAGCGGGAGTGGGAAGCGGGGGAACGGGAGCAGGCTGTGGATCAGGCCGCGGATCAGGAGGTGGCCGCCGGGTGGCCGGTGCCGCCCGGATGGTGGGGATCGAGACGTTTCTCCAGGGCCCTGCTCCCCAGGCCGAGGGCTGCGCAGCAGAGCCAGAAGAGAACGGCCAGGGTGAGGTACACCTCGCCGTTGCGGCCGAGGAAGGCCGGGTTGGCCATCACGGTGCGGGCGATGCCCAGGAGGTCCATCAGGCCGATCAGCGAGAGCAGGGTGGTGTCCTGCAGCAGCGAGATGAACTGCCCCACCATCGCCGGCAGGGCCACCCGCAGCGCCTGGGGGAGAACCACGTGCTGGAGGGTGCGGGGGTAGGAGAGCCCGAGGGCGCGGGCCGCCTCCACCTGGCCCGTGGGCACCGCCGCCAGACCGGAGCGCACCGCTTCGGCGAGGTAGGCCGCGGCGAAGAGGGTGAGCACCCAGGCAGCCCGCCAGACCCGATCGGGGCTGGCCCCGCCCGGCAGCAGAAAACCGAGGATGTTCTGGCCGAGGAAAAGCAGGGTGATCAGGGGCGCGCCGCGGAAGAATTCGATGTAGAGCACCGAACCGGCCCGCAGCAGCGGCAGATCGCTGCGGCGGCCCAGGGCCAGCAGCACCCCGAGCGGAAAGCAGAGCAGGATCGCGAAGCTCGCCTCCACCAGGGTGAGCAGCAGGCCGCCCCATGCTGTGGGGGCCACCCGGGGGATGCCGACGCCGCCGGCGATCAGGCCCATGCCCACCAGATAAAGCACGGGCAGCAGGAGCGGCAGCAGCCGCAGGATCCTCCCCGACAGCAGGCGCCCCCAGCGGCCCGCCCCCCAGCGCAGCAGCAGCAGCAGGGCCGTGAGAGCCCACCAGCGGCCGGCCACGGCGGGGGAGAGGCCCAGGGCCCAGGGAGCCCAGAGGGTGATCAGGCCCAGCAGCAGGGCTGCGATCCGGTCGTTGGTGGGCCAGAGGATGCCGCTGCGGTCGGCGCGGGGATGGGCCCGCAGCAGCCCCCAGCCCACGCCGGCGGCGGCCGCCAGCAGGGTGGTGACCAGCCACAGCCGCCACTGTTCGGCCACGGGGTAGCGGCCCACGGCGAAGAGGGTGCTGTTGAGCTGGATCACGGCCCAGTCGGCCTGGTTCAAGGCCCAGTGGAGGAAGGCCCGGCCCACCACGGCCAGCAGGGTGATCAGCCCCAGGCTGAGGGCCGCGTCCCAGGGGCTGGCGAAGAGCTCACGCCGCAGCCAGGCCAGGAAGGACTGCGGCGAACGCCAGGGGGAAGGGCGCAGGGGGGAGGAGGGGTCCATCAGCGTTCGCGGATCTGCACCAGATGGTTGAGGCCGTTCATCAGGGCCGAGATCAGCAGGTCGATCAGCAGGTAGGCCCCCAGCAGCAGGAGCACCATCTCCACAGCCCGGCCGGTCTGGTTGAGGGTGGTTTCCGCCACGGAATAGAGATCGGCGTAGCCCACGGCCACCGCCAGGGAGGAGTTCTTCGCCAGGGAGATGTACTGGGTGTTCAGCCCCGGCACGATCACCCGCAGGGCCTGGGGCAGCACGATCCGCTGCAGGGTGGTGAACCAGCTCAGCCCCAGGGAGGCGGCGGCCTCCCACTGGCCGCGCGGCACCGCGGCGATGCCCCCCCGCACCACCTCGGCGATGAAGGCGCCGGAATACACCACCAGGCCGGTGATCAGGGCCGAGAACTCCACCGAGAGCCGCAGGGGCGCCTGCCAGACGCCGTTCACCAGTGCCGGGGTGCTCCAGCGCAGCCCTTCGCCGAGCCAGGCCAGATACAGCCCCGATTTGGCAAGCACCACCCCGGGCAGCTGCAGGGCTGCGGTGCCGTTGGGCAGGGCCAGAAAGACCACGAAATACCAGAAGAGCAGCTGCAGCAGCAGGGGGATGTTGCGCACGATCTCCACATAGGTGCGCACGAGGCCCCGCAGCAGCCCGTTGCCGCTGAAGGCAGCCATGCCCGCGGCCGTGCCCAGCAGGGTGGCGCCCACGAGGCCGGTGAGCACGGCCCGCAGGGTGTTCACCAGCCCCGCCATCAGGCCCCGCCAGTAGGGCATGGAGGCATCGAAGGGCACCAGCGACTCGGCGATGTCGAAGCTCGCGGGCTGCCCCAGCCAGCGCCAGGTGAGCAGCATGCCGGCGGCGCTGAGATTGCGAACCAGGTTGCCCAGCAGGAAGGCGACCAGCAGGAGCACCACCAGGGTCACCACCCCCTGCACGATCCAGGGGAGCACCCGGCGATCCCTCCACCAGGCCACCGACGATCCCTCGGAGGACGGCATCAGCGGAAGGGAGGCGAATAGATCAGGCCGCCGTCCTTCCACTGGCGGTTCAGACCGCGATCGAGCTTGAGCTTCGAGGCCGGACCGACGTTGCGATCGAAGATCTCGCCGTAGTTGCCCACCGCCTTCACGGCCTTGACCATGAAGTCGGCCGGCAGGCCCAGCTGGCGGCCGAAGTCGCCCTCCACCCCGAGGAAGCGGCGCAGGTCGGCCAGGTTGGTGTTCGCCTTGGCCTCGGCCAGCTTGGCGTCCACGTTGGCCTCGGTGATGCCGCTCTCCTCGGCCTGCATGAGGCCGTAGACGATCCAGCGCACCGCATCGGCCCACACCGGATCGCCGTTGGTGGTGGCGGGGGTGAGGGGTTCCTTGCTGAGCACATCCGGCAGCAGGGCATGGGCCGCCGGATCGGGGAAGCTGGTGCGCTTGCCGGCCAGCTGGGAGCGGTCGGAGGTCACGGCCACGCAGCGCTTGCCGAGGTAGGCGGCGTAGGTCTGGTCGCTGGTCTGGAACTTCAGCGGCGTGTAGGGAACCTTCAGCTCCCGCATCCGGTCGGCCAGATTCAGCTCGGTGGTGGTGCCGCTCTCCACGCAGATCGGCTTGCCGGCGAGATCCTTGAGGGTGCGGATGCCGCTGGCCACCGGCGCCATCACGCCCTGGCCGTCATAGAAGGTGGGAGGGGCGAAGCTCAGACCGTTCCCCCCGGCGGCATCGCGGCTGAGGGTCATGGTGGTGTTGCGCGAGAGCAGATCCACCTCGCCGCTGGCCAGGGCCGCGAAGCGTTCGGTGGAGTTGAGGTCGCGGTAATCCACTTTGTCCGGATCCCCCAGCAGGGCGGCCGCCACCGCCTTGCAGACATCCACATCCAGGCCGGTGTAGGCGCCGTTGGTTTCCACGAAGCTGAAGCCCGGCAGCTTGCCCTCCACCCCGCAGACCAGCCGGCCCCGGGAGCGGATCTCGGCCATCTTCTGGCTCTGCAGGCCGCTCTCCCCCTCGGGCGCGCAGGCGGCCAGCAGGGGAAGCAGCACGGACACGCTCGCCAGCAGAGCTCCGAATGGCCGTTGGCGCCGGGCCGTGGCGGCGGCACCTCGGTGCCGGCCAGGACGGAGGGCAGCCAGCGGGTTCATCGGAGTGCGTCGGAAGTGGGCGGATCTTCTCACGCCTGAGCGGAGCGGACTGTCAGCCGGGCGATTGTTGGTGGCGCTGCTCGCGCCAGCGCAGCATCTGCCACACCAGGAACACCAGCACCAGCGGAATCACCCCCACCAGTACCACCAGGCGGAAGGGATCGGCCATGGCCGGTGCCGTGTTGGTGAGGATCTGCTCGGCCAGATAGAGGCCGTAGAGGAGCAGCAGGATACCCCCCTCCAGCCGGGTGATCACCCCCCGGGCCCAGAAGATCGGCAGGCAGGCCAGGGTGGTGAGCACCATGATCGGCAGGTCGCGGCTCACGATCACCGGATCCACGCCCAGGCCCCTGCCGCCGGACACCGTGGCGCAGAGCCCCAGGATCACCAGCTGGTTGAGCAGGTTGCTGCCCACCACGTTGCCGATCGCCAGGTCGGCCTTCCCCCGGTAGGCGGCCACCAGGGAGGTGACCAGTTCGGGCATCGAGGTGCCCGCCG
>JBMLOS010000046.1:0-3732 GCA_049242845.1 Prochlorococcaceae cyanobacterium
TCTCCTGGCCCGGCATCGTGCTGGCCACGATCATCGTCACCTTCCCGTTCATGGCGCGGGAGGTGATCCCGCTGCTGGAGGAGGAGGGCTGGGATCAGGAGGAAGCGGCCCGCACTCTCGGGGCCAGCAATTGGCAGGTGTTCTGGAAAGTCACCCTGCCCTCAGTGCGCTGGGCCGTGGTCTACGGCCTGATCCTCACCACCGCCCGGGCCCTGGGGGAATTCGGGGCGGTCGCCGTGGTGAGCGGCAACATCGCCGGCCAGACCCAGACCCTGCCGCTGTTCGTGGAAGACGCCTACAAGCAGTACGACACCGAGCTGGCCTATGGCGCCGCCCTGGTGCTCGGGGGCGTAGGGATCGCGTCGCTGCTGCTCAAACTGGTGGTGGAGCAGATGCTGCATCGTGGCAACGATGGGGATCTGCCGAACTGAGCCGCAGTTCATTTCTCTGGCGGCGGTTCGGCAGCCTGCCATCCGGTGAGGAGGCCGGCCTAACCCGCTGATCCCGACGGAATGTCAGAGATCAGGTGCAGATCCACCTGGAGCCCCTGGAGCCGGTGCTGCAGGCGCTCGGACAGCGGACGGCGCAGCAGGGCCTGGCGCCGGGAGCGCAGGGTCTGCCCCATCACGATCTGGGTGATGCGCCGCTCCCCGGCGATCCGGGCGATGGTGCCGAGCACGTCGCTGCTGTCCATGCGCAGGAACTCGGCGCCCAGGTCTTCGCACAGCCGCATCGCTTCCTCCAGCTGAATCCCCTCCTCGAGGCTCAGGAACCGGTTCGGGTCCTGCACGGTGAGAACCAGCAGCGGAGCATCCATGTAGCCCGCCAGCCTGGCGGCACGGCGCACCAGCCGCTGGGAGGAGGGATAGGTGGAGAGGCACACCATCACCCGTTCCCGCAGGGCGCTCACCGGCGTGATCTCCTCCTCCACGCGGTCGGCCACTTCGCGCAGGGCCAGTTCCCGCAGGGCCACCAGATTGCGCCGCTGAAAGAAATGGGCCAGTGCCTGGCCCACCTTCTCGGCGGCGTAGATCTTCCCCTCCCGCAGCCGTTCCTGGAGCGTTTCCGGAGTCACATCCACCAGCACCACCTGGTCGGCGCGCTCGATCAGCCGATCGGGGATGCGTTCGCGCACCGCCACGCTGGTGAGCTGCTCCACCAGGTCGTTGAGGCCCTCCACGTGCTGGATGTTCACCGTGGAATACACATCGATGCCGGCGGTCAGCAGGGCCTCCACGTCCTGCCAGCGCTTCGGCCGCTCACTGCTCGGCACGTTCGTGTGGGCCAGCTCGTCCACCAGAACGAGCTGGGGGCGCCGGGCCAGGATGGCCCCCACATCCATCTCCTCCAGCACCACGCCTTGGTGTTCGACGCGGCGGCGGGGCACCTGCTCCAGACCCTCGGCCTGGCGCGCCGTGTCCCGGCGGCCGTGGGTTTCCAGCAGGCCCACCACCACATCCACGCCCTCGTGCCTGAGTTCCCTGGCCTCCTGGAGCATCCGGAACGTCTTGCCGACACCAGGGGCCATGCCGATGTAGATCCTGTGACGGCCCCGTCCGGTGGTGGAGCGGATCATGGCCCGGCCGTTCCCGCAGACAGGGCGTCGAGGGCGAGGTTGAGCCGCAGCACGTTGACGCGGGGCTCTCCCACCACGCCGAGGAACCGCCCCTCGGTGGTTTGCCGCACCAGCCGTTCCAGCTGCTCGGGAGGGAGGCCGCGTGCCTCGGAGAGCCTGGCAATCTGCTGCCGTGCCGCCAGCGGCGAGATGTGGGGATCGAGGCCGGAGCCCGAGGCGTAGAGCAGATCGGGAGCCGGGGTGGGAAGGCCGATGTCCCGGAGCTCAGCGGACGCCGCGGCGATGCGCTTGCCGAGAGCCGGATTGGTGGGGCCCAGATTGCTGGGACCGGAGGCCGGTGCCGCCTTGCCGGTGCTGTAGTCCACGGCGCTGGGGCGGCCCTGGAAATGGCGCGGGCTGGCGAAGGGCTGGCCGATCAGGGCCGAGCCCACCACCGTGCCGTTCACCGACAGCAGCGAGCCGTTGGCCTGGCCAGGGAACAGCCCCTGACCCACAAGCAGCAGCAGCAGGGGATAGAGCACCACGGTGAGCAGCCACAGCCCGGCGGTGAGGCAGAGAGCTCGGAAGCAGGCGCGCAGGGAGGTCATCAGAACTTCTCCGGTTGGACCATGGCGACGAAGAGATACGCGGAGAGCGCCACGGTGACGCTGAGCAGCAGCGACAGCGCCCCGCTCTGCAGGGGGGGGGTGGAACAGCCGGAACACGGCATAGCCCCCCACCGCGCCGGTGGTGATCAGCAGGGGGATCCAGAACAGGGGTCGGGACAGGAACATCGCGGGAACCTCAGAGCAGGTGGAGGGACGTGACGGCCAGGTCGATCGCCTTGATGCCCACGAACGGCACCACCAGGCCACCGAGGCCATAGAGCAGCAGGTTGCGCCGCAGCAGCTGTTCGGCGCTTGCCGGGCGGAAGGCCACCCCCCGCAGGGCCAGAGGCACCAGCGCGGGGATGATCAGGGCGTTGAACACCATCGCCGAGAGGATGGCCGAGCGAGGGTTGTGCAGGTTCATCAGGTTGAGGGCCTCGAGGCCCACGCCGCCGAAGAGGGCCGGCAGGATGGCGAAGTACTTGGCCACGTCGTTGGCGATCGAAAACGTGGTGAGCGCCCCGCGGGTGATCAGCAGCTGCTTGCCGATCGTCACGATGTCGATCAGCTTGGTGGGATCGCTGTCGAGATCCACCATGTTGGCCGCCTCCTTGGCGGCCTGGGTGCCGGAGTTCATCGCCACGCCCACATTGGCCTGGGCCAGGGCCGGGGCGTCGTTGGAGCCATCGCCGGTCATCGCCACCAGCTTGCCCAGCTTCTGCTCCTGCTGAATCACCGCGATCTTGTCCTCGGGCGTGGCCTCGGCGATGAAGGCATCCACACCGGCCTCCCGGGCGATCACGCTGGCGGTGATCTTGTTGTCGCCGGTGAGCATCACACTGCGGATGCCCATGCGGCGGAGCTGATCGAAGCGCTCGCGGATTCCCGGTTTGATGATGTCCTTGAGATACACCACGCCGTACACCTCCGCGTCACGGCATACCGCCAGCGGTGTCCCCCCCAGGCGGGACACGCGGCCGAAGGCCTCCTCGAGGTCGTCCGGCACCTGGCCGCCACGGGAGCGCACGAAACCGCGGATGGCATCCACCGCCCCCTTGCGCAGCTCGGTGCCATCGGCGAGGTCGGTGCCACTCATGCGGGTGCGGGCCGAGAATTCCAGGCCGGTGGCGTCGGCCGGCTCGAACCCAGCGGAGGCCCCGAGCTTCTCCGCCAGCCGCACGATCGATTTCCCCTCGGGGGTGGTGTCGAAGCCGCTGGCCCCGAGAGCCACGGCGGCCAGCTCCGCTTCCGTGTGGCCGCCCACCGGCAGGAACTCCTCCGCCAGCCGGTTGCCCAGGGTGATCGTGCCGGTCTTGTCGAGCACCAGGGTGCTGATGTCGCCGCAGGCCTCCACGGCCCGGCCCGAGGTGGCGATCACGTTGAACTGGGCCACCCGGTCCATCCCGGCGATGCCGATGGCCGAGAGCAGGCCGCCGATGGTGGTGGGGATCAGGGCCACCAGCAGGGCCACCAGGGTCACCACCGGTGTGGGCTCGCCCAGATAGGCCGCCACGGGCGGCAGGGTGGCCACGGCGATCAGGAACACCTGGGTGAGCACCGCCAGCAGCA
>JBMLOS010000047.1:0-2562 GCA_049242845.1 Prochlorococcaceae cyanobacterium
ATCCCCCACAACCTGCTCAATGCCAAGCCCGAAAACGTGGAGCGGGAGGCGGAGATCGTGGCCCAGGCCGGCCGCGCCGGCGCCGTGACCATCGCCACCAACATGGCCGGCCGCGGCACCGACATCATCCTGGGCGGCAATGCCGACTACATGGCCCGCCTCAAGCTGCGCGAGGTGCTCCTGCCCCGCCTGGTGCGGCCGGAGGAGGGCCACCGGCCGCCGGTGCCGCTGCAGCGCACGGCTGGCGGCGGTGGCGGCGGCTTCGGGGGAGAGGGAGCCGATGCCGCCTTCCAGGCCCCCAGCGAGGCCAGGGCGATCGGCAGCCTCTACCCCTGCGATCTCAGCGGCGAAACCGAGGCTGCCCTGGCCGCCTTGGTGAAGGATCTGGTGAAGACCTGGGGTGATCGCAGCCTCACGGTGCTTGAACTGGAGGACCGCATTGCCCAGGCTGCCGAGAAGGCCCCCACCGAAGATCCCCAGATCCAGGCCCTGCGGGAGCAGATCGCCCAGGTGAAGCGCGAATACGAGGCAGTGACCCAGACGGAGGAGCAGCGGGTGCGGGAGGCCGGCGGCCTGCACGTGATCGGCACCGAGCGCCACGAATCCCGGCGGGTGGACAACCAGCTGCGCGGCCGCGCCGGCCGGCAGGGTGACCCCGGCTCGACCCGGTTCTTCCTCTCCCTGGAGGACAACCTGCTGCGCATCTTCGGCGGTGAGCGGGTGGCAGGCCTGATGAACGCCTTCCGGGTGGAGGAGGACATGCCGATCGAGTCCGGCATGCTGAACCGCTCCCTGGAGGGGGCGCAGAAGAAAGTGGAAACCTACTACTACGACATCCGCAAGCAGGTGTTCGAGTACGACGAAGTCATGAACAACCAGCGCAAGGCTGTCTATGCCGAGCGCCGCCGCGTGCTCGAGGGACGCGAACTCAAGGCCCAGGTGATCGGCTACGGCGAGCGCACGATTGACGACATCGTGGAAGCCTATGTGAATCCTGATCTGCCACCCGAGGAATGGGATCTCGATCGGCTCGTGGGCAAGGTCAAGGAATTCATCTATCTTCTCGAGGATCTCCAGCCCGATGATGTGCGTGGCCTCGCCATGGAGGAACTCAAGGCCTTCCTGCAGGAGCAGATGCGCAATGCCTATGACCTCAAGGAAGGGCAGATCGAGGCCCAGCGGCCGGGGCTGATGCGGGAAGCGGAGCGTTTCTTCATCCTGCAGCAGATCGATACGCTCTGGCGGGAACATCTGCAGGCCATGGACGCCCTGCGTGAATCGGTGGGCCTGAGGGGCTATGGCCAGAAGGATCCACTGATCGAATACAAGAACGAGGGCTATGACATGTTCCTGGAGATGATGACCCAGATGCGCCGCAATGTGATCTATTCGATGTTCATGTTCCAGCCCCGGCTCGATCCGGTCGCCGCCTGAGCCCCCGAGGGGACCTGATCACCGGAGTCGAAGAGCCATTCTTCTCCACCAGAGAGGTTGGGTCCGTTCGTTCGCCTCGGGTCAGGAAGGCTCCTCCCCCAGGAACTCGAGGATCTCCCGGTCCTTGAGGCTCTGGGCCACCCCGCTGCAGGGCTCCTGCAGGGGCCTGCCCGCCGCCACTTCCCGCAGGCAGGCCTGCAGACGGCCGAGTTCGTTCTCGAGGCTGTCGATCCGCTCCATCAGGTTGCGGATCACGCGGGCCTCGGTGTCGGGCAGGGCCGAGTGGGCGAGGGGATCGATCCGCACGCCGCTCTGGTGGATCACCCGTCCGGGGATGCCCACCACCGTGCAGTCCGGCTCGACGCTGCGCAGCACCACCGACCCGGCGCCGATGCGGGTGTTCGCCCCCACCGTGATCGCCCCGAGCACCTTGGCGCCGGCTCCCACCACCACGTTGTCCTCCAGGGTGGGGTGACGCTTGCCGTGCTCCTTGCCGGTGCCCCCCAGGGTCACCCCCTGGTAGAGCAGGCAGCGGTTGCCCACCACGCTGGTCTCGCCGATCACCACCCCCATGCCGTGGTCGATGAACACGCCCTCGCCGATGCGGGCACCCGGGTGGATCTCCACGCCGGTGACCAGGCGGGAGAGCTGGCTGAGCAGCCGCGGCAGCAGCGGCACCCCGGCCCGCCAGAGCCTGTGGCTGAGGCGATGCAGCACCAGGGCATGGAAGCCCGGATAGCAGAGCAGGATCTCGAGGGTGCCGCGGGCGGCCGGGTCCCGCTCCCGGATCATCGCCAGGTCGGCCCGGATGGCGTTCAGCATGCGGTGATCCTCAGGCAGCGGCCAGCAGGCCGATCTCCTTGCGCAACTGATCGATCGTGGCAGCTCCGAGGTAGCTCTGGGCACAGTGCACCACCGGCAGGCGCATCAGCTGGGCCCGGTTCTGGCGCAAGGTCTGCTCCACCAGGGGCAGGCTGGGCCGGTCGCAGAGCACGTGGCTGGCGGCCCGCAGCAGGGCCAGCAGCCGGCTGCCGGTGTCGGGATTGGCGGTCATCACCAGCAGCTCGTTGCCGCGCATGCTGTGCAGGATCACCTCGGCGGCCCGCAGGATGCCGGGGCTGATGCTCA
>JBMLOS010000048.1:0-8505 GCA_049242845.1 Prochlorococcaceae cyanobacterium
TGGCGGAGATCGGCATCGGCACGATCGCCGCCGGGGTGGCCAAGGCCAACGCCGACGTGATCCAGATCTCCGGCCACGACGGCGGCACGGGCGCCTCACCCCTGAGCTCGATCAAGCATGCGGGCAGTCCCTGGGAACTCGGACTCACCGAGGTGCACCGCAGCCTGCTGGAGAACGGCCTCCGCGACCGGGTGCTCCTCCGCGCCGACGGCGGCCTCAAGACCGGCTGGGACGTGATTGTCGCCGCCCTGCTCGGGGCCGAGGAATACGGCTTCGGCTCGGTGGCGATGATCGCCGAGGGCTGCATCATGGCCCGCGTCTGTCACACCAACAACTGCCCGGTGGGCGTGGCCACCCAGAAGGAAGCGCTGCGCAAGCGCTTCACCGGCATCCCCGAGCATGTGGTGAACTTCTTCCTCTACGTGGCCGAGGAGGTGCGCCAGCTGCTGAGCGTTCTGGGCGTGGCCCGGCTCGAGGATCTGATCGGCCGCACCGATCTCCTCCAGATGCGGGAGGTGAGCCTGGCCAAGACCCGCTCGCTCGATCTCTCCTGCCTGCTGGCCCCGATCGAGGCCGCTGCCGATCGCAGCTGGCTGCGCCACGACGCCGAAGCCCATGGCAACGGCCCCATCCTCGAGGATGCCCTGCTGGCCGATGCCGAGCTGATGGGCGCGATCGAGGGCCAGGGCCATGTGGCCCGCCGCCTGGCGATCGTGAACACCGACCGCAGCGTCGGTGCCCGGCTGTCCGGCGAGATCGCCGCGCGCCACGGCAACACCGGCTTCCTCGGCCAGCTCGACCTCACCTTCGAGGGCGCCGCCGGCCAGAGCTTCGGTGCCTTCCTGCTGCAGGGCATGAACGTGCGCCTGGTGGGCGAGGCCAACGACTACGTGGGCAAGGGCATCAACGGCGGCAGGATCACGGTGGTGCCCCCCACCGCCGTGCAGGATCCCGGCCAGCAGGTGATCCTCGGCAACACCTGCCTCTACGGGGCCACCGGCGGCGAGCTCTTCGCCCTCGGCCGGGCCGGCGAGCGCTTCGCGGTGCGCAACAGCGGAGCCCGCACCGTGGTGGAGGGTTCCGGCGACCACTGCTGCGAATACATGACCGGTGGCGTGGTGGTGGTGCTCGGCTCCACCGGCCGCAACGTGGGGGCCGGCATGACCGGCGGGGTGACCTTCCTGCTCGATGAGGACGGCGGCCTGGCCAGCCGGATCAATCCGGAGACCGTGGCCCTCTGTGATCTCACCACGGCGGAGCAGGAGGCGATCCTGCTGCCCCTGCTCGAGACCCACCGCGAACTCACCGGCAGCAGCCGCGCCACCGAGATCCTGGCGGACTGGTCCAGCTGGAAGTCGCGCTTCAAGGTGCTGGTGCCCCCCAGCGAGAAGGCCGCCATGGGTCTGGCGGAGCGGGAGGCGGTGGCGGCCTGAGGCCGCCTTTGGCTCAGCGGGGGTATAGCTGCATCAGCCGCTGCACCTCGCCGGCGTGGTAGCTGCTGCGGGTGAGGGGGGTGCTCACCACCTGCAGGAAGCCGATCTCCTCGCCGTGCCGACGGAAGGCCTCGAACTGCTCGGGGGTCACGAAGCGATCCACCGGCAGATGCTTCGGACCGGGCGAGAGGTACTGGCCGATGGTCACGATGTCCACGGCGTGGGCCCGCAGATCCGCCAGCACCTCGAGCACCTCGGCATCGGTTTCGCCCAGGCCCACCATCAGGCCCGATTTGGTGTAGGTGCGCGGCCAGCCTTCGTGCACCCGCTGCAGCAGCTCGAGGGATCGCTCGTAGATCCCCTGGGGGCGGGCCTTGCGGTACAGCCGCGGCACGGTTTCGATGTTGTGGTTGAGCACATCCGGCGCGGCGGCCATCACCGCCGCCAGGGCACCCCAGTGGCCGCAGAAATCCGGGATCAGCAGCTCGATCGTGGTGAGGGGCGAACGGCGCCGCACCTGCTCGATGCAGGCCACGAACTGGCTGGCACCGCCGTCTTCGAGGTCATCGCGGTTCACCGAGGTGATCACCACGTGGCTGAGCCCCAGCCGTGCCACGGCCTCGCCCAGCCGCTCGGGCTCGGTGGGATCGAGGGCCCGCACGCTGCGGTCGAAGTCGATGTCGCAGTAGGGGCAGGCGCGGGTGCAGCCGGGCCCCATGATCAGGAAGGTGGCGGTGCCCCCCGCGAAGCATTCGCCGATGTTCGGGCAGCTGGCTTCCTGGCAGACGGTGTTCAGCCGCAGATCCACCAGCAGGTCGGCCACCGCCCCGATCCGCTCCCGCTGGGGTGCCTTCACCCGGAGCCAGTCGGGTTTGGTGGTGCTGGGCTTGCTGGTCACCGGAGCCGGGCAGAACGACTGAATCTAGGAAGAGGCCCGGCCGGTGCGGTGGCGGCGATCCCTTACACTCCGGGCATCGGGATGTAGCGCAGCTTGGTAGCGCACTTCGTTCGGGACGAAGGGGCCGCAGGTTCGAATCCTGTCATCCCGATTCCTTCCTTCTCCTAGGCCAGTTCGGCCCCCGGGTAGCCGCGCGGGGTCACCATCCGGCCGTCCTGCACCCGGCTGGTGCTGTTGCCCACCAGCACCAGGGTGAGCATGTCCACCTCCCCGCAGGGCAGCGTCTCGAGGCTGGTGAGGCGTACCTGCTCCTCGGGACGTCCCAGCTGGCGGGCGAGCACCACCGGGGTGTCCGCGGGGCGGGCCTGGCGCAGGATCTGCCGGGCCCGCTCCAGCTGCCAGTCGCGGCCGCGGGAGCGCGGGTTGTAGAGCGCCACCACGAAGTCCCCCCGGGCCGCCGCCTGCAGCCGTTGCTCGATCACCTCCCAGGGGGTGAGGCGGTCGCTGAGGCTGATCGTGCAGAAGTCGTGCATCAGCGGGGCGCCGGCCCGGGCGGCGGCCAGCTGCAGGGCGGAGATGCCCGGATGCACTGTGAATTCCGGTCGCTCCTCGGCGGGGAGCTGCAGCCAGAGCTCCAGGGCCAGGCCCGCCATGCCGTAGATGCCGCTCTCCCCCGAGGAGATCAGCGCCACCGGCAGGCCCGCCCGGGCCAGGGCCAGGGCTTCGGCGCAGCGTTCCCGCTCGGCGGTGAGGCGGCCGTCCACGCGCAGCTGGTCGGGGCGGCGCAGGGGTTCGAGCAGATCGAGGTAGAGGCCATAGCCCACCCAGGCGGTGGCATCGGCCAGGGCCCGGCGGGCATCGGGGGTGAGCAGCTCGAGGCTGCCCGGGCCGCTTCCCACCAGATCGAGCCGTCCGCGGGCGGGGGCCATCTGGGCGGGGCTGCAGGCGATTGCCAGGGTGGCGGCCCCCCGTTCGCCCGGGCCGGCCTTCTCAACTGTTTTCCCCAGCAGGAGGCGAGGCTCCCCTCCGGCCAGGGCGGCGGCCTGGAGGGCGGCCGCCTCGGACACGCTCGCCGTCCCCATCGCCGCGGCCACAGCCGCGGAGGGGTGGGGCACGGCAACTTCCGCCAGGGTGGCGGCATCGAAGAGCCGCAGGGGCCACGACCGCCGGCCCGAGAGTTCCAGCAGGGCCGGCTCATCTCCCTTGCGATCGATGCTCGCCAGGCCGGCCACCGCCTCCGCGGCCAGCCCCGCCTCGGCCAGGCCCCTCTCCAGCAGACGCTCCAGCACCGCCAGGCTGGTGTCGCGCTCACAGCCGATGCCCAGCCAGAGGCAGGGGGGATGCCAGCGGCAGCCCTCGCCGCGCCGCACGCTGATCCATAGGGAGGGCTCGAGCGCCTCTTGCTGCGGGTCGCCTGGATCGGGTTCTGGCTGGAGCGGCAGCGAGCGGCTGGCTTCCAGGGTGCGCCAACCGGTTTCGCCCTGCTCCTGCACCACAGCCAGGGGGGTTCCCTCCCCGGAAGCCGCCTGGCGCATCAGGGCGTTCCAGTCGCCGCTGCCGCGGCGCCAGCCCCAGGCCCGCCCGAAGCTGTCGAGGGCGAGGCGCCCGGCCGGGCCGCTGCTGCCGGTGAGCACCGGCTGGGCATCGAGCACCGCGGCGAGGCGATGGCAGAGCGCCTCCCCGCCGGCGCCATGGCCGCCGAGCAGGGGCACCACGAAGCGGCCCTCCGGATCCAGCACCACCACGGCGGGGTCGCTTGCCTTTCCCTGCAGCAGGGGGGCGATCAGGCGAACCACCAGGCCGCAGGCCCCGATCGCCACCACGGCGCGGGCCCGGCCCCAGCGCCCCGCCAGCCAGAGGGCCGGATCCTCCCCGCCGTCTTCGCGGCCGGCGGGCTGGCGCAGCTCATCCAGCAGGCCTGCCTGCTGCAGCCGCTCGAGCAGGGGCACGGCCGCGGGGCTGAAGGCCAGGCCGAGCACCGGGCCCGCAGGGGAGGCGCTCATGACGGCTGCTCCGCGGCCTCGGTGCCCCGCCGGGGAAGCCGGAATTTCAGCTGCTTCAGGCGTTGCAGGGCCTGGCGGCTGGGGCTCATGTCTGTTGGTTGATCCGCCTCTCTGGCGGTTGGGCTGGGTGGCTGTTCCTTTGCTTCAGCGGTTTCCGGCAAGGGTTCGTCCTGGGCCAAGGCATTGGGATCGCCTGGGTCCGCGGCGTCAGCCACAGCCGATTCGCTTCCCTCCTCTGGGGGGGCACCCAAGGGCTCGGCCGTGGTCTGGGATTCCGGCTCGGGGATGTCTGCGTTGAGGGGGGCAACCGGTATGGCCTCTGGAAGACCCTCTCCTTCCTGCTCGGGTTCCGCAGGCTCGGCGGCTGGCAGCGCCGATTCCGGGGAGAGGGCGGTTTCGATCGCGGGCAGCTCGGGTTCCGTAGAGGCTCCTTCCGCCGTGTCGCTGTCGGGGCTCTCTGCTTCGTTCTCCGCGTCTTTGGGATCCTCCAGCGGTTGCTGGGTCCCAGGAGCGGCCTGGGTGATTGCTGGTGGAACCTGGGCGGCCTCCGCTGCTGGCTGCTGCATTGCGGCAGGGAGCTCCACGGCCGCAGGCTCGCTGCTCAGGGTCGCGGGCGCGGGGGCCGGCACTTCAGGCACCGGGCTCTCCTCCTCGGGATCGGCAGGCGGCGGTGCCAGGCCGAGCAGCTGATCGAGGGTGAGGGGATCGAGGCGGCCGCCCAGCCACACCGGTGCAGGCCCGCTCTGGAGACGCACCTCCTGCACCAACGTATTGAACGGTGGATTCAGCGGCTCGCCGCGCCCATCCACCAGTTCCAGCACCAGAGCGTTGCTGCCCCGTTTCCACCCCTGCAGCCAGAGAGGCTCCTGGCGGTCCACCAGGAAACTGTCGCCGTTCACGGTCACCCGCAGCCGCCAGCTCTCGTCGTTGGCGCGCAGATGCTGCAGGGGGGCATCCAACAGCAGCCAATCGAGCAGGAGCGGCTCGGCGGCGACGCTGCCGCCGGGGCTGGTGAGGATCAGCTGGGGCGAGCCGGCCGCGGGCACGCCGAGCGGATTGGCGGCCACCCGGTGCACCACGATCTGGCTCTGGGCGCCGGGGCTCTTCACCGCTTCCCCCCAGGGGCGGGCGGCGT
Organism: Prochlorococcaceae cyanobacterium; assembly: GCA_049242845.1. GTDB lineage: Bacteria > Cyanobacteriota > Cyanobacteriia > PCC-6307 > Cyanobiaceae > CBW1002. The sequence continues at coordinate 5,470 of JBMLOS010000048.1, forward strand.
AGGCCGTGATCCGGTGGCTGCCAGGCGTCAGGGACGGCAGGGTGAGGCTCAGGTCGTCCGGGTCGGTCAGCCGCAGGGGCGGTCCGTCGTCGATCTGCACGGCCAGGTGGGGGCCCGGACCGAGGGAACCCGCATCCACCAGGGGCCAGTCCTGCACGCCCAGCCGCAGGGTCCAGGGGCCGTCCGGCAGGGTGGTGCCGTTGCGGGGGGAGAGGATCTCCACCGCCGGCTGGCGCTCGGCCAGGGCGGCCTGGAGCTGCTGCACGGCCAGCGGCGGCGGTACCTCTCGCAGGGCGGCGGCAGGCTTCGGCAGGGAGCGGGCCAGGTCGCGACCCAGGTTCGCCCGGTCCGCGCTACAACCTGAGCCCCCCAGCACCAAGGCGATCACGACGATGCAGGCCAGCCATCTCCGCGGCCACCAGCGCCGCGGGCGGGACAGCCAGGCCGCATCGCTGGTTCCCTGTCGGTCCGAACGCACGTCAGATGCATCCTCATCTGGAGACATTCTGCGCACCGCCCGCCATCGGGGATGACTCTGTATAGCTCTGGCTACAACTTCTTCTTGGCTGGTGCTAGAGCAAGCGGCTGATGTAAGGGTGTTTCGATGTGGCTGGCATCCCGGCAAACCCCTTGCCAGGCCTGGGAACCGCCCGGATTGAACCTTTGTAACTGGGCGGCGGGATCGATTGAAACTGACCCCTATACTTCCGCCAGCGGTCCCCTATCTGGGGCCCCTCGCACCAGTCGTGCCAAGCGTTTTCGCCCCCTCGGGCAGAGGCTTGCTCAGCTGGCGCCCATGGGTCGGGAAGTCCTGCTTCCCGCTCCAGGGCCCGTCACTCGCTCAGGAAACCCGGCTTCCGCCGGGCGGCCGGTCCGAGTGAAGGGGTGGACCTCCACCTCGATCCCGTCCCTCGAGGAACGTCTCGATGACCATCAGCCCACCAGAGCGTGGGAAAACGGCGAAGGAGCTGGTCGACCGGAACCCCGTTCCGGCCACGTTCGAGCTTTTCGAAAAGCCCGGCCATTTCGACCGCACCCTGGCTAAAGGTCCCAAAACCACCACCTGGGTTTGGAACCTCCACGCCAACGCTCACGACTTCGACAGCCACACGAGCGATCTTGAAGAGGTTTCTCGCAAGATCTTCTCGGCTCACTTCGGCCATCTGGCCGTCATCTTCATCTGGCTGAGCGGTGCCTTCTTCCACGGCGCCCGCTTCTCCAACTACTCCGGCTGGCTGGCCGATCCCCTGCACGTCAAGCCTTCTGCGCAGGTGGTCTGGCCGATCTTCGGCCAGGAGATTCTCAACGGTGATGTCGGTGCCGGTTTCCACGGCATTCAGATCACCTCCGGCCTCTTCCATATCTGGAGGGCCTGGGGCTTCACCAACGAAACCCAGCTGATGGCCACGGCCATCGGTGCCCTGGTGATGGCCGGCCTGATGCTGAATGCAGGCGTGTTCCATTACCACAAGGCAGCGCCCAAGCTCGAGTGGTTCCAGAACGTTGAGTCGATGCTCAACCACCACCTGGCGGGCCTGCTGGGCCTGGGTTCCCTGGCCTGGACCGGGCACCTGCTGCACGTGTCCCTGCCCACCACCGCGCTGATGGACGCCATCGACGCCGGCAAGCCGCTGGCGCTGAACGGCAAGATCATCGCCTCGGTGGGGGACATCCCCCTGCCGCACGAGTTCCTGAATCAGGATCTGGTCAGCCAGCTCTTCCCTGGTTTCGGGGCCGGCATCTCGGCTTTCTTCAACGGCAACTGGGCCGCCTACAGCGATTTCCTCACCTTCAAGGGTGGTCTGAATCCTGTGACCGGCAGCCTCTGGATGACGGACATCGCCCATCACCACCTGGCGATTGCGGTGCTGTTCATCGTGGCCGGTCACATGTACCGGACCAACTGGGGCATCGGTCACAGCATCAAGGAAATCCTTGAGGGTCAGAAGGGCGACCCCCTGCTGTTCCCCGCTCCGAAGGGCCACGATGGTCTCTTCGAGTTCATGACCACCTCCTGGCACGCCCAGCTGGCGGTGAACCTGGCTCTGCTCGGTTCGCTCAGCATCATCGTGGCGCACCACATGTATTCAATGCCGCCCTATCCCTACATCGGCATTGATTACCCCACCCAGCTCTCGATCTTCACCCATCACACCTGGATCGGTGGATTCCTGATCGTGGGTGCCGGTGCTCACGCCGCCATCGCCATGGTGCGTGACTACGACCCCGCCAAGCACATCGACAACGTGCTCGACCGGGTGCTGAAGGCTCGCGACGCCCTGATCAGCCACCTCAACTGGGTGTGCATCTGGCTCGGCTTCCACAGCTTCGGCCTCTACATCCACAACGACACCATGCGTGCCCTGGGCCGTCCCCAGGACATGTTCAGTGACTCCGCCATTGCGCTGAAGCCGATCTTCGCCCAGTGGATCCAGGGTCTCCACGCCGCCGCCGCCGGAACCACCGCGCCCAACGCCCTCTCGGGTGTGAGCGAAGTGTTCAACGGTGCCGTAGTCGCCGTGGGCGGCAAGGTCGCCGCTGCTCCCATCCCCCTGGGAACGGCCGACTTCATGGTGCACCACATTCACGCCTTCACGATCCACGTGACGGTGCTGATCCTGCTGAAGGGTGTGCTCTACTCCCGCAGCTCCCGTCTTGTCCCCGACAAGGCCAACCTGGGCTTCCGCTTCCCCTGCGATGGCCCCGGTCGTGGCGGCACCTGCCAGGTTTCCGCCTGGGACCACGTGTTCCTCGGCCTGTTCTGGATGTACAACTCCCTCTCGATCGTGATCTTCCACTTCAGCTGGAAGATGCAGAGCGACGTGTGGGGAACCGTGAATGCGGACGGCAGCGTCTCGCATATCACCAATGGCAACTTCGCCAACAGCGCCATCACCATCAACGGATGGCTGCGTGACTTCCTCTGGGCTCAGGCCGCACAGGTGATCAACAGCTACGGCTCGTCCTCCAGTGCCTATGGTCTGATGTTCCTGGGTGCCCACTTCGTCTGGGCCTTCAGCCTGATGTTCCTGTTCA
>JBMLOS010000049.1:0-8746 GCA_049242845.1 Prochlorococcaceae cyanobacterium
GCAGGGCGGTGTAGAGCAGCACGTAGCTGCAGAGCCCCAGCAGGGCCAGGGCGGCCGCCAGGGGATTCACCCCCAGCACCAGCACCGCCACCGAGGCGGCCGTGAGCAGCACCGCCAGCAGGAAGGCCTGGCGCTGGGCCAGCCGGCCCGAGGGCAGAGCCCGCCGGCTGGTGCGCTGCATGCGGCCGTCGAGCTCCTCCTCCCAGAGGCAGTTCAGCACCCCGGCCGCGGCGGAGGCCAGGGCACCGCCGAAGAGGGTGCAGGTGATCCGCAGCGGATCGAGCGGCCAGGCGGCCGTGAGGGCCATGCCCCCCAGGGTGGTGGCCAGCAGCAGGGGGATCAGCCGCGGCTTGGCCACCTCCAGCCAGGCCGGCAATCGAACGGAGCGGGGCACGGCGCTGGCGGGTGCCGCGGCGCGCAGGGTCTCGGGGCTGACGCTAACCATGGACCACCTCCACCGGGGACAGGGACGGTTCGGAATCGAGGGAGCCGGCGGAAGCGGGCTCCCGGGCCCAGGCGCGGCCCAGGGTGGCGGCCAGCACCGCCACCAGCAGAGCGGCAACGAGCTGATGGGCCACGGTGAGGGCGGGCAGCTGCAGCTGCTGGCGCAGGGTGGCCACGCCGAGGGCCACCTGAACCGCCACCAGCAGCAGGGCGCCGGCGCTGAACGCCTGCAGGGAGCGGCAGCCTCGCGGGAGTGCCAGGGAGGCCCCCGCCATCAGCAGGGTGGCCGCCGCGGCCGGATAGGCGCCGAGGCGGTGGGCCAGGAGCCAGCGGCAGCCCTCAGCCTCCGCCAGGCAGGTCTCCACCGCCCAGCGGCTGGCCATGGCGCCCCCCAGCACCGCCTGCAGCATCACCAGGAGCAGCGCCAGCGCCACCAGGGGAGTGAACCAGGCGGGGGCCCCCGCGGGGGGAGCCGCCAGCCGCTGGTAGGCCGCACTCACCAGGGCTACCAGCCCAAGGGCCGTGGCCAGATGGGCCGTCACCACATCGGCCTGGAGCAGATGGGTCACGGTGAGGGCCCCGAGCCCGCCCTGCACCGCCACCAGCAGCAAGGCCACCGCCGTGAAGGGCGGGAACCAGGGCGTCAGCTGGGCGCGGCGCCAGAGGCTGAGGCCGCAGAGCACCAGCAGGGCCAGGCCCACCAGGAAGGCATCGAGGCGGTGGAACCACTCCAGGAACACCTGCAGGTTCATCTGCCGCCCCGGCAGGAGCACCCCGTAGCAAAGGGGCCAGTCCGGGCAGGCCAGACCGGCCTCCATCACCCGGGTGGCGCCACCGATGGCCACGAGGGCCAGCAGCGCCACCACGAGGTGGGAGAGCAGCAGCGCGAGGGGGGCGAGCAATAGATTCCGGTAAGGAGCTACAAAGTAGCGAGTTCAAAACGGTGGTGATTCCCTCACATCTCAATCGAAGTTTGTGACAGTTTCCACCACTCTGTTTGAGCTTCTCGATCCGATCCACTCCCGCTATCCCCCCTCAATAGGGTGGAAGCCCAACCGTCCCCAGCCGCCGGTGCCACGGTGACCATTCCCCCCTCCCTGATCACGCTGGTTCTCGGCATGGCCCTCGTGCTGCTGGGGCTGTGGATCGGCCAGAACGTCTCCTTGCTGCCGGTGGATGCGAGCAGCAATGCACCGGTCTACGACTCACTCTTTCAGGTTCTCTTCAGCATCGGCACGATTCTGTTTGTGGGCGTGGCGGGGCTGCTGGTGTTCAGCCTGGTGCGTTTCCGCCGCCGCAACGGCGACCAGAGTGACGGTGTGGCGATCGAGGGCAACCTGCCGCTCGAGATCCTCTGGACCGCTATTCCTGCCGTGGTGGTGCTGTTCGTGGGGATCTACAGCTACGACATCTACGAGCGCATGGGCGGCATGACTGCCCTCAACAGCCATGAGGCGATGCACGCCGAACATGTCGCCCAGGCAGCTGCCGTGATGAATGCCTCGGTGAGCGAACCTTCCTCCGAGGAGCGGGTATGGGGGGGCATTGCCAGTGAGGCCGCCGATGCGCTGCCTGTGGAGCTCACTGCCATGCAGTTCGCCTTCATCTTTCACTACCCCGACAGCGCCATCACCAGCGGTGAACTGCATGTTCCCGTGGGCCGACCCGTGCAGCTGAAGATGGAGGCCCGGGATGTGATTCACGCCTTCTGGGTGCCCCAGTTCCGCCTCAAGCAGGACGTCATCCCCGGGCAGCCCACCCTGATGTCGTTCACCCCCACCAGGGCCGGCACCTACCCGATCGTCTGCGCCGAGCTGTGCGGCCTCTACCACGGGGGCATGCGCACCAACGTGGTGGTGCATGAACCGGATGCCTTCGACGAGTGGGTGCGCAGCAATGCCCCTCCGGGCAGCACCACCGTGGCCGCGGCGGCCACCACCACCGGCTGAGCCAGGGCTTCCCAGGTTCCATCCCCGACCCACTCCCCTTCCTTTCTCCTCCGGCTCCATGACCGTCGCCAGCCCCGAGAGCTTCTCCGGCAGCCTGCAACCGCAGGGCTGGCTGCGCTATTTCAGCTTCAGCCTCGATCACAAGGTGATCGGGTTGCAATACCTGGTCACGGGCTTTCTCTTCTATCTGATCGGTGGTGCCCTGGCCGGGGTGATCCGCACGGAGCTGGCCAGCCCGATCTCCGATTTCATCAGCCGCGAGACCTACAACGAGGTGCTCACCCTGCACGGCACGGTGATGATCTTCCTCTGGATCGTGCCGGTGGTGAACGGAGGCTTCGGCAACTACCTGATCCCCTTCTATGTGGGTGCCCGCGACATGGCCTTCCCCCGGCTGAATGCGGTGGCCTTCTGGATGATCCCGCCCGCCGGCATCCTGTTGATCAGCAGCTACTTCATCTCCGGAGCTGCCCAGTCGGGCTGGACGGCCTATCCGCCCCTGAGCATCACCACCCCCGCCGCGGGGCAGGTGGTGTGGATCCTGAGCGTGCTGCTGCTGGGGGGCAGCTCGATCTTCGGGGCGATCAACTTCATCGCCACGGTGCTGAAGCTGCGCCAGCCGGGCCTGAAGCTGATGCAGCTGCCGATGTACTGCTGGGCCATGCTCGGCACCAGCATCCTGGTGGTGCTCTCCACCCCGGTGCTGGCCGGCACCCTGATCCTGCTCAGCTTCGACATCGTGGCCCACACGGGCTTCTTCAATCCCGCCTTGGGTGGCAACGTGGTGGTGTACCAGCACCTGTTCTGGTTCTATTCCCACCCGGCCGTGTACATCATGGTGCTGCCGGCCTTCGGCCTGGTGAGCGAGATCCTGCCGATCCACGCCCGCAAGCCCCTGTTCGGTTACACCACGATGGTGTATTCGATCCTGGGGATCGTGTTCCTGGGGCTGATCGTGTGGGCCCACCACATGTTCACCAGCGGCACACCCCCCTGGATGCGGCTGTTCTTCACGATCGCCACCTCCTTCATCGCGGTACCCACTGGGATCAAGTTCTTCAACTGGCTCGCCACCCTCTGGGGCGGCAAGATCGCCCTCAACAGCGCCATGCTGTTCGCCTGTGCCTTCATCGTTCACTTCGTGTTCGGCGGCATCACGGGAGTGGCCCTGGCCCAGGTGCCGTTCGACATCCACGTGCACGACACCTATTTCGTGGTGGGCCACTTCCACTACATCGTGTATGGCGGCACCGTGTTCGTGATCTTCAGCGCCGTGTACCACTGGTATCCGAAGTTCACCGGCCGCATGCTCAACGAACCCCTGGGCCTGCTGCACTTCCTGCTCACCTTCGTGGGCTTCAACCTCTGCTTCCTCCCCCAGCACTGGCTGGGCCTGAACGGCATGCCCCGCCGGGTGGCCGAGTACGACCCCAGCTTCACGGCCCTCAACCAGGCCAGCAGCGTCGGCGCCCTGCTGATGGCCCTGAGCACCCTGCCCTTTCTGGTGAATGTGGTGTGGAGCGCCTTCCGCGGCGAGGTGGCCGGCGACAACCCCTGGCGGGCCCTCACCCCCGAATGGCTCACCTCCTCCCCGCCGCCGGTGGAGAACTGGAAGGGGAAAGCGCCCCTGGTGCACGAGCCCTATGCCTACGGCCTGCCCCAGGATCAGATCGATCTGCAGGCCGCCAGCGGCCGGGAACTCTGGAGCCGAGGCGGCTCCTGAACACGCAGCACCTGTTCCTCCTTCCCCGAGCACCCGTTCCTCCTCCCGTTCCCCGTTCGCTCTCCTCTTCCCGCGCAGCGCCCCGATGACCAGCCTCTCCCCGGCCGCCAGCAGCACCGCCTCCCTGGCCGCAGAGCACGCCCAGGAGGAGGGCCACGAGGATCACCGCATGTTCGGTCTGCTGCTCTTCCTGGTGGCGGACGGCATGACCTTCGCCGGCTTCTTCGCGGCCTATCTCACCTTCCGCGCCGTGAATCCCCTGCCGCCGGGATCGAACTACGAGCTGGAGCTGCTGCTGCCCACGATCAACACCGTGCTGCTGGTGGTGAGCAGCTTCACCTTCCACCGCGGCGGCAAGGAACTGCTGGCGGGCCGAGGCGCTGCCTGCCGCTCCTGGCTGCTGCTCACCGCCGCCCTGGGGGCCGCCTTTCTGGCGGGGCAGATGGTGGAGTACTTCTCATTGCCCTTCGGGCTCACCGAGAACCTGTTTGCCAGCACCTTCTATGCCCTCACCGGCTTCCACGGCCTGCACGTGACCCTCGGGGTGATCTGCATCCTGGTGGTGTGGTTCCAGACCCGCAGCGGCGGACGGGTGAACCGTGCCACTCCCTTCGGACTGGAAGCCGCCGAGCTCTACTGGCACTTCGTGGATGTGATCTGGCTGGTGCTCTTCGGCCTGCTCTATCTCCTCTGATCCTGATCTGATCACCGCTCGGAACAGTTCAGTGGTCTGAACCGTCCAGCCGCCCCATCCACGCGGGCCCAGTCAGCCGGCTTGCTGGCCGTTGCGGCCTCTGGGCACACTGGGACCATCTTCCGATCCGTTCGATCCCCTCCGCCCCCGATGTCCTACAGGAACGGAACCCGATCATCCCGCCCTCCGGAAGCCCGATCCAGCGCGGCCCCGCGGATGCTGGAGGGCAAGGAGCTGCTGGAGAAGGCACGCTCCCTCAGCAATCGCCCCGAAGACCAGATCGCCCGGGCCTGCGGCTATGTGGGCCCCAGCGGCCGGGTGCTGAAGAAGAGCTTCCACCGGGCCCTGGTGGAGGCCAAGGGCTGGCCGGTGCCCGAATCCGGCACCCCCGCCGCCAGCAAGGGCCGGCAGGCCGAGTTCCGCACCCGCGTGCACGGCAACGGCAATCTGCTGGTGGGCCAGGCCTACACCCGCCGTCTGGGGCTGGAGCCCGGCCAGGAGGTGCGGATCCAGCTGCACCCGGAAACCGGCTCGATCTGGCTGGTGGCCGTGGAACCCGGCAGCTCCGACGCCGGCGACGACAACTCAGACCCCAGCGACGACAGAGCCACCCCCGACGACCCTTCCTGAGGCCGGCTGGGGTCTCAGCCCTCCGCCTGCTCGTGCTCGTGGGGATCGTGCCAATCCTCCTCGGCCTCTCCGCCGTGCAGGGCCGAGCTGAAGGTGATCAGCTCGAGGCCGCTGAACAGGAAGCTCACCCCCACCAGCACCCCCAGCACCCAGCTGAGGTTCCAGAACTTCATCGTGAGGATGAGCAGGCCCAGCACCAGGGTCACCACCCCGTTCACCAGGCCCCAGCCCCAGCCCATCAGCCGCTGGTGCGCCAGGGAAGCGGCGATCCCCACCGCCCCCTCCACCACGAACACCAGGCCCACCGCCAGGGCCAGGGAGGCCACCGGCAGCTCCGCCCGCGGGGACCCGGCGCCCATCTGCTGCAGCATCCAGAAGCCGGTGATCACGAACAGGCTGTAGACGAGCAGCCGCGAGAAGGTGAGCCAGCGCCGCAGCTGCCGCCCCCGCAGCAGGGTGGAGATCCAGCCCACCAGCCCCCCCACCAGGAAGGCCATCGCCACCATGGCGGTGACCCAGAAGGAGGCCACCACAGGGAAGAGCAGGGCGAGGGCGCCGAGCACCACCATGAGGATGCCTTCGGCCAGGGCCAGGCTGCCCAGGGAACGATCGGCGGGGGGCAGGGGATCGGCCGCCATGGAGGGCACGCAGGCATCTGAGCGGACCCTAGGCACCGCTCGCGTGCCGGTCGAGCCGCCGCCGGAAGCCGTGATCCGCGGGCCCGGCGCTCAGCCCCAGCCGTGCTCCGCCAGCCAGCCGGCCGTGAGGGCCGCCGCCGGGGCCGAGCCCGCCGCCGCAGCTGCCGCACCCTGGCCGCCCGCCTGCAGCAGCCGTTCGGTGTACTTGGCCAGCAGGTCGGCCTCCAGGTTCACCCGATCGCCCGGGCGCCGCTCCGCCAGGGTGGTGCTGGCCCAGGTGTGGGGGATCACCGCGATCCAGAAGCCAGCCCCGCCGGGTTCGCAGCCCGCCACCGTGAGGCTGATGCCATCCACCGCCACGCTGGCCTTCTCGCAGATGTAGCGGCCGTAGGAGGGGTCCTCCCAGGCGATCTCCAGCCGCCAGGAGGCGGGCTCCAGGGCGATGCCCCGCACCAGGCCGCCCCCATCCACGTGGCCGCTCACCAGGTGGCCGCCCAGACGGTCGGCCAGGCGCAGGGCGGGCTCGAGGTTCACCCGCCCACCGGCCGCCGCCTTGGCCGCCAGGCCCGTGCGGGCCAGGGTCTCCTCGCTCACGTCGGCGCGGAAGCCATCCGCCAGCAGCTCGGCGGCCGTGAGGCACACGCCGTCCACGGCGATGCTGTCCCCCAGGGCGAGGGGGCCGAGGGGCTCGTGGGCAGGCGCCCAGGAGATGCGCACCCCCCGGGGATCGCGCCGCAGGGTCCCCACCGCCCGTACCAGTCCGGTGAACATCGCCGCTCCGGTGCTGCTGGCCATAATCGGTCAGGCCCGTCACCCTCCCAGGAGAAGCGCACGGATGGTGGAAATGCGCGTGGCCGGCATCGCCCTCGACGCGGCCAGCCGCAGCCCGATCGTGCTGCTCAGGGATCCCTCCGGCCGCCGCCAGGTGCCGATCTGGATCGACCAGGCCCAGGCCCAGAACATCCTCGCCGGCCTCAACGGCCAGCGCACCCCCCGCCCCCTCACCCACGACCTGATGGTGAGCCTGCTGGAGGCGGGCGGTCTGGTGCTCGAGCGGGTGATCATCCACGCGATCGAGGACAACACCTTCCGGGCCGTGCTGCGGCTCCAGAACGGCAAGGGGGAGGCCGGCGTGCAGGAACTCGACGCCCGCCCGAGCGACGCCATCGCCCTGGCCCTGCGCACCGGCAGCGGCATCTGGATGCTCGAGGAGGTGGTGGGCGATGCCTCCATCCCGGTGGATGCCGAGGCCGACGCCGAGGACCAGGAGGACTTCCGCCGCTTCCTCGACAGCACCAGCCCGGCCGAACTGGTGCGCCACCTGCGCCAGGCCCGCCCCGATCCCCTCGCCCCCGCCGAGGGAGAAGAGGAGAACCCCGAGGAACCCGGTGCCCCCTCCGGCGACTGACGCCCCGGCCGCTCCCGGCCCGCCGCCCCCCGCTCCCCTGCGGCCCTTCGGCCGGGGGCCGGCGGTGTCCCCCTTCACCCTCGGCACCATGCGGGCCCTGGGCAGCGCCGGTCAGATGGCGGCGGTGCTGCAGGCCGCCCTGGAGGCCGGGATCAACCACATCGAGACGGCACCGGCCTACGGCCCGGCCGAAACCTTCCTGGGCCAGGCCCTGGTCGCCCTGGCGGAACGGGATCCCCCCCGCCACCGCGCTCTGGTGCTCACTAGCAAGATCCTGCCGGGGCCGGACCTCCCCGCCGGCCAGGAGCAGCTGCGGGCCTGCCTGGCGCGGCTGGGGATCGAGCGGCTCGACAACCTGGCGGTGCATGGCCTCAACCGGCCGGAGCATCTCGAGTGGGCCCTGCGGGGGGCCGGCGCCGATCTGCTGGCCTGGGCCACCGGCGAGGGGCTGGTGGCCCAGGTGGGCTTCTCCAGCCATGGCGCCGCGGCGCTGATCGAGGCGGCCCTGGCCTCGGGGCGCTTCCGTTTCTGCGCCCTGCACGTGCACCGGTTCGATCCGGCCCGGCTGCCCCTGGCCCACGCCGCCCTGGCCGAGGGAATCGGGGTGCTGGCGATCTCCCCGGCCGACAAGGGCGGCCGCCTCTACGACCCGCCGCCGGAGCTGGTGGCGGACTGCGCCCCCTTCGATCCGCTGGAGCTGGCCTACCGCTTCCTGCTGGAGCAGGGGGTCTCCACCCTGAGCCTGGGGGCGGCCCAGCCGGGCGATCTGGTCTGGGCCGCCCGCCTCACGGCCGCCCTCGCCACCCGGAGCCCGTCCAGCCCCAGGGAGCCCGGTGTCCTCAGCCCGGAGATCCACGCCGCCGTGGCCCGCCTGGAGGCCGCCGCCGCGGCCCGGCTGGGCAGCACCCGCTGCGGCCAGTGCCGCGCCTGCCTGCCCTGCCCCAGCGAGGTGCCGATCCCCGAGCTGCTGCGGCTGCGCAATCTGACCCTCGGCCATGGCATGGAGGGCTTCGCCGGGGAGCGCTACAACCTGATCGGCCGGGCCGGCCACTGGTGGGAGGAGGTGAACGCCGCCGCCTGCCGCCGCTGCGGCGCCTGCCTGCCGCGCTGCCCCCATGAGCTGGCGATCCCGGATCTGCTCGGCGAGCTGCACGCCCGGCTGGCGGCGGCGCCGCGGCGGCGGCTCTGGGGCTGAGGCAGCTCAGGGCGCGGCTGCATCCCAGAGGTTCTGGAGCACCAGGCGCTGGCGCAGATCCAGCG
>JBMLOS010000050.1:0-2663 GCA_049242845.1 Prochlorococcaceae cyanobacterium
AGCGGCTGCTGGGCCAGACCACCTCACCGGCGGTGGCGCGCCAGCTGTGGGAACAGCGGGAGGAGCTGCTCAGCGACGGGCGCTTCGAGGGTCGTCTGCTGCCGGTGACGATCCTCTTCTCCGACACCTGCAACTTCACCACCGTGTCGGAGCGGCTCTCACCGGCCGATCTGCTCACCTGGCTGAACCGCGGCATGGCCTACTGCGTTCCGGCGATCACCCGCCGCGGCGGCATGGTGAACAAGTTCACCGGCGACGGCTTCCTGGCGGTGTTCGGCGCTCCCCTGAGCGAGAGCCCCGAGACCGATGCCCGCGCCGCGATCGAAACCGCCCTGGAGATCCAGGAGACGCTCGAGCAGCTCAACCGCACCCTCGCCGAGGAGGGCGCTCCGGCGATGCGGCTGCGGATCGGCATCCACTCGGGCGAGGTGCTGGCCGGATCGATGGGCAGCAGCGAGCGGCTGGAATACGCCGTGATCGGCGACACGGTGAACTGCGCCTCCCGGCTGGAGAGCATCGACAAGACCCGTCAGGACAACACCTGCCGCGTGCTGGTGTCGGCCGCCACGCGCGCGCTGCTGCCCGGGGACTGGACCCTGGAATGGCAGCACTGGGGATCCCTGCAGGTGAAGGGCCGCCAGGAACCCCTCGACATCTGGGAGCTCAGGGGCAGCGCACCGGCAACGATGCCGGCCACTCGGCCGTGATCACATCCGAGAGCCCGAACAGGCTGGCCACCTGCTCCCGGGGCACGCTCGCGCCACAGGAGCGGCCGAGCTGCTGAAGGGCCGCCTGCAGCGGCTTGTCCTCCGGGGTGCTGTCGGCGTCGGCCACCAGCAGGCTCACGGCCGGCGGCGATTCCGACTGCACGAAGGCCAGGGGATCCTGGGGATCGGCCGTGCCCTCCTCACAGGCGAACGACGACTCCCAGACGGTGGGAACCTTCAGCGCCGGCAGGGTCACCAGGGTCACGCCGGCGGGTGAGGCCGGCAGCATCCGCTGGCTCATGGCGGCGCGGGCCGTGTCGGACGAACCACTGCTGTTGAGCGGGCGGAAGGCGAGCCGCAATGGCCGTGGATTGGCGGTGGGGCCCTCCAGCACCCCGATCCGGCGGCTGGCCCCCGGGGAGAAGACGCTGGTGGAGGGCACCAGATTGGCCACCACCCGGGCGGAGCACTCGCCCCGGGTGCCTCCCCCCACCCGGCGGCCGGGGAAGGTGTTGCGCAGGTTCTCCTGGGCGAGCACCGCGGGAGCAGCAGCGATGCCGAGCAGCAGCAGGGCCGGCAGCAGCGAACGCAGAACGCGTCCCGCCGCAGGGACCGCGGGCAGGGAGCCGGATGGGCTCCGCCGCCAGGGACGTGATGCCATCGGAAAACCTGCCGTACTCATGCCCCCCAGCCTGACCCAGGTCCGAGGGTTGTGGCCAGTACGGCCCAGACGGATTTGCAGAGGATGTGAAGGCCCTGATCGGTGGTGAGGCGGTACTTGCCGCGGCATTTGCCCAGATCGATCAGGATGTGGATCCCCCATTCCGCCAGGCCCAGCAGAGGAATCCCGGTGAGCCAGCCCACCAGGAAGCCGTGAATGGCGGCATGGGCCGTGAGCCACCACCGCCAGGAGAGCACCACCTCACACCCGGGACACTTCTCCACAGCCATCCGATCGCTCTGCATGGCGAAATCCCCCACGAAGTGCCCCATGGAGAGCATCAGGAAGAGGTTGAAGGTCACCGCGGGGTCGGGCACGGCCGCTGGGCAGGGAACAAAAGTTCCACCCAGAATGCTTGAGCTTTCTCAGGATGGCTATGCCGGCCCTTGATCGCCTCGGCCTCACGATCGGGCTGACGATCCTGCTGCTGGTGCTGGCGGCCCTGATCCGGCGCCATCGGCGGCTGCCGGCGGTGCCGTTGCTGCTCCCCATGGCGGCCCTGGCGGTGCAGGCGGTGGTGTGCCTGGTGCCCGTGGCCCCGGACGGAGGGGCTGTCCAGCGATGGCCCGAGGCGGCGGCATCGGCGAGCGCCTTCTTCGGCCTGATCCGGCTCACCAGCTGGGCGGTGCTGGAGCTGCCCCCCGCCCTGGGGTGGTGGCAGGCCACGCCCAAGATCCTGCGGGACCTGGGCATGATCGCGGCGGCGGCGGCCGTGACCGTGATGGTGCTGCGGCAGCACGCCGGCATCAACCTCGTGGGTCTGATCACCACCTCCGCCGTGCTCACCGCCGTGATCGGCCTGGCGGCCCAGGAGACCCTGAAGGATCTCTTCGCGGGCATCACCCTGCAGCTCGATCCTCCCTTCCGCGAAGGCGACTGGATCGATCTTGGCGACACCAAGGGCACGGTGGTGGCTCTCACCCTGATGAACACCCACCTGGTGGGCCTGGAGCGCGCCCGGGTGGTGGTGCCCAACGACACCGTGGCGCAGTCGATCCTGCATCGCTATCGCACCCGTGATCCGGTGTGCAACCGCTTCAGCCTCGGCCTCGATTACGCCCTCCCTCCGGCGCAGGCGAAGCAGCTGATGCTCAGCGTGCTGCAGGAACATCCACGGGTGCTGCGGGAACCGGCATCGCAGGTGTGGGTTTCGGCCTATGGAGACAGCGCCATCCTCTACGAGCTGATGGTGTGGCATCTCGATGCCACGGAAGGGAGCCGGTTCGACATCCGCA
>JBMLOS010000051.1:0-4660 GCA_049242845.1 Prochlorococcaceae cyanobacterium
GGCTACACCCACCTGCAGCGGGCCCAGCCGGTCTGCCTGGCCCACCACCTGCTGGCCTACGTGGAGATGGCCGAGCGCGACCGCGAACGCCTGGCGGACGTGCGCCGCCGCGTGAACATCTGCCCGCTCGGGGCGGCGGCCCTGGCGGGCACCCCGGTGCCGATCGACCGCCGCCAGACCGCGGCCGAACTCGGCTTCGAGGCGATCTACGCCAACAGCCTCGATGCGGTGAGCGACCGCGACTTTGCCGTGGAGTTCATGGCGGCGGCCAGCCTGGTGCAGGTGCACCTCAGCCGTCTGGCCGAGGAGGTGATCCTGTGGGCCAGCGAGGAATTCGGCTTCGTGGCGCTCACCGACCGCTGCGCCACCGGCAGCAGCCTGATGCCCCAGAAGAAGAACCCCGATGTGCCCGAGCTGGCGCGCGGCAAGAGCGGCCGCGTGTTCGGCCATCTCATGGGCCTGCTCACGATGATCAAGGGCCTTCCCCTCGCCTACAACAAGGACTTCCAGGAGGACAAGGAAGCCCTCTTCGACGGGGTGCGCACCGTGCTCGACTGCCTCGAGGCGATGGCGATCCTGTTCGAGGAGGGGCTGGAGTTCCGCCCCCAGCGGCTGGAGCAGGCGGTGGCCGCCGATTTCTCCAACGCCACCGATGTGGCCGATTACCTGGTGGGCCGGGGGGTGCCCTTCCGCGAGGCATACCAGCTGGTGGGGGGCCTGGTGAAGAGCTGCCTGGTGGAAGGGGTGCTGCTGCGCGACCTGCCCCTGGAGCGCTGGCAGGAGCTCCACCCCGCCTTCGAAGACGACATCTACGCCGCCATCGCGCCCCGTCAGGTGGTGGCGGCCCGGCGCAGCGAGGGGGGCACGGCGTTCGAGCAGGTGCAGGCCCGGCTGGCCCAGCTGCGGCTGCGGCTTCCCGCCTGAGAGTTTCGCCGCTGCGCCCCTAGGCTTTCGGGGTCGTCGGCGCAGAGTGGCGCCCCCCAGGTCCGTGAGCATTTTCGTTGGCAACCTCCCCTTCCGCGCGGAGCAGGAAGACGTGATGGAGTTGTTTGCCCCCTTCGGTGAAGTGGTCAACTGCGCCCTGCCCCTGGAGCGGGACACCGGCCGCAAGCGTGGCTTCGCCTTCGTGGAGATGGCCGACGACGCCACCGAGACCCGCGCCATCGATGCCCTCCAGGGTGCTGAGCTGATGGGCCGGCCGCTGCGCATCAACAAGGCCGAGCCCCGCGGCAGCGCCCCCCGCCGAGGCGGTGGTGGCGCCGGTGGTGGCGGCTACGGCCGCGGCGAGTCGGGCGGTGGCTATGGCGGCGGTTCCGGAGCCCGCGGCTGGGAAGACCGCAGCTATGGCGGCGGCTCCGGTGGCGGTGGCGGCTATGGAGCCTCCCAGGAGGGCTTCGAGGCCGGCCGCACCCGCCGCCGCCGCAGCGGGGGGGGCGACGCCGCCCCATCCGACGGCGGCTACTACGGCGGCGCCGAGGGCTGATCCCCCACCCGCCCGTGGGATCGGAGCCGGGGGCCGCTCAGTGGCCCCTCTCCTCCAGCTGCTGGGCCGCCCGCTCCAGCACCTCCGGCCCGGCGCTGCGTTCCCCGGCGGCGCGGCTGAGATCCCGGCGCCAGTGGCGGGCGCCGTTCACCCCTTCCACCACCTGCACCAGGTGGCGGGCAATCGCCCACAGACGCCCGCCGCTGCTGCACCAGCGCTCGGCGTGGGGGATCACCCCCCGCACCACGCTGGAGGCCGTGACCGGCCGCTCCGCCGGCGCCCCCAGCAGGTCGCGGTCCACCTCTGCCCACAGCAGGGGATGGGCGTAGGCCGCACGCCCCACCATCACCGCGTCCACGTGGCGGAGCTGCTCCCGGCACTCGTCCGGGGTCTGCAGGCCCCCGTTGAGCTCGATCGTGAGGGCCGGCCGCTCGGCCTTGAGCCGGTGCACCAACTCCGGCCGCAGGGGCGGGATCGTGCGGTTCTGCTTCGGGTCGAGGCCCTCCAGCCAGGCCTTGCGGGCGTGAACGGTGAAGCGCCGGCAACCGGCGGCGGCCACCGTGTCCACGAAGTCCAGCAGGTCGGCGTAGGAGTCGCGCTCATCGATGCCGATGCGGTGCTTCACCGTCACCGGCAGGCCGCTGGCCTCCGCCATCGCCTCCACGCAGCGGGCCACCCGCGCGGGATCCGCCATCAGGCAGGCCCCGAAGCGCCCCTGCTGCACCTTCTGGCTGGGGCAGCCCACGTTGAGGTTCACCTCGTCGTAGCCGCGCTCGGCCGCGAGCCGGGCCGCCTCCGCCAGCAGGGCGGGATCGTCCCCCCCCAGCTGCAGCGCCAGCGGCCGCTCCTGTGGATCGAAGCCGAGCAGCCGCTCCAGCCGCTGCTGCCGCCTGTGCTCCTCGGGTTCGCGGCAGGCGTGGTGCAGGGCCTGCGCTACCACCATCTCGGTGTAGAGGAGGCAGTGGCGACTGATCTGCCGCATCAGCACGCGGAAGTGCCGATCGGTGTAGTCCAGCATCGGCGCCACACTGAAGCGAGCGAGGACGGTGTGTTGACCCATCCCCCCATGCTGCCCAGCCATGCGGCCGTGGTGGTGGCCGGCGGCGGTCCGGCGGGCTTCATGGCGGCCGTGGCGGCGGCTGAGGCCGGTGTGACCGACGTGCTGGTACTGGAAGCCACCGCCGAACCGCTGCACAAGGTGCTGATCAGCGGCGGGGGCCGCTGCAATGTGACCCACGCCTGCTGGGATCCGCGCGAGCTGGTGGGGCACTATCCGCGCGGTTCGAGGGCTTTGCTGGGTCCCTTTTCCCGCTTCGCCTGCGGCGATGCGGTGGCCTGGTTCGATGCCCATGGGCTCGCCCTGGTGGAGGAACCCGACGGACGCCTCTTCCCCCGCAGCAACCGCTCCCAGTCGGTGATCGACACCCTGCGCGGCGCCGCGGCGCGGGCGGGGGTGCAGCTGCGCACCGGGGTGGCGGTGCAGGCGGCCGAAGCGCTGAGCGGGGGCGGCTTCCGCCTGCGGCTGCGCGCCGGCGGCGCTGATGCCGCCCTCCGCTGCGATCGGCTGGTGCTCGCCACCGGCAGCCATCCCAGCGGCCGGCGGCTGGCGGCCTCCCTCGGCCACACGCTGGTGCCGCCGGCCCCCTCACTGTTCACCCTGGCCCTGGAGGCGCCGGCCCTCACGGCCCTGGCCGGGGTGGTGATGAACCCGGTGGGTCTGGAACTGCGGTTGCCGCCGCAGGCGGGGGAGGCGGGTTCAGGCCAGCTCTTCCGCCAGACAGGCGCGGTGCTGCTCACCCACTGGGGGCTGAGTGGCCCTGCCTGCCTGCGGCTCACCGCCTTCGCCGCCCGGGCGCTGCAGCAGGCGGGCTACCGCGGCACCCTCGTGGTGGACTGGAGCGGCGGCCGCCGCGCCGGCGAACTGGAGGAGCTGTTCACCGCACTGCGCCGCAGCGAGGCCCGCCGGCAGCTCCGCACGGCCCGGCCCTGGCCGCAGCTGAGCCGTCGCCTCTGGTGGGCGCTGCTCGAGGGGGCGGGGCTGGCGCCCGACACCCGCTGGGCCGATCTCCCGGCCCGGGCCCAGCAGGGCCTGATCGGGGCTCTCCACGCCAGCCGCTACACCATCCGCGGGCGGGGCCCCTTCGGGGAGGAGTTCGTCACCGCCGGCGGCGTCAGCCTGGGGGAGGTGGACCTGGCCCGGATGGAGAGCCGTGTGCAGAGCGGCCTGCACCTGGTGGGGGAGCTGCTGGATGCCGATGGCGTCACGGGCGGCTTCAACTTCCAGCACTGCTGGACCTCCGGCTGGCTGGCGGGTCAGGCGCTGGCGACGCCTCAGCCCAGGGAGCCGGTGGCATGACCGGCCAGCACGGGCTTGGCCAGCGGCCCCTCCAGGTGATCCCACGGCAGCACCCGCTCGCGGCTCCAGTGGAGGTGGATCACCTCCTCCCAGGCCGGTGGCAGATCCGCAGGCGCGCTCGTGGGTGCGTGGGCTGAATCCCCGGTACCCTCCCGCGCTGCCCGGTAGGCCTTCTTCCATCCCCCCAGGCTCTCGTGCTGCCCCCGCACGGCGGCGATCACCGGCGCCAGGCGCCGGTCGCTGCGCGAGAGCAATGCCTGGATCACGCTCCAGCCATAGCTCTCGGGCCGCAGCTCGATGCCCTTGGGCTTGAGCCGCTTGGCCAGCAGCTTCAGCCGTTTCTCCGCCTCCGGCCGCACCCCCTGCCACTGGAAGGGGGTATGGGCCTTGGGCACGAAGGTGCTCACCCCGAGGCTCAGCCGCAGCCCCGGGGTGGCCTTCTTGAGGGCGAGCAGCAGCTCGGCGGTGGCTTCCACGTCGGCCTCCTCCTCCGTGGGCAGGCCCACCATTCCGTAGAGCTTCAGGCCCGTGAGACCGCCGTCGCGGGCATGGCGGGCGGCGGCGTAGATCTCCTCGGTGGCGAGCTTCTTGTTCACCACCAGCCGCATGCGTTCGCTGCCGCTCTCGATCGCGATCGTGAGCGATCGGCTGCCCCGCTTGGCCAGGATCCGGCCCAGTTCGGGCGTCACCGTGGCGGCCCGCACCGAACTCACGCTCACGCGGGTGCCCTCGAAGCGGTCCTGATCGAGCCAGGCCAGCAGATCGGCGAACTGGGGGTGCTGGGTCACCGAGGCCCCCAGCAGCCCCAGCCGCTGGGTGGC
>JBMLOS010000052.1:0-42005 GCA_049242845.1 Prochlorococcaceae cyanobacterium
AGGCCTTCGCCCATGTGATCGCCTCGATGTTCAACCAGCACGCCAAGTGGCTGGAATCCTGCCTCTATCACGCTCCCTGGCGGGCGCCGATCGGCGCCTGGAATTGCCTGATCTCCTCCACCGTGTGGCGGCAGGATCACAACGGCTTCACCCACCAGGATCCCGGTTTCATCGATCTGGCCGGCAACAAGAACGGCCAGGTGGTGCGGGTCTACCTGCCGGCCGATGCCAACACCCTGCTGGCGGTGGCCGAGGTGGCGATGACGGAGACCAATGTGTGCAACATCATCGTGTCCGACAAGCAGAAGCACCTGCAGTACCTCACGCTCGAGCAGGCGCGCCAGCATGTGGCCAAGGGAATCGGCCTCTGGAGCTGGGCCAGCAACGACGACTGCGGCACCGAACCCGATGAGCCGGATGTGGTGATGGCCTGTGCGGGCGACATCCCCACCAAGGAGACCCTGGCTGCGGTGGAGATCCTGCGCCGTGAGATCCCGCGGCTGAGGATCCGTGTGCTGAATGTGGTGAGGCTGTTCGCCCTCACCGACCCGAGCGAGCATCCGCATGGCCTGAGCGACCGCGACTTCGACAGCCTGTTCACCACCGATCGGCCGGTGATCTTCAATTTCCATGGCTATCCCTGGTTGATTCACCGGCTCACCTATCGCCGCACCAATCACGCGAACATCCACGTGCGCGGCTACAAGGAAAAGGGCAACATCAACACGCCCCTCGAGCTGGCGATGAACAACCAGATCGATCGCTTCAACCTTGTGATCGATGTGGTCGACCGCGTGCCGGGCCTCGGCTACCGCGCCGCCCACGTGAAGGAGCGCATGAAGGAGGCGATCCTGGCCCACCGGGCCTATGCCCATGAGCACGGCATGGATGCACCCGAGGTCACCGAATGGCGCTGGTCGATGCCGCAGGAGGCCTCCACCGCGCCTTGATCGGGGACCTAGCGGGGCCGGCAGGGTCCGTCGCGGTCGGAGCGGAAGATCACCCGCATGTCCTTGACGCGGTTCTCCACCTGGCTCAGCAGGGACTCGAGGGCAAGCCGGGTGTTGCGCGAGCCGCCGGCCATGGGCTCATTGCTCATCAGCACCAGCTCCAGTTCGTAGCCCTCGGCCCGGGGCTGCACATCGCCGAACAGCTGCACCTTCAGCCCCACGGGCGGCTGCACGAAGCTGGCCCCGAGGTGGGTGGCGCTGCGCTCGTCCACCACGGCCCCGAGCCGTTCGAGCACCGGATCCAGCTGGGGGATCAGTTCGCCGGCTTTACAGGCCGCTACGGGCTTGAGTACCACCATCAAGCGGGCCATGGGAGCAGGCAAGGACCCCCCAATCTTGCCGGAGCAGGCCCTGCTGCCCTGGGCGGGCTTGTGCTTCTGCTCAGATCAGCCGTCCACCGGGGGGGCGAGTTGTCTGCTGGGAATGCATCAGGGTGCGCAGGAAGGTGCGCTTGAAGTCGACCCGCTCGGTGAAGCGGCAGCCGGCATAGGTGCCGCCGGCCTCCCGGTCCACCCAGTGCACCAGGATTCCGGTGGAGATCATCTGGTTGCTGCTGGGGTGGGTGATCATCAGCGGGCCGGCCATGCCGGGATAGAGGCCCGAACCGGGTGGAAACAGCAGGCAGCAGCCCGACTGGCTCACATCCCAGAGCCGGCCGTGCAGATCACCGTTCCTGGCCTTGAGGGTCGCCGGGATCCAGATCGTGACGGCAGGCAGGAGAAACCTTTCCTCCGAACGGGGAGCTTCGGGCATGCCTGGGGTCAGGATGGACCGTCTGGAGACTCACCCGCGGACTGGTTGGGGACGGCTGCCGCAAGGGTACCGGCGGATGCCTCTTCAGCCACCCCTTCGGCTTCAGCTTTACTTAAACTAGCGACCCGCTGCAGCTCGATCCGCTGCCGGCGGTGCAGCCGTAGCAGTGGCGCTCAACCCGGATCGGGTGGCCCTGCGGATCGAGGTCGAGCAGATCGCGCAGGTGCAGCCGCCCGCCGTTGTGCTTGCCGTGCTCCGTCAGGGGCAGGAGCGAGAGCCCCAGCTGCTGGTTGAAATCGCAGTCGTAGAGGAACCCCTGCCAGTCCACGCTGATCAGCTGCCGGCACATCACCCCTGCCAGGTTCTCTGGGCGGTGTTCGCGGGCCAGCAGCTCCAGGTAGCTCTCCAGCTGCTCCCTGCGGCGGAGCTCCTCGGCGAAGCGCTGGATCGGCATGTTCGCCAGGGCGTAGAGCCGGTGGAACACGATGCCGTACCGCTGCTGCAGCACGCTTCGGTAGGCCTCCTCCAGATCCGCCTGGGGGGGAGGCAGAACGGCCCCCTGGGGGTTGTAGACGAGGTGGAGGCGCAGAGGCGAGCCGGGCTGGCCGTAGCCCAGCCGATTGAGCTGAAGCAGTCCCTCCAGGCTGCGCTCGAACACGCCGCGGCCCCGCTGCCGGTCCACGTTGTTTTCCTCGTAGCAGGGAAGCGAGGCCACCACCTCCACCCCCTCGGCGGCGAGGAACTCCGCCAGATCCTCCTGGCCCGATTCCTGCAGGATCGTGAGATTGCAGCGGTCGATCACCTCCACCCCCAGGCGCCGGGCCTGACGCACCAGGGAGCGGAAGCCCCCATGCAGCTCCGGGGCGCCGCCGGTGAGATCCAGCACCCGCAGCCCGCGGGCCCGCAGCACCGGCTCGATCAGGGCCAGGGTCTCGGGCGCCATGCTCTCGGTGCGCTGCGGGCCGGCGTTCACATGGCAGTGGGAGCAGCTCTGGTTGCAGCGGTAGCCCAGGTTCACCTGCAGGATTTCGAGCCCGTGGCGCTGCAGGGGGGGGAAGGGGGCGATCCGCACCGAGGAGCCGCTGAACGCCCTCCAGTGTGGGCCGCTTCAGGGTGGTGCCGCGGGGAGTGCCAATCCGATCTTCGTTTCGATCGGTAAACCCCCTACGATTTGAGGGCTCCCCGGATGGTCCGGCAGACGGTGGACAGGCGGCCGCTCCTTCCGTGCCTTCCGGCGCAGCCCTCCGGGCCGGTGCGCCTGCCCTGGGCCGTGCTGCTGCTCACACTGCTGGCCGGGCGGTATCTCCACTGGCGCTCCACCAGCACCCTGGTGTTCGACACCCCGGCTGAGGCGGTGCTCAGCCTGCTACTGCTGGCGGCGGAGGCCCTGCTGCTGGCGATCGGTTTTCTGCAGCTCTGGTTCACCCTGCTGCCACCGGCTCCCGTGGCCCGGGAGGTGGAGAGCGCCGCCCGGGCCCTGGACCTTGCCCTGGCGGTTGCCCCGGCGCAGCCGGTGCTGGCCGCGAGCTGCACGGCTCGGCCCAGCCCGGATGCCTCCCCTGGATCCGGCGCCGCGTCCCTGCCCTGGGTGGATGTGCTGGTGCCCACCTGCGGGGAGCCGCCCGAGCTTGTGGAGCGCTGCCTGCGGGGGGTGCTGGCGATGGACTACCCCCACTTCCGGGTGTGGCTGCTGGACGATGCCGCCAGCCCCCAGCTCGAGCTGCTCTGCCGCCGCCTCGGCTGCCGGTACCGCAGCCGCGGCACCCGGATCCATGCCAAGGCCGGCAACCTCAATGCCGCCCTGCCCCACTGCCGCGGGGATCTGGTGGCCGTGTTCGACGCCGACGTGGTGCCCCTCAGCACCTTCCTGCGCCGCACGGTGGGGCTGTTCGCCGATCCGCGCGTGGGCTTCGTGCAGACGCCGCAGTGCTACATGAACGCCGATCCGGTGCTGCGCAACAGCCGCCTCGAGCATTGGCTGCTGCCGGATGAGGAGAGCTTCTACCGCTGGATCGAGCCCACCCGCCAGGCCCTCGGAGCGGTGGTGTGCGCCGGCACCTCCTTCTTGATGCGGCGCTCCGCCCTGGAGGCCGTGGGCGGCTTCGAGACGGGAACCCCCTCGGAGGATCTGGCCACGGGCATCCGGCTGGCGGCCGCCGGCTACCGCAACCTCTACGTGCCGGAGAAGCTCAGTGCCGGCCTGGCCCCCCTCACCGCCGCCGCCATGCTGCGCCAGCGCTGCCGCTGGGCCAGCGGCACCCTCCAGCTGCTGCGCACCGGAGCCAATCCGCTCACGATCCCCGGCCTCTCGGCCGGCCAGCGGCTCGCCTACCTCGAGGGGCTGCTGCACTGGTTCGGCGCCATCCCGCAGCTGCTGCTGGCGCTGGTGCCGCTGAGCATCGGCTGGTTCGGGCTGCGCCCCCTGCAGCTCCACGGCCCGGGGCTGCTCAGCCATGCGCTGCCCTTCTTCCTGGCCCAGCTGCTGCTCAGCCGCTGGCTGAGCGGCCACAGCCGCACGGCCCTGCTGCCGGAGCTCTACCGCTGGATCTTTCTGGCTCCCCTGGCCACCACGGTGCTCACCACCCTGCTGGGGCGCCCCCAGCCCTTCGCGGTCACCCCGAAGCAGCGCCGCAACCCTGCCGCGGTCCCGCCGGACCCCCGCCTCCTGCTCCCCCTTCTGGTGCTCGTACTGCTCCAGGGGGTGGCGCTGGTGCGGCTCCTTCCGGGCCTGGAGCCCGAGGGGATGGCGGTGGCCCTCTCCCCCACCACCCGCGGCCTCGCCCTCGCCTGGAGTGGTCTCAATCTGGTGCTGCTGCTGCTGGCGCTGCGCTGCTGCCGCGATCGCAACGGCGGCAGCGGGGTTCCCTGGTTCCGTCCCGGGCCCGCTGCCCTGGTGCGGCTGCGTGATCCGGAGCGTGACCCGGCCAGGCTGGAGGCCCGGGTCACGGCCCTGAGCGAGGAGGGGCTGGAGTGGCGTTCGGCGGGTCGGCCGTCTGCGGCTGCGGGGCTTCTCTGGGTGGAGGGTCTGCCCGGGGTGGATCCCCTGCCGCTGTTGCTGGAGGCGCAGGCTCCGCGGGGCCGGGGCGCGGGCCGCTGGGGGCCCCTCACCCCGCTCCAGCGGGAGCAGCTCCACACCCTCCTGTACCGCCGCAACGGCCTCTGGCCCCTGCGCCGTGCGCCGCTGGAGCTGCTGGCCCTGCCGGCTCTTCTGCGCCTGCTGCTGCCCCGCCGCCCGGAGGGTCCGTTCCGGCGCAGCCTGATTCCCCAGAACGGCTGGTGAACTCCTCCGGCCCTCCACTTCCCTGTCGTTCCCGCCAGGATCGAAACCATTCCGCTGCCCCGTCAGCGCCGCCCATGACCTCCTCCACCCTTGCCGCCGGCTCGGGCCTGCTGCTGCGGCCCGCCGGCGAACGCTTCCACAGCACCACCAGCTGGCTAGAGAGCTGGCACACCTTCTCCTTTGCGGGCCACTTCGATCCCGAGTGGATGGGCTTCGGGCCGCTGCTGGTGATCAACGACGACACCATCGCCCCGGGCCAGGGCTTCGGCTTCCATCCCCACCGCGACATGGAGATCGTGACGGTGATGGTGGAGGGGGAGCTGCACCACCGGGATTCCCTCGGCCACACCGAGGTGCTGCGTGCCGGGGAGGTGCAGCGCATGAGCGCCGGCACCGGAGTGGTGCACAGCGAGATCAACGGAGGCAGCGTGCCCTGCCGGCTGCTCCAGATCTGGATCGAGCCCAGCCGCCGGGGCATCCCGCCGGCCTATGAGCAGAAACCCTTCGCCATCGGCTCCCAGTGGACGCTGCTGCTGGATCCCGGCCGCTCCGGGGAAGCCATGGCGATCGAGCGCCCCGTGCGGCTCTGGAGGGCCCGTCCGCAGGCCGGTGAGGAGCTGCTCCTGCCCGTGAGCGAGGGATGCAATGCCTGGCTGCAGATGATCTCCGGCTCTCTCCAGATGGAAGCGGAGGGGAGTCCGGATTCGTTGCTGCAGCAGGGCGATGGCCTGGGCTTCACGGCCGGCCGGCTGCGCTCCCTCCGGGCGGGCGCCGAGGGAGCCGATGTGCTCCTCTTCGAGCTCCCCTGAGCCGGGGGGCGCCCGGGGGCGGCTGCCGTGACAGGGTGAGGACCCCTCCGGCATCTCCGGCCGGGGCGCCGCCGCCGATCCCCGCCCGTACCCCGTGGAGTCGATCCCCCCCCCGATGGGTCCCGCCCAGGCCACCGCGCTGCGGGGTGCGGCCGTGCTGGCCGATCCGTGGCTCAACAAGGGAACGGCCTTCACCCGCCAGGAGCGGCAGGCCCTGGACCTCGAAGGTCTGCTGCCCTGGCAGGAGGAGAGCCTCCCTACCCAGGTGGAGCGGGTGTGGCGCGCCTTCGCCGACCAGTCCGACGACCTGCAGCGCTACGACCTGCTGGTGCGCCTGCGCCAGAGCAACCAGGTGCTCTTCCACCGCTTCCTGGCCGACCACATCGAGGCGGTGCTGCCGGTGGTCTACACCCCCACCGTGGGCCGCGCCATCCAGACGTTCAACCGCCGCCTGATCGGGGGCGGCCGGGCCCTCTTCCTCGCCCCACCCCAGCAGGAGCGAATCGGGGAGCTGCTGCGCCAGGCCGTGGCCGCCGGTCCGGTGGATCTGCTGCTGGTGACCGACTCCCAGGCGATCCTCGGGCTCGGGGATCAGGGGGTGGGGGGCATCGAGATCTGCCACGGCAAGCTCGCCGTGTACACCCTCTGCGCCGGGCTCCATCCCGCCCGGGTGCTGCCGGTGGTGCTGGATGTGGGCACCGACCGCCCCGAGCTGCTGGAAGATCCCCTCTATCCCGGCTGGCAGCAGCCGCGCCTGCGCGGCGACGACTACGACGGCTTCGTGGATCGCTTCGTGGAGGCGGTACGGGAGCAGTTGCCCGCGGCCTTCCTGCACTGGGAGGATTTCGGCAGCGGCCAGGCGGCGCGCCTGCTGGAGCGGCACCGGGAGCGGCTGCCCAGCTTCAACGACGACATCCAGGGCACCAGCGGTGTGGCCTCGGCGGCGATCCTGGCGGCCTGCCGGGGTCAGGGGCTCGCCCTGGCGGACCAGCGGATCGTGGTGTTCGGCGCCGGCACCGCCGGCTGCGGCATCGCCGGCCAGCTGCTGCGGCAGCTCCAGGCCGAGGGGCTCACAGCCGAGCAGGCCCGCTCCCGGCTCTGGGCGATCGATCGCGACGGCCTGCTCTGGAGCGACCAGAGCAGCCCCGCCGCCGCGGCCCTGGGGCGCCCCCGCAGCGAGGAGGCGCAATTCCCCCGGGACGATCAGGGCCGGATCGGCCTGCAGCAGGTGGTGGACACGGTGCGGCCCACGGTGCTGATCGGCACCTCCACGGTGGCCGGGGCCTTCCACCACGGGGTGGTCACCTCGATGCTGCGGGGGCTGGAGCCCGGGGTGCGGCCGATCATCCTGCCCCTCTCCAATCCCACCGCCCTGGCGGAGGCCACCCCGGCCGATCTGCTGGCCTGGAGCCAGTGCAGGGCCCTGGTGGCCACGGGCAGTCCCTTCGAGCCGGTGGCGGTGGCCGGGGGCCTGCGGCGGATCGGCCAGTGCAACAACTGCTTTCTCTATCCCGGCCTGGGTTTCGCCGCGGTGGCGGTGGGCGCCAGCCGCGTGAGCGACGGCATGATCGCGGCGGCCACCCTCGCCCTGGCGGAGCGGATCCCCGCCGCCTGCGATCCGGAAGCTCCCCTGATGCCCGCCATCGCGGAGGTGCGGAGCGTTTCGGTGGCGGTGGCCGAGGCCGTGGCCCGTGCGGCCGTGCGGGAGGGGCTGGCCTGCCTGGCCTCGAGTGAACAGGAAGCGCTCGAGCGGCTGGAGAGGGCGCGCTGGACCGCAGACTATGGCCCGGTGCATGCCATCTGAACCGCTGCCATGCAGGATCCCCCCCTCGGCTATCAGTCCCTCGCCTGGCTGGGCCTGATCGCCAATCTGCTGGCCCTCCCCTTCGGCCTTGGGGTGATCGCCCTGGATCCCTATCTGCGGGTGGCGAATCTGGTGGTGGTCACCAGCGCCGTGCTGCCCACGGCCGTGGTGGGGCTGGTGGCCTCGATCGCCCTGCTGCGCTGGCGCCGCTGGGGACAGATCCTCGCGATCGTGGCCCTCAGCCTCAGCCTGGCGGTGAGCCTGCCCTACGGCATCGTGCGGCTGGCCCTGGTGGCGGCGGATCGGCCCCTGGTGGCGGTGCTGGCGCCGCTGCTCTGGATCGCCAACATTGCCCTGCTGGTGTACTGGTGCCGCCCGGTGCACCGCCATTACCTGGGTTGATTTCCGTAGCATCGGCTACACGGGCAGGGTGGAGTGCCGGGATTGGATGCACCCAATCCGTGAGCTTTGTTTCCGATGCCTAGCCCCCAGCGCTTTGCCGTTGCACAGCAGATCCAGCAGCGGCAGCCGGTGGCCACCGCCCCTGCCCAGAGCCTCGATTCGCTCTGGGCCAGTGACGTGTTCACGCTGGACAAGATGAAGGCGGCTCTGCCGAAGGACATCTTCAAGTCGGTGCAGCGCACCATCAAGGAGGGCAGCAAGCTCGATGTCTCCGTTGCCAATGTGGTGGCGCAGGCCATGAAGGAATGGGCCACCGCCCGGGGCGCGCTGTATTACTCTCACGTCTTCTATCCGCTCACCAACTCCACAGCGGAGAAACACGACGGCTTCATCTCACCCCAGGGGGATGGCACGGCCATCACCGAATTCACCGGCAAGCTGCTGGTGCAGGGAGAGCCGGACGGTTCCTCCTTCCCCAACGGCGGCATCCGCTCCACCTTCGAGGCCCGCGGCTACACCGCCTGGGACATCACCAGCCCTGCCTATCTGATGGAGACGCCCAACGGCGTCACCCTCTGCATCCCCACCGTCTTCGTGTCCTGGACCGGCGAGGCGCTGGACAAGAAGACCCCCCTGCTGCGCTCCAACGCCGCCGTGAACCAGCAGGCCCAGCGCCTTCTGCGCCTGCTCGGCGAGAAGGAGGTGGCTCCGGTGAACTCCAGCTGCGGCGCTGAGCAGGAGTACTTCCTGGTGGACAGCGCCTACATCCCCCTGCGTCCGGATCTGCTGCTGGCGGGCCGCACCCTGTTCGGTCGTCCTTCGGCCAAGGGCCAGCAGTTCGACGACCACTACTTCGGCGCCATCCCCGAGCGGGTGCAGGTGTTCATGCAGGAGGTGGAGCGCCGCCTCTACCGGCTCGGCATCCCCGCCAAGACCCGTCACAACGAGGTCGCCCCGGCCCAGTTCGAGATCGCCCCGTTCTACGAGGCGGCGAACGTGGCCACCGACCACCAGCAGCTGATCATGACGATCCTGCGGGAGACGGCCAAGAAGCACGGGATGCAGTGCCTGCTCCATGAGAAGCCCTTTGCCGGCATCAACGGCTCCGGCAAGCACGTGAACTGGTCGATCGGCAATGCCACCCAGGGCAACCTGCTGGATCCCGGCAACACCCCCCACGAGAACCTGCAGTTCCTGCTCTTCTGCGGTGCCGTGATCCGCGGGGTGCATCTCTACGGTCCGCTGCTGCGGGCGGTGATCGCCACCGCCAGCAATGACCACCGCCTCGGGGCCAACGAGGCGCCGCCCGCGATCATCTCGGTGTACCTCGGCAGCCAGCTGGAGGATGTGTTCAACCAGATCCGGGAAGGTCGCCTGAGCAGCTCCGCCATCGGCGGCATGATGCAGTTCGGGGTCGAAACACTGCCCGAATTCCCCCGCGATGCCGGCGACCGCAACCGCACCTCGCCCTTCGCCTTCACCGGCAACCGCTTCGAGTTCCGCGCCGTGGGCTCAGGTCAGTCCGTGGCCGGTCCGCTGGTGGCGCTGAACACGATCCTGGCCAATTCGATCCGCTGGGTGTCGGATCAGCTCGAGGGTCGCCTCTCCTCCGGCGCGCCGCTGGAGGAATCCGCCCTGGCGGTGCTGAAGGAGGTGATGGAGCGCCACGGGAATGTGGTGTTCGGGGGCGATGGCTATTCCTCCGAATGGCACCGCGTGGCTGTGGAGGAGCGGGGACTCGAGAATCTGCGCACCTCCGCCGATGCCCTGCCGGTGCTCACCCGCGATGCGGTGCGTGAGCTGTTCGAGCAGACCGGCGTGCTGACGCCGGTGGAGCTGCAGAGCCGCTTCGAGGTGTACTCGGAGCAATACATCCTGGCGATCGAGGTGGAGGCCAAGGTGGCCGTGCAGATCGCTCAGACGCAGGTCTATCCGGCGGCGATGCGGTATCTGGGTGAACTGGCCGGTTCCCTCCAGCTCCAGAGCTCCATGGGTCTGCAGGTGTCGCCCGAAACCCAGAACACCGTGGCCTCCCTCTGCCAGAAGCTGATGGACACCAGCAGCCGGCTGCAGGCCGCGATCGAGGCTCCGCCCCATGGCACCGAGGCGCACATGCGCCATTGCGCCGACACCCTGATGCCGCTGATGGGTGAACTGCGGGAGGCCGTCGATGGCCTCGAGGCCCTGGTGGATGACAACCTCTGGCCGCGGCCCTCCTCCCTGGTGTTGGTGTTCGCCCGCTGCGGGAGGGACCGTTCCGCGGCACCCCGGTAATAGCGGTTCCCGGGGTGCCGATTCCACCCTTGACAGGGTGACGAACCGCCCCATTATCGGAAGATGTCGTGAAGGTGACAGTCTTGAGCTGTCACAGCAGCCAGGATGCCCCTTGGCCTCTGACTGTGCTTGTCGATGTCTGCTTCGATGTCGCCTGCCAATGCCTCAGCCCCATCCTCCGTGCGCCCCGCGGTTCCCCGCAGCGCTCCGCGCCCCGCAGATCGCGGCAGCCCCTTTTCCGTGATCACACCGCGCCGTTACCGGCTGGTGGATCTGCAGGGCTTGCCCCATCCCGTGCTCGACGATCTCTACGAATCGCTCGAAGCGGCGTGGTCTGAAGCGATCCAGTGGTGGCGTGAACGGGGTGGAAGCGAACACGGCCCGGTGGGCATCGGCGTGGAAGTGAGTACGAATAACGGCGACTGGCGCACGCTCCGATACCCGGGCTGCTGATCGCCCCGGAGGTGCTGCCAGAACGGTCCCGGATTCCGCAGCCTCCGAACGGACACACGCAGAGCCAGTCGCCCGCAGAACCCGGCGTCTGGACCCGTCCTCAGAACCAGTCGATCGAGTAGATCCTCAGCGTGGCTGTTCCCACGGGCGAGGCCACGGGATTGATCCCGGCCGGCAGGGCCTCCACCTGGAACAGATAGGTGTCCGCCTGGCTCGGGTTCTGCCAGGGAACCAGAACCACGGTGAACCGGCTGCCGGGCGGAATGGGCTGGGGGAAATGCAGGGTGAAGCGCCGGAGGTCCGCATCGAAGCGGGCCTCCACCGCAATCGGTGTGCCCTCCCGGCGTGGTTCCCCCAGAAAGGCCCGGGTTTTCTGCACGCTGAAGGGAAACTGCCAGTCCGCCCCGCGGGTCTGCTGGATGGTGAGGCCTCCGAGGGAGGCGCCAGCATCCTGCGGCAGGGTGAAGCTGAAGTAATACTCCGCCCAGCGCTCGAACACGTTGGTGTGGTAGCTGCGCAGGTCCACCTTCCAGGGGGCCCGCTGGAACACCGTGGTTCCGTTCAGCTCCACCGCCCGCACGTTGCCGGAGCTCCACCCCCCCAGCCCTGCCGCCAGCAGCAGGGTGAGCAGACGGCCGATGCCCCTCCGCATCCAGCGCCGGTGGCGGTTCCCCTGCCTCATCCCACCTGCACGCCCTTCCAGAACGCCACCCGGCCGCGGATCGCCTCAGCGGCCTGCAGGGGCTCCGGATAGGTCCACACGGCATTGGCGTTCACCTGCCCGTCGACCACCACATCGAAATAGTGGGCTTCCCCCTTCCAGCCGCAGCGGCTGCGGTGATCGGATTCGCGCACGAAGCGCAGGTCCAGTGCCGCGCGGGGGAAGTAGGCGTTGCCCTCCACGGTCACGATGTCATCGCTGCTGGCGATCACCTGGCCGTTCCAGCGCGCTTCCATGGCGTTACGTGGCGTTGCGTTGCTGAGATCAAGTCTGGCCCATGGTGCGGCGAGCCGCGGCCGCTGTTCAGGGGCCGGCGGTGGCCAGGAAGGGGCGGGGATCCTGATCGCGCCGGTGGTCGGGACGCAGGGGCGGCGGCGGGCTGCCGCTGCCCAGGGGATCGGCCTGGGCCGTGGCTTCCAGGGCGGCGCGCAGCTGCCGGGCGGCGTGCAGGGAGAGATCCCGCGGCACGCAGATGCGATCGCGCAGGTAGCGCAGGCCCGCGGCGGTGCCGGGGGGCGGCACGCAGACCTCGCCCCGGATCAGGCCCGTGAGAGCTGCCTGCAGGGCCGGCTCGAAGGCAGGCCCGAGGGGATTGCGCTGCACCAGGGTGCGGCGGTGGCGCAGCACCCGCCCCAGGGCCTCGGCCGCCGCGCCCTCGGGAGCGGGTTCACTGGTTTCCGGATCCTGGGGAGCGATCGGCCAGGGGCCCTCGTTGATCCGGGCGGCGATCCGCCTCTGCTCCGGCGTGCCGCTGGCGGTGCAGCCGCCCATCTGCGGCGGCAGATCGTGCACGTGGGTGTGGAAATCGCTCTGGGTGCCCCGGTAGGTGCTGCGGGCCTCCAGACCCCGGAACCAGCGATCGATGGCGGGGTGCTCCTGCCGCAGGTTGTAGGCCTTGTAGTAGAGGAGGCTGGCGGACATGCGCTCCACGTAGGGCACGAACACCACATCCGCGGCGCTGAAGGAATCCAGCAGGAACGGTCCCGGATGGCGCATCAGGGCCTCCTCCATCGCCCCCGCCACCCGCCGGAATCCATCCCGACCCCGCCGCTCATGGGCCTCCCCCGTTCCCGGCGAGCAGAGCCACTGGCACCAGGCGCGGAAGAGCAGCCGCTCCAGTTGGCGCAACGGCAGCACCTGGGGGTCGTGCAGGCCCGCCCCCAGCACGCCGAAGACCGCCTCCAGGGCTTCCAGGATCCGGTCGCTCTCGGTGATCAGCACCCCATCGATCTCCAGGGCCGGCAGCATCCCGGAGGGCACCAGACGGCGGTACCAGCCCTCCTTCTCGCCGTAGCAGAACATCGTGACCTTGCGGATCCGGTAGGGGATCCGCTGCTCCTCGAGCCAGAGCCACACCTTCTGGCAGTAGGGGCACCAGGCGTGATGGTCGCGGTAGAGGGTCACCCGCACCGCCGCTTCCGGCTGGCCGAACAGGCGCAGGCGGGCCTGGGCATTGGTGGGGCCCTCGATCCGGTCGTGTTCCGGTGCGGCCTGCTGCTGCAGCGCGTCCCAGGAGAGGAGAGGGGATCCGGCCAGGGTCATGGGGGAGCAGGAAGCCGCCGGGGGAGCCGATCCTGGCGCAGGGCGGTGGGCTCGCGGCGGCCCGGAACCGCTGCCTAGGGTTCAATCCCAGGATTTCCTGATTTCCGATGTTCGACGCCTTCACCAAGGTCGTGGCCCAGGCCGATGCCCGTGGCGAATTCCTCAGCGCCGGCCAGATCGACGCCCTGGCGGCGATGGTGGCCGAGTCCAACAAGCGCATGGATACCGTCAACCGGATCACGTCCCAGGCCTCGCGGATCGTGGCCAATGCCGCCCGGGAGCTGTTTGAGCAGCAGCCTGCCCTGATCGCCCCAGGCGGCAACGCCTACACCCACCGCCGCATGGCTGCCTGCCTGCGGGACATGGAGATCATCCTCCGCTATGTGACCTACGCGATCTTCACCGGCGATGCCTCGGTGCTGGAGGACCGCTGCCTCAACGGACTGCGCGAGACCTACCTGGCCCTCGGCGTGCCCGGCGCCTCGGTGGCGGAAGGGGTGCGCAAGATGAAGGATGCCGCCATCGCCGTTGCCAACGACCGCACCGGCATCACCCCCGGCGACTGCTCGGCGCTGATGAGCGAAGTGGGCACCTACTTCGACCGGGCCGCCGCTGCCGTCGCCTGAGCGTTGGGTTCTTCAAATGGGGGGATGCCCTCTGGAAGAACCCCCATCGAGAAAAAACCCCATTTCCGGCCCCGAAGGCCCGAAGTGGGGTTTTTGTTGTGCCCAGCCAGAGGGTGAAAGCTGCGACCGACCGGTTCAGGTGAGGGTGGCGTCGCCCTGTTCGCCCGTACGGATGCGGATGGCGTTCTCCACGCTGAACACGATGATCTTGCCGTCTCCGATCTCACCGGTCTGGGCCTTGGAGCGGAGAACCTCCACCACCCCATCCACCATCGAATCCACCACCACCAGGGTGAGCATCACCTTGGGCAGGAGGCGTGCTTCCACCTTCACCCCCCGGTAGACCTCCGTGTGGCCCATCTGCTTGCCGAAACCCTGCACGGGGGTGACGGTCATGCCGTTGATGCCGAGCTCCACCAGGGCGTCCTTGACCGGATCGAGCTTTTCCGGGCGGATGATGGCCTGAATCTGTTTCACTGCAGGGCAAAGGCTGGTTCCCCTCTATTTAGGCAAGGGTGGTGCGGCCCTGTGTAGCGGATGTTGCCACTTGCAACGACCCCTGACGGGTCGTCCGGTCTCTCCGAACACCCCCTCCGAGAGCCAGAAATGCTCCGGTCCAGGAAAATCTCCGCCCTTGATTGCCTGTTTTGTAGCAACCGACACCGGGCAAATGTTCACGGTTGAGCACTGTCATGCGTCATGGAAGCACCCAGTGCCTTCCGCCCGTGCAGCCTCTGCTTTCCCCGCGTCATCACGCTCCATGACAGTTGCTCCGCATGCCCCCAGACGCCGCACCCCAGGGCGTCTGCAGGAGGCGAGTCTGACTGAGGCCCCGGCCCTGCTGCTCCGCAGCATCCGAGGGCTCACCTCCCAGCGCGGCCTGATCTGGCTGGCCTGCGTGCCCCTGGCCCTCTTCGTGCTCGGGGTGTTCAACCTCTCTGCCCGCGCCGCAGAACTGCCTGAGCTCACGCCGGCGTTCCTGGCGAACAACCTGTTCATCTTCATCTGCGCGGCGCTGGTGATCTTCATGAACGCCGGCTTCGCCATGGTGGAGACGGGCATGTGCCGGCAGAAGAATGCCGTCAACATCCTGCTCAAGAACCTGATCGTGTTCGCCCTGGCGGCGAGTGCCTATTGGGTGATCGGCTACTCGCTCATGTACGGCGATCCCGTGGTCCCGGGCTGGCTGTTCCTCAAGAGCACCATCTTCTTCTTTGACCCCACGGTCACTGCTGACATGGTGAAGGACGGCTCTCTCGTACCGAGTGTCGACTTCCTCTTCCAGGTGGCCTTCGCCGGCACCTCCGCAACGATCGTTTCCGGTCTGGTGGCCGAGCGCATCAAGTTCAAGGAGTTCGTGTGGTTCTCCCTGATCCTGGTGGCCTTCATCTACCCGATCGCCGGTTCCTGGAAATGGAATGCCGAAGGTTGGCTCAACAAGCTCGGCTTCATCGATTTCGCCGGTTCCACCCTGGTGCACTCCGTGGGTGCCTGGGCAGGCGTGGTGGGCGCCATCATTCTCGGCCCCCGCATCGGCAAGTTCGTGGGCGGTAAGCCCCAGGCGTTGCCCGGTCACAACCTGGCGATCGCCACCCTGGGCTGTCTGATTCTCTGGCTGGGCTGGTACGGCTTCAACCCCGGCTCCGTTCTCTCCATGAACGAGACCGTCCCCTATGTGGCCGTGACCACCACCCTCGGTGGTGCCGCCGGTGGCATCTCCGGCACCCTGATCTCGGCCATCCGGGGTGGCAAGCCCGACCTCACCATGACCATCAACGGCATCCTGGCCGGTCTGGTGGGCGTGACCGCCGGATGCGATGGCTTCTCGATGGTGGGCGCCTGGGTGGTCGGATTCATCGCCGGTGTGCTCGTGGTGTTCTCCGTGGCCATCGTGGATGGCATGAAGATCGATGATCCGGTGGGTGCCTGGTCTGTGCACGGCACCTGCGGCATCTGGGGAACCCTGGCGGTCGGTCTGTTCAACGAAGGCAGTGGCCTGCTCTACGGCCACGGCTTCAACCAGCTCGGTCTTCAGATCCTCGGCGCGGTCTGCTACGCCATCTTTGCGGTCGTCACTTCCCTGATCGCCTGGTCGGTGCTCGGTGCCCTCACCGGTGGCATCCGCGTCAGCGAGTCCGAGGAGATCGAAGGCCTCGACATCGGTGAGCACGGGATGGAGGCCTATCCCGATTTCGCACCTGCTGCGAAGTGAACTCCTGATTCCGCTCCCTGCTAAGGCCTGGAGCGGATCCCTGCTCGTTCACTCCACCCCGTCCGGTGATCCGGGCGGGGTTTTCTGTGTTCATGCCAAGCGGGGAATGAGCTCAGTTCTCCTCGTCTTCGAGCAGAAGCTGCTGGAAGGCCACGTAGAGATCCATCGGGGCGTCTTCCCCAGCACTGCGCTTTCCCTTCTCCTTGCGGGTTCCTCCTTGCCTCCGGGCGGAAGCCGCCTGCTTCTGGTCTGGCCCTCCTGCAGCAGCAGCCCCTGCCCCTGCGGAGGCCTGAGGTCGCTGGGCACCGGCTTCCAGCTGCCGCAGCCGATCCAGCAGGTGGGGCGGCACGTTCCCATCGGGACTCACCCGCATCAGTTCGCGGAAGAGCTCCTCGGGGTCTTCCTCCGTTTCCACCCGGTGCCGCCTCTCGCTGGCTTTGGGAGCCTCCGGTGCCTGCTGGCGCGGTTCAGGGGCGGGCAGCCGCTCCGGCAGGCGACGGCCCAGTTCACGCAGCCGCTCGAGGCTGTGGGCATCGAAGCTCATGGCACTCAGCAGCCGAGGGTGTCCCGGGTGTTCCGCCCGGTGCGGGAATTGGTGCCTTGCGCCACGGCGCAGAGGGCCTTGAGGGCATCACCGCGCAGGGGCACATTGGTGAAGTCGGCGCCTTCGATGCGCACCCCCTCGAAGCGTGTGTTGAAGGCGAAGGCATCCTCCAGCACGGCATCGCGCAGATCCGTGCCCTGCAGCACCGCCGAATCCAGGGTTGCCTCCCGCAGGTCGGCGCCGCGCAGGTCGGCGTCCTGCAGCTTCGCCCCGAACAGGCTCGCTCCCCGCAGGTCGGCGCCGCTGAAGTCGGCGTCCCGCAGGTTGGTGAGGTTGAAGGTCACCCCCTGCAGATCGGCCTGGTGGAAATCGGCGCCGATCAGCACCTGCTTGGCGTAGTCCATCGCTGCCGTCACCGGCTGGCTCCAGCCCAGGGCCGCCAGGGCCAGCACCACGGCGCCGAGCAGGGCGGCCAGGCGGCCTCTCCCGCGGCGGCCGGGGAGCGGGGAGCCGAAGCGCTGCGCTGCCATGGCGGATCTGCGGAGATCCCAACCCTAGGCAGCCTCCAGCCGCCCGCCGTCGGTGCCGGGGAATCCTGCCCCCGACCCGCCCGGCAGCCCATGGAGCGCCCTCTTCCTGCCGCCAACGGCTCCACCCATCGGGCGGGGCGTCAGGCCGAGGACTGGGCGGCGCACCTGCTGCAGCGCCGCGGCTGGAGCCTGGTGGCGCGCAACTGGAGCTGCCGCTGGGGCGAACTCGATCTGGTGGCGGGTAAACCGGATCGGCTGCTGCTGGTGGAGGTGAAGGCACGGCGTCGGATCGGCCCCGATGGCGGGGGCCTGCGGGCCTTCGATGGAGCCAAGCGACGCCGACTGGCCCGGGCCTGGGCCTGCTGGCTGGCCGCCCACCCGCGGCACGCCGGCAGCCCCTTGGAGGTGGTGCTGGCCCTGGTGCCCCTGCCCGTGGCGAGCAGGCCGGTGCGCTGGCTGGTGGTGCCGGATCTGACGGTCCTGTGCGCCTGCGAGCAGCAGGGCTGAGGGCGCTCAGGGCTGGCTGCCGGGGGACGGCTCGGCGGCCTCCTGGCTGTAGTTCACCGTGCAGCGGTAGCGGGTGTTGTCGAAGCCCACCCCGAACGATTCGCAGCGGTGACCGGTGATCGTGGCGCCCGCAGGCACCTGCTGCTGCGCCCGTTCCAGGGCGTTCTGCTCGTTCCACACCGATTCGGCCGTCTCGCTGCCGGCCCGGGCCGGGGGCGCCTGCAGCAGCAAGGCTGCGAGCCCACTCAGCAGCAGCACCAGAGGCAAGTGGCGGGGGGCCATCGGTTCCTTCATCGCGCTGGATCGGCTGGCCCTGCACTAGCCAGAACCGGCCCCCGGGGCAGCAATCTGGGGATCCACCGCGGCCCTGCCATGACCTTCGCCGCCCATCGGGCCCGCAAGCGCTTCGGTCAGCACTGGCTGCGGGATGCGGCCGTGCTGCGGCAGATCGTGGAGGCGGCCGAACTCGAGCCGCAGGAGCGGGTGCTGGAGGTGGGGCCGGGCCGGGGCGCCCTCACCGAGGTGCTCCTCGCTTCCCCTGCCCTCCTGGTGCAGGCC
This sequence comes from Prochlorococcaceae cyanobacterium, assembly GCA_049242845.1. Classification (GTDB taxonomy): domain Bacteria; phylum Cyanobacteriota; class Cyanobacteriia; order PCC-6307; family Cyanobiaceae; genus CBW1002. The sequence continues at coordinate 18,026 of JBMLOS010000052.1, forward strand.
GTGGAGCTGGATCGCGATCTGGTGGGCGGTCTGCAGCAGCGCTTCGGCAGCGATCCCCGCTTCCGGCTGCTCGAAGGGGATGCCCTCGCCGTTGCCCTGCCGCCGGCCGAGAAGGTGGTGGCCAACATCCCTTACAACATCACCGGTCCGCTGCTGGAGAAGCTGGTGGGCCGCCTCGATCAGCCCGTCGATCCCCCCTACCGGCGGCTCGTGCTGCTGGTGCAGCAGGAGGTGGGCCAGAGGATCCGCGCCGAGGCCGGCAGCAGCGCCTTCTCGGCCCTGAGCGTGCGGATGCAGCTGCTGGCCCGCTGCGGGCTTGTGTGCCCGGTGCCTCCCCGTTGTTTCCAGCCGCCCCCGAAGGTGCACTCCGAGGTGATCGCCCTCGATCCCCTCCCGCCGCAGGAGCGGCTCCCCCCTGCGCTGGCCCGCTCCGTGGAGGGGCTGCTGCGGCGCTGCTTCGCGGCCCGGCGCAAGATGCTGCGCAACACCCTCGCCGGCCTGCTCCCCGCTCCCGAGCTCGAGGAGCTGGCCGATGGGGCGGGCATCGGCCTGCAGCAGAGGCCCCAGGAGCTGGCGCCACAGCGCTGGGTGGCCCTGGCCCGGGGCCTGGAGGAGCGTCGCCGGTGCGAGCCGCCAGCGCCCGGCTCCTGAGGGGGCTCCTGCAGACTCGCCCGAGTGTCTGCGATCTCCCCGCTTTCCCTGCCATGGCCGAGTTGATCGTGCGGGCTCCAGCCAAGATCAACCTCCATCTCGAGGTGCTGGGTCTGCGGCCCGACGGCTTCCACGAGCTGGCGATGGTGATGCAGACCCTCGATCTGGAGGACCGGCTGCGTGTCGCCTCCCGCAGCGATGGCGAGCTGCGGCTGAGCTGCGACCGGGCGGACCTGGCCTTCGATGGCACCAACCTGATCCTGCGGGCGGCGGAGCTGCTGCGGCAGGCGGTGGGCCGGCCGGAGCTGGGGGCCGACCTGCGGCTGGAGAAGCGGATTCCGATCGGCGCCGGCCTGGCCGGTGGCTCCAGCGATGCCGCCGCGGCCCTGGTGGGCCTTGATGCCCTCTGGGGCCTGGCCCTGGAGCCCGGTCGACTGGAGGAGCTGGCGGCGGCCCTGGGCTCCGATGTGCCCTACTGCCTGCGCGGCGGCACCCAGCTCTGCTTCGGCCGAGGCGAGCGGATGGAGGCGGTGCCGCTGCCGGCCGTGCCTTCCCTGGGGGTTCTGCTGATCAAGCATCCGGAGGTGAGCGTCTCCACCCCCTGGGCCTACGGCCTCTGCCGCGAGCGCCGGCAGGCCCGCTATCTCTGCGGCGAGGAGGCCTTCGAAGACCGGCACCAGGCCCTGCGCACGGCTCCCCTGCTGCAGGCCCTGGCGCAGCAGGGCCCCTGGCCGCCCCTGCGCAACGATCTCCAGGAGGTGGTGGAGCCCGAGGTGGCCAGCGTGCCCCAGGGCCTGGCCCTGCTCGCCCGCGCCGAGGACGCCCTGGCCCTGGCCATGAGCGGCTCCGGTCCGAGCCTGTTTGCCCTCTTCGCAGGGCTGGACGGTGCCGAGCGGGCCTTGGTGCGCCTCGGTGCGGAACTGGAGGAGGCGGGCTACGACGCCTGGACCTGCCGCTGCACCGGCGCGGGTGCCAGCCTGGTGCTCCCCGCCGCCGCCCGATGAGCGAACCCGAGCTCCCCGCTGCGCCTGCCCCCCGCAAGGGACCCCTCAGCTTCCTCTCGGGAGCGCTCACCAGCGTGCTGCTGGGCTGGCTCTGCCTGGGCATGAGCCAGCGGGTGGTGGCGTATTACCTGAGCCATCCCCCCCACTACGGGTCGGCGATCGCCCAGAGCATCGCCACGGCGGTGAAGACCCTGGTGGTGGGGATGTGCTTCCTGGCCACCTTCAGCTTCGGCTTCATCGGGCTCGGCCTCTTCCTGGTCTTCATCCGCAGTCTTCTGCCGGCCCGCAGCGAGCAGGCTCCCTAGGGTGAGCGGGCCGCTCCACGCCGGCTTCCGCTCCTGCTGCACATGACTCCCCACGACCTGGGCCTGCTGGTCACCCTGCTGCTGCCGGGTCTGCTGCTCTCGGTGCTGGTGCTGAGCACCTTCGCCGCGGGGGGCTGAGATAGGTTGGCGCGAACCTGGACCCTGCCCGCCAGTGGCCGAAACGCTCCTGTTCAACGCCCTGCGCGACGCCATCGATGAGGAGATGGCCCGCGATCCCCATGTCTGTGTGATGGGGGAGGACGTGGGGCACTACGGCGGCTCCTACAAGGTCACCAAGGATCTTTTCGACAAATACGGCGAACTGCGGGTGCTGGACACCCCGATCGCCGAGAACAGCTTCACCGGCATGGCCGTCGGTGCCGCCATGACCGGCCTGCGGCCGATCGTGGAGGGCATGAACATGGGCTTTCTGCTCCTGGCCTTCAACCAGATCTCCAACAACATGGGGATGCTGCGTTACACCAGCGGCGGCAACTACACCATCCCCACGGTGGTGCGCGGTCCGGGCGGTGTGGGCCGCCAGCTCGGCGCCGAGCACAGCCAGCGCCTGGAGGCCTACTTCCACGCCATTCCCGGCATCAAGATCGTGGCCTGCAGCACGCCCACGAATGCCAAGGGCCTGATGAAGGCCGCCATCCGCGACGACAACCCGGTGGTGTTCTTCGAGCACGTGCTGCTCTACAACCTCTCCGAGGAGCTGCCTGAAGGGGAGTACATCTGCGCCCTGGATCAGGCCGAGGTGGTGCGCGAAGGCGCCGATGTGACCATCCTCACCTACTCCCGCATGCGTCACCACTGCCTCAAGGCGGTGCAGCAGCTCGAGGCCGAGGGTGTGGATGTGGAGCTGATCGATCTGATCAGCCTCAAGCCCTTCGATCTCGACACGATCACCCGCTCGATCCGCAAGACGCACCGGGTGATGGTGGTGGAGGAGTGCATGAAGACCGGCGGCATCGGCGCCGAACTCCTCGCCCTGATCACCGAGCACTGCTTCGACGACCTCGACGCCCGCCCGCTGCGTCTTTCCTCCCAGGACATCCCGACGCCGTACAACGGCACCCTGGAGAACCTCACGATCATCCAGCCCCACCAGATCGTGGAAGCGGCCAAGGCCCTCAAGGCCGGCCTGGTCTGACCCCCAACGCAAGAGAGCCCGATGGCACGACCCCAGGGTTGGTTCGCCCTGATCCTCGCCCTGGCCATCGCCGCCGGGGCCCTGCTCGCCACCTATCCGCTCCAGCTCGGTCTCGACCTGCGCGGTGGCAGCCAGCTCACCCTGCAGGTGATGCCGGCCGGGGAGATCCGCTCGGTGGACCGTGAGCAGCTCGAAGCCGTGAAGGAGGTGCTGGAGCGCCGCATCAACGGCCTCGGGGTGGCTGAATCCACCCTCCAGACCGTGGGCAACGACCAACTGGTGCTGCAGCTTCCCGGCGAGCAGGACCCCAGCCGCGCCGCCAAGGTGCTGGGCTCCACCGCCCTGCTCGAGTTCCGGGCCCAGAAGGCCGGCAGCGAGCAGCAGATGAGCGGCCTGCTGGCCCTCAAGCGCCAGGCCGATGCCGTGCTGGCCAGCAAGGAGCCCCGCGTGCCGTCCGCCGATCCGAACGAGCCCCAGATCGGCGCTCCCAAGCCGCAGCCCCCGCCGGACTTCAAGGCCGAGGAGCTCGCCGAGGCCCTTCGCAGCATGGGGATCTCCGTGGAACCGGGCACCAGCGAGGTGGATCAGCTCCGCCAGCTCCTGGTGGAGGTGAACCGCCGCATCGTGGCCCTCTACGAACCGGCGGCCCTCACCGGCAAAGACCTGGTGACCGCGGGCCGCCAGCAGCAGCAGAGCGGCTCCGGCTGGGAGGTGACCCTCAGCTTCAATCAGCAGGGTGGCGAGAAATTCGCCAAGCTCACCCAGGGGATCGCCGGAACGGGGAGGCTGCTGGGCATCGTGCTCGACGGCCGCTCGATCAGTGAAGCCACTGTGGGCCCTGAATTCCGGAGCGCCGGCATCGCCGGAGGGGCGGCCAGCATCACCGGCAACTTCAGCTCCGAGGAAGCGCGCGACCTGGAGGTGCAGCTGCGGGGCGGCTCCCTGCCCCTGCCGGTGAAGGTGATCGAGGTGCGCACCGTCGGCCCCTCCCTCGGTGCGGAAAACATCCGCTCCAGCCTGGTGGCGGCCCTGAGCGGCCTCTTCCTGGTGGCGGTGTTCATGATCGTGGTCTACCGCCTGGCAGGGTTTGTGTCCGTGCTGGCGCTCAGCCTCTACGCCCTGTTCAACCTGGCGATCTATTCCCTGATCCCCGTTACCCTCACTCTGCCGGGCATCGCAGGTTTCATCCTTTCCATCGGCATGGCGGTGGACGCCAACGTGCTCATCTTCGAGCGGGTGAAGGAGGAGCTGCGAGCTGGCAATACCCTGATCCGTTCGATCGACACCGGTTTCTCGCTGGCCTTCTCCTCCATCCTCGACGGCCATGTGACCGGTCTGATCAGTTGTGCCGCCCTCTTCTTCCTGGGCACGGGCCTGGTGAAGGGCTTCGCGGTCACCCTGGCCATCGGTCTGATGCTGAGTCTGTTCACGGCTCTCACCTGTACCCGTACGCTTCTGCGGCTGCTGATGACCTATCCAGCCCTGCGTCGCAGCACCTATTTCCTTCCCGCCGCCCAGCTTCCCGCCAGCGCCTCCTGAGCATCCCCTCGCATGAACTCCTCAGCGCCTGCGGCCGCCCCGCTGCCCTCCCCCCGCTTCCGAATCAGCCGCCATCGTTTCCTGGCCTGGTGGGGATCAGGTCTTGCCTGTCTGCTCAGTGTGATTGGCCTTGCTCTGTGCTGGTTCAATCCAGCGATCGGAGCACCCCTCCGCCCCGGTCTCGATTTCACAGGCGGCACCCAGATTCAGCTGGAGCGGAGCTGCGGCGGCAGCTGTTCACCTCTCACACCGGCTCAGGTCCAGCGACGGATCGCCTCCCTTGAGCTCCCTGCGGGTCAGGGAGCCGTTTCCGCCCCGAACCTGGCCGGTGCCGTGGTGCAGGTGCTCGACCAGGGCCGCTCACTGGTCCTTCGACTGCCGGACCTTTCTCCCGATCAGGCCACCGCGGTGGTGGAGGCCGTGAGGCAGGAAGCCGGCCCGCTCGACCCAGCAGCCACCTCGGTGAACACCATCGGTCCCACCCTGGGCGACCAGCTGCTCAAGGGAAGCCTGATCTCGCTCCTGGTGAGTTTCGCGGCGATCGCCATCTACATCACCTTCCGTTACGACCGGCTCTTCGCCGCCCTGGCCATCGTGTGCCTCGCCCACGACGTTCTGATCACTTGCGGTGTGTTTGCGTGGCTCGGTTTATTCCTCGGGGTGGAGGTGGATTCCCTGTTCGCGGTGTCCCTGATCACCGTGGCCGGCTACTCGGTGACGGACACCGTGGTGGTGTTCGATCGCATCCGTGAACAGAAGACCCTGCTCAGGGGCCTGCCGATGGCCGAACAGGTGGATGTGGCTGTGGATGCCACCCTCACGCGCTCGCTCTACACCTCGCTCACCACCCTTCTGCCTCTGGTGGCCCTGATTTTCTTTGGGGGCAGCACCCTGCTCTGGTTCGCCGTGGCGCTCACGATCGGGATCGCCGTGGGCAGCTGGTCGAGCATCGGCGTCGCCCCCACCCTTCTGCCGGTGCTCTCCCGTTGACGGGCCCCTCCGCACGGCCTTCCCGGGCTGGCTTTCTGGTGCCCCTCAGCCTGCTGCTGCTGGCCCTGGGGGACCTGCAGGGGGAATTCCGGCTGCTGGCTGATCACTTCACCTTCACGGCCGTCACCTTCGCGATCGGCAGCCATCCGCTGGCGGTGCTGGTGCTGGTGTTGCAACCCTCGCTCTGGCGGCATTACCGCCGCTCCTCGAGCGGCTCCGGCTAAGGGCGATGGGCTGGGCGGTCCCAGTGGTCCATGATCTCGCGCACCACCACCTCCTGGCCCACCACCTGCAGCACCACCACCAGGGGCAGCGCGATCAGTACCCCCGGCAGACCCAGCAGGGCGCCGAGGCAGAGCTGGGCCATCAGCGCCACTGTGGGCAGCAAGTTCACCGTGCGGCGCAGGAGAAGGGGCGTGAGCAGGAACGCCTCGCCGTTCTGCAGCACCAGCCGCAGGATAAGCACCTGCACCACCTTTGCCGGGGACACCACCAGCGCCATCGCCAGGGGCAGCAGGGTGGCGGCCGTGGGGCCGATCGTGGGCACGAAGGTGAGCAGGGCACAGACGAGCCCGCTCAGCAGGGCCAGGGGCACGCCCAGCAGGGCCAGCCCCGCCCAGGTGAGCAGCCCCACCACCACGGCTGAGAGGGTCATGCCCGCCAGCCAGCCCCCCAGGGCCTCGCGGCACTCGTTCAGGAGCTCCCGCATGCGATGGCGGTAGAAGCGGGGGGTGGCGGCCACCACCAGGCCCTGGTGGCTGCGGGGGTCGAGAGCCAGCAGGATCGCCAGCAGGCCCATCAGCAGCAGCTGGATGGTGCTGTTGGCCGCGCCGCCGGCCACCCCCAGCAGCTGACTGCCCAGGGGCTGGAGCCTCTCCCAGGTGGTGCCCTCCAGGAGCTGCTGCTCCAGCCGCGGCAGGCCGGGCACGTTGCTCACCAGCTCCGCCAGCTTGCGGCTGAGGGAGGGCAGCAGCTGGGTGAGTTCATTCACCTGGTCCACCAGTTCCGGCACCAGCAGACCCCCCAGCTGGGAGCCCACCACCAGCAGCACCAGCAGCACCAGGGCCAGGGCCGCCGGCCGGTTCAGGGGCAGCAGCCGGCGCAGCAGGCTGATCGGCACGTCCAGAGCCACCGCCAGCACCACCGCTCCGAACAGCACCAGCAGCACCCAGCGCAGCTCCCAGGCCAGGAGGCCCAGCACCACCAGGGCCAGCACCCCCAGAACGGTGCGCGGGCTCACGGCTGGGGCTGGCGGCGGAGCCGGCTGGCGCTGGTCCAGGGATCCAGCACGTCGTGGATGAGGATCTCCCGGGTCAGCACCTGCAGGCAGACTGCGAGCGGCAGGGCCAGCAGCAGCCCCAGGGGACCGAAGAGCACCGTGAACAGCAGCTGGGCGATCAGGGTGAGCCCCGGGAGCAGTTGCAGCTGGTGGTGCATCACCGAAGGCGTGATCAGGTAGCTCTCCAGGTTCTGGATCGCCACGTAGAGGCCGAGCACGGCCAGGGCCTTCCAGGGGCTCTCCAGCAGCGCCACCGAAAGGGGGAAGAGGGTGCCCAGGGTGGGGCCCACGTTGGGGATGATGTTGAGCAGGCCGGCCAGCAGGGCGTTCGCGGCTGCCAGCTTCACCCCCAGCAGCGAGAGTCCGATCAGGGCGAGCAGGCCCACGCAGGTCGAGCTGATCAGCACCCCGCTCATCCAGCCGCTCAGGGCATCGCCGCACTGGATCAGCACGCTGCGGAAGCGGCGGCGGTAGAAGGAGGGCACCAGCAGCAGCAGCACCTCGCGGTAGGCGCCGGGCTGGCTGGCGATCATCAGGGCCACCGCCACCACGAAAAGGGTCTGGAGCAGGCCGGTGCCCACATTGCCGGCGATCCCCACGATGCGCAGGGCACCGCCGCCGAGGCTCCCGGCCAGACCACTGGTGGGATTCAGCTGCTGCAGGCCCTGCTGCAGCCAGCCGATGGTGCCGTCACTGCGGCCGTAGAGCATGGAGCTGGCCGAGGCGGAGGCCTGGCGCACCAGCTGCAGGAGCTCGCGGCCTGCTTCCGGAATCTTCTGGAGCAGCTCGGCGAACTGGTCGACGAAGGGGGGGATCACCACGGTGGCCACCACCAGCACCAGCACGAGCAGCAGCAGCAGGCTGAGCAGCAGCGCCACGGGGCGGGGGCAGCCGATCAGGCTGCGCAGCCTGCCCACCAGGGTGCAGAGGGCCATGGCGAGCACCACGGCCGCGAACACCAGCACCAGGGCGTCCCGCAGGTTCCAGAGGAGCACCAGGGCCGCCACCAGGGCGGCCAGCCCCAGCCACTGGCCGAAGCTCATCGGAGCGGCCTGCTGCGGTAGCAGGGATCGGGTGGAGGGGGGGCGCATGTGCTGCCTTGCGGGGGCAACCCTCTCGGATGGGGCGTGGACCTCAGCCCTCCTCCGCCGGCTCCTCGCCGCCGCCCTGGCCGGAGAAGCCGAGGCCATGGCTGTCGGCGTAGCGCTCGGCGAAGCGCATGAAGCGCTCGAAGTCGATCGTGTTCTTCCAGGTGTAGGTGGCCTCGAGGGCGCTCGCCTTGCCGTTCACGAAGCGGGCCTTCACCTCCCGGGTCACCATCTCGCCCTCCTCGTCGATCATGAACATCCCGGTGATGTCCCCCATGCTCTCGGGGGCGAGGGCCTCGGGCTCCTCGAACACGAACATCGCCTGGCCGGTGCGGCCATCGCGGGAGCGCGTCAGACGGATATCGGGAACCACCGGCTCATCCACACCACGGAAGAACTGAATGGCGGCACCCATGACGACTGCTCGAAAAAGGGATCCTAGGCCGCCACTGCGGCGTTGCCTTCCCCCGCCGGAGCGCCCTCCGATGCACACTCCGAAGCGCCCGCCAGGTGCTGCTGCAGCCGGGTCACCGCCTCTTCCTCGCTGAGGCCGGCCAGGTCGAGCCGGCCGAGGCTCGGCGCGGGGTGGCGCTGGAGTTCGTGGTCATAGCAGCGGTCGTAGTAGTCGAGCATCGCGCCGCAGGCGGTGGCCCAGTCCTGGGCCTCGATCGCCGCCAGGGCCGAGGCGGTGCGCTGGGGGCCGAGCCGCCGGGCGATCCGCTCGGTGGCCAGGCGCAGCTGCAGCGGGTCCTGGCAGCCGTAGATCGCCACCAGCCGCTCGATCCGCTCCGCCTCCGGCCGCTGGATCTCCAGCACCGGCGCCGCCTGCATCTGCGCCCAGAGCGCTCCGGGAATGCGGCAGCGGCCCACCTGGGCGCTCTCGGCCTCCAGCCAGATCGCCTCTGCCTGTTGCAGGCCGCGGAGGGCCATCGCCAGCCGGTTCTCGAAGTGCTCGCTGCTGGGCTGCTCGGGCTGGCCCAGCCCCCCGAAGCTGCTGCCGCGGTGGTGGGCCAGGCCCTCGAGGTCCACCACCGCCATCCCCTGCCGCTCCATGGCGAGCAGCAGGTCGGTCTTGCCGCAGCCCGTGCGTCCGCCCAGCAGCCGCAGGGGCCAGGGCTGCTCGAACTGGGCCAGAACCCAACGGCGGTAGGCCTTGTAGCCCCCCTCCAGCAGCACCACCGGCAGCCCCACGGTGCCCGCCAGCCAGGCCACGCTGGCCGAGCGCATCCCCCCGCGCCAGCAGTGGATGCGCAGGCCGGCCGGATCTCCTTCCGGCCCGCCGGCCAGTTCCTCCAGCGCAGCTGCCAGGGAGGCCAGCCGCGGACCCACCAGTTCCAGGCCCCGCTGCAGGGCCCGCCGCCGCCCCTCCTGTTTGTACAGGGTGCCCACCTCCGCCCGTTCCTCATCCAGGAACAGCGGCAGCGAATGGGCCCCCGGCAGGTGCCCCTGGCGGAACTCGGCCGGACTGCGCACGTCCACCACCGCTCCGGCGGCGGCCAGGAAGGCCTCCACTGGCACTGGGGCCGGCATGGGGGTCGGCCCGGGCGGCGCCGCGCCGTCGGAGGGGAGGGGCGTGCGGGAGAGCATGGCGGGCGCTTCGGGCGGCGGCGGCCACCCCGGGTCAAACCTGACTGACATAGTGGGCCCACACTGGCTCCCCCACCTGGCTGGGTCTGCTCGATGCTTTCCGGTACCCCGGTTTCCACCGCCGCGAGTGCGACTCCAGAGCAGCTCCTGGATCGCTTCCTGGCGGCGTCCCCGCGGCAGCGGCGCAGTCTCCTCTCCCCCCTGGAGGGCCGTTGGGCCGAACTGGCCCCGCTGATCGCCGAGCGCCTCGACGGCTGGGATGCCACCGGCGACGACTGGGCCCCGGGCTTCCTGATCCAGCTGCTGCTGCGCTCGTCGGATCAGGCGCTGGCGGAAGTGGTGAGCGGCCGCTACCCCGAGGGCTGGCTGGCGGTGACCAGCGGTGCGGGGATCTCCTATGCGGAGCTGCAGGGGCACCTGATGCGGCGGGAGTACGAGGCCGCCGACCGGATCACCGGTGATCTGCTGCGCCGCCTGGCGGGGGCTGAGGCCGTGCGGCGCGGCTACGTGTATTACAGCGAGGTGCCCGCCATGCCCGGCGTGGACCTCGAGAGCCTCGATCGCCTCTGGCTCACCTACTCCTGCGGCCGGTTCGGGTTCTCGGTCCAGGGCCGGCTCCTGCAGGCCTGCGGCGGCCGCTGGGAGCTGCTCTGGCCCCGGCTGGGCTGGAAGAAGGACGGTGTCTGGACCCGCTATCCGGGCTCGTTCACCTGGAGCCTGGAGGCGCCGGAGGGCCACATGCCCCTGGTCAACCAGCTGCGGGGCGTGCGGCTCATGGATGCACTGCTTCACCATCCAGCCCTCCGATCGCGGATCGAGAAAGCCGCGGGCTAGGGTCGATTCCGGCAGCTGCGGACCGGATCGGGTGGCGTCGCGTTGGGCCGATTTCATCACTCCCTCCACGCTGCACCTCGCGCCGCTAGTGGATCTCCTGCTCGAACCGGTGCGCTGTGAGCGGGCCCTGGCCGAACTCCACCTGGGTCTGCAGGAGGCGCTGGTGAATGCGGTACGCCACGGCAACGGCTGTGATCCGCGCAAGTGCCTACGCATCCGCCGCATCCAGACGCCCCGCTGGCTGGTCTGGCAGGTGCAGGACGAGGGCCCGGGGGTGACCGTACACAGCCGCTGCCACGCCCTGCCCGACCAGGAGGACACCCCCTGCGGCCGGGGCCTGTTCCTGATTCACCACTGCTTCGACGACGTGCGCTGGAGCCCGCGCGGCAACCGGCTGCAGCTGGCGGTGCGGCGCTCCCGCTTCAACGCCCGTGGCTGGGGCAGCCCGGATCGCTGACTTCCCGCCGCAGCCAGGCCAGGCCGTGCTCGAGCAGGGAGATGGCCCGCTGCCGCGCCTCCGTGGAGCCCGCCTGGGTGGGATCGTCCGCCTGCAGCAGCTGCACCAGGGCGGCGGCCACCTGCTCGGCGCCCCGCCGGGGCCGCTGCGCCTTGAGGGCATGCCAGTCGCGGTCGCCGATGCTGAGGCTGGCGTGCAGGGCCACGGCCTGCTCCAGGGCCTCGGGGGGCCAGGAGTGCAGGGATGCGGCACTCCGTTCGCTCGCAGGACGGCTCACTGGACAAGGGGCGAAGGCGGCGCCCATCCTGGCGGGATGTCCCGACCCCCGCGCCGCGCCCGACCCCTGGGCGCCCTGCACCAGCTGGCCTCGCTGCTCATCCTGGCGAACACGGCTCCGGAGCCGCAGGCCTCCTCGGCCCGGCAGCGCCGCCAGCGGCAGCGGGTGGCCCTGGCCCAGCGTCTGCTGGATCCCCTGCCGAAGGGCCTGCGCCAGAACCAGCCGGGGCAGCGGTTCTGGACCGCCCTGCGGGGGGTCGGGGGCGGACTGATCCTGGCGTGGTGGCTCCGGCGCTGAAGAGGCCTCAGACCCTGGGCTTGCGGGCGCTCCAGACCCGCGTCATGAAGTGGGAGCGGGCGGTGACCGCCTCGAAGCCCGCTTCCGCCAGGCAGCCGTCGATGTCGTCGCGGATGTAGTGGCTGTAGTACGGCTCGTGGAAGATCCGCCGGAAGTTGTCCATCGGCACGGCGAACTGGGGCGAATCGGCGAGCTGGATCGAATCGGCCAGCACCAGCACCCCACCGGGTTCGAGCACCCGGAACATCTCCGCCACCACAGCCCTGCGCGCCTCACCCGGCAGCTCGTGCAGCAGAAAGACGCAGGTGGTGGCCTGCATGCTGCCGTCGGCGAAGGGGAGGGCCTCCCCGTTCCCCTGCACCAGCTGGGGGAGTTCGCCCGGCAGCTGGGAGAGCCAGCGGCTGGCCTGGCGCAGGTAGGCGCTCGAGAGGTCGAGCCCGATCAGCTGGGCGGAGGGCAGCGCCGCGCGCACCTGCCGCAGGGTGCGTCCCGTGCCGGTGGCCACATCGAGCACCCGCAGGGATCCGGCGGGACGATCGCCGAAGGCCCGCAGACCCTCCAGCAGCGGCCGCAGAATCCTGCGGCGCATCGGATCGGCGGTGCCGTTGAACAGCAGTTCCACCTGCAGGTCGTAGAGGGCGGCGGAGTGATCGCTGAGATACCCGTCGGTCTGGTGGTGGAAGTTCTGGAGGTAGTAGTCGGGATAGAGGCCGGGCTCGATGTCCTCGGGCAGATCCCGCACCGCACGATCCTCACGGCGCTTCCAGGTGGCGGGGAGATCCAGCCACACCAGCGGCATGCGGCTGGCCCATTCGACCCAGGGCGCTTCGAACAGCAGGGAGGAGGAATAGAGCCCCCGCTCCACTTCCTGCCAATCGAGATCGATCAGTTTCTCCATCGACTGCTTCATCTGCAGCAGCACTTCAGGGGGGGGAGCCACCGTCCGGGGCGAGCCGCCGGGCTGGAGCAGGCTGAGCAGACGGGTGCTGATCTCCTTGTGGGTGATTCCCACCAGGGTCTTGCCCTGCTGGAGGGTGCGATAGGCCAGCCGGCCGAGGGGATCGGCCACGGTGGGAGGCATGGAGGGCGGCGGGAATGCAGTGTCCATGGCATTCCAGCGGATCCGCGTGCTCGAGCGCGAAGGTGATCGCCACCCAGCTCAAGACCCGTGAAGATCTCCTGTAGTTGGTAGCAACCGTTACAGAATGATGGTGTGTCTCTGGGGGTTCGTCATGGCCATCGCGTCCCGCTTTCTGTCCGTCCTGCCGCTGGACCCGCAGCCCGATGGCTCGCCCCCCGCTGCGTCGGCCGTGGAATTCCTGGCCTGGTCCACGGACCATGCGCGTCGCAACCGTCTCCATGGCGCCGAGCTGGCCCAGATCACCACCCACCCCGATCGCCATCCCGAAGGTGACGTGCGCGGTCAGCAGAAGGCCTGGGCCCGTCGCCATGCCCGCGAGCGCCATCTCCATGACAGCGCCCTGGCCCAGCTGCGGCATCGCTGAAGGGGCAGTGAGGACGAATCTGGCCAACCTGAACAGGGATCCAGCACGAAATAGATTTTTTGAATACGTAGGTCGGAGGGCAGGCCTCCAAAGACATAAAGTGATCAATAGGAATCTTAAGGCTTAATGCATGCATGGATCGCTGGCGTATCCCAGTCTGGCAAGCTTTTTGCAGAACTTCTGGATGGATAAAATGAGTCCTGCTTTAGAAAAGCATGGAGCAAATTAGAGATCTACTTATTGTTGGTTGCGGAACCTTCAGGATGGATTACGGCTGCATGTCTATGCAAGGCATTTGCCATGGCGTTCGTGTTGCTATTTTTGGAGCACCCACCACCACTAATATTGGAGTTCGAGAGCCTACAGTTCTAATCTCCAGAAAGTGATATTTGATCTTCTTGAGGCTCCAGAAGCTGAATGGAGGAAAGAATGCAATGCTTCCTTTGGAACTGCAGTAAAGTTTGTGGATTAGCGCCAGCGACATCCTGGAGATCTGGACAATCTCTTTTATCATCTATTTGGAATTCTGTCGACTATCGATGGTGGACCACTGCATAAGTATTGGTTTTCATTGACTGAGGAATAGGCTATCCTAGTGGGCTATGCTGCTTGCTTCAAGTAGCCTCCAGTAATGGATGCAAAGCGTGCTCACGATCTTTGGATGGATCATTCCGGGTCCCACACGCTTGGCACTTTGATGAAATTCTTGTCGCTGGCTTTCATCAGAGATGGTCAACAGAGCGAAGAGTTATTCAGCTTCAAAATAAAGTCCCCAATGCAAAACTAGACCGTGACGGCGAGATACAAGCAGTTAAGCGTGAAGAATGATCGATTAGAAGCCGCTGACTAATTGGTCGATTGCACTGTTCTACGTGGCTTGCTGATAGATCAAGCTCTCAAAAGAACTTTTCTAGACATGAGCGATCATTTACGATGTGACAGCATGAGATTGCCCGGCAACGTCATCCTCGACGTTGGAGCCGCAGCACCCGCTGTTGGCGTCAGCCGTCGGTGGTCTGGATCAATCCACCTCCTGCAGACAACACCGTTGTTCCAGCTATGTTGGTGATGCCCCCTGATCGGCGGCAAAGGCGTCATCTTTCCTGGCAGCTACCGCAGCAGGGGCATCGGCAATAGAAATTAGAGACACTTCTGCCTTCACTCCTGGCTCAAGCATCCTCATTGCTTCTATGCCTCTGTATGAGCCCGTGTCTTCGCAGCATTATTCTATATGACGGTGCTTGATCTAAGGCCAGCCAGCCTGATACCTCATGCCGTTTCTGCTGCAAGAGTATCCTTTGATCTCTCAGAGATCCGTCGATAGTCTAATTCTGTGGCTGTGCCATGACTCCCAGTATCAAGCGACCTGCAGCAGTGGTTGAGTCAATGGCCGGGAGGTGGCAGAAAGGAAACCCACCGATTTCGTTGGGTTCTGCCTCCCTGCTAAGACTCAGGATCAACTTAACCTCTTTATGCCAGCCAATCAAGCCTTGCAACTGCAGAATGGCACCCTGAACGATGGCAGGGGCAGCATCTTTTCCTGTCAGCAACCCGAGGGCGCCGGTCATTGGCGAGAATAAAGTCCTTGAGCATAATGCGGATTCCGATTCACGGTAATCTCTACTAACTGCTACGCAGCACAAGAAAAGCTTTGCCAGATCTAGCCTACGTACACAATCCTTCGGCCTCGGCCTCGGCCTCGGCCTCAGCCTCAGCCTCAATCAGTCAGTCAGTCAGTCAGTCAATTTGTTTTTTTCTTGGGAAGTGCGCTAGTCTGTCTTGGTGTCTAAAGAGGCCTCAAGCCTTTTTCCTCGCTCCCCAATCATCATCTAACACTACCGAACTGATGAGCCCCGCCGACTGGACGACACTCAGCCTGAGACTGGCGACAATGCTGGTAACGGCCCTTTTGCTCGGGCAAGTGGCGCGAAAGCTAGGTATCCCGGCTGTGGTAGGCGAGATCGCCGGGGGGCTCCTTCTCGGGCCAACGATACTAGGCCGCCTCGCACCCGATTCCTTCGCTTGGCTCTTTCCTCTCAGCGGCCCAGTGACCAGCGCACAAACCGCGATTGCGCGGGTGGGAATGTTGTTTTTTATTGTCACAATCGGTCTTGATATCTCCGTAACGGAGTTTCGCAGACTCGGGAAGAAGGCTTTATCGGTGGGCCTTATCGGCACCCTTGTGCCGCTCGTACTTGGGTTCGTTATGTGCTATGCATTCCCTGGGACGATTGGCGTACTACCGAAAGACCTGTTCTCGACGGCGTTGTTCATGGGTTCAATACTCTCCCTTTCAGCGAATCCCGTCATCGCCCGAATCCTCCTCGACATGGGTCTCTTCAAGAGCGAAATAGGCCGTACAATAATGACGGCTACGCTAGTCGATGACCTCATTGGCTGGGGATTGTTTGCAGTGATCCTCTCCGAGTTCGGCCCTAATGCAACCGGCAAGGGAGAAGGAGTATGGACATTAGGCATTGTCTGCCTTTTTGTTTTCGGCACAATCGTGGCCGGTAAGCTCATCCTTCCGCCCGTCATGAAGATGGTTTGGGACCGCATGCCGCGGCCGAGTGCGTTGATTTCGTCCGTGATCGTTCTGACGCTTATCGGTGCGGCGGGCTCCGAGCACCTTGGCCTCCACTCGTTCCTCGGTGCGTTCCTTGTCGGCATTTCGCTGGCTGAAGTGTCGCATCAATACCCGCAACCCTTCGCCATAATCGCAGACTTTTCCTACGCAATCTTCACCCCAATCTTCTTCGTCTCCATGGCTATATCTTCTGATTTTATTGCTGGTTTCGATCCATGGCTCGTCCTCCTGGTGACAGTCGTTGCCTTTTTTGGGAAGATCTCAGGCGTCTACGTTGGGGGAAAGATAGCGGGGTTGAATGACAGGCAGGCTTTGGCGGTGGGCTGCGGCCTAAACGCTCGTGGAATCCTCGGGATCGTGATGGCCTCAGCGGCCCGTGATGCCGGGCTTATTGACCTGCGACTTTTCGTTGCATGCGTTCTGATGTGCATCTTCACGACCATGGCATCCGGACCAGCCCTGGCGGCGATCCTTGGCCAGAGAGAATCTGAGGTTGCAGAAGCCTAAAGAGTGCGCGGTAACCGTAACGCCAGGCCGGGGGAGCCTGGCTTGCCTCTAGGCCGGCCTATACCTGAACGGCCTGATGCCGCCGGTGAGCCAGTAACTCTGCATCACATTGGCATGAGATGGAAGCAGGGTTGTGGCGCGGGATGTGCTGCTGGAGCCAACGCTCTTCTCTCTGACCCAGGAGCAGACCACCGCCCTGCCGGCACTCGACGGCGCAGCCCTTCCGCCTCAGCGGCAGCGTGGGCTCAGGCCGCGCTCGCTCTACCACTTCGATCCGCGGCTGCAGCAGGTGCAGCAGCTCGATGCCGCCACTCCAGATGCTCTGGGAGACCACCATGTACCGTCCCCAGCTCTATCGCGTCAGCCACACGATCGACCTCGACAGCCTGCAGTACACGGTGGAGACGGTCCTGCAGATCGATCAGGGTCCGGAGATGGACGAGCAGAAGAGCACCGGATGCTGCCGCAGGATCGAGGGCCCGGCGGGCACCGGTTCCCCTGGGAGCTCAGGCTGACCTCCGGAATTCCGGCCCACCCTCCTGGCAGATCATCAGCAGCATGGTGTTGTCCGCGGCCGCGATCGGGGGCCGGTCGATAGGCTCGTCACTGCCGCAACCTCGCCCCATGGCAGATCCCAGGTTCCAGTTCGAGCCGCTCGAGAAGTTCGGCGAGGGGCTCACCACCCGCCGCCCCTGGAACACCCGGGCCCTGGAGGGGGTTGAGCGGCTCAACGGCCGGGTGGCCATGCTCGGATTCGCTGCTGCCCTGATCGGGGAGTGGCTCAGCGGCCACGGACCCGCGGGCCAGGTGCTCGCCCTGGTGCGCTGGTACCTCGGCTGGGGGGCGTGAACCGATGAACCCGACTCTCAAGGGAATCGTTTACGTGAGCGTGTGGGTGCTGCTCTGGGGAACCGGCGCCTCCCTGGCCGATTTCGTTCTCCTGGAGCGTGGTGCCTATGCCGCTGGCACGGCCGCTCAGGCGGTGACCTTCGCGTCGTATGGCATCGCGGCGGTGGTGCTGGCGGTGCGCCTGGCGGGCCGGTTCCTGCGTTCGGAATCCTGAACTTCCCCGGGCGGTGTCTCCTTGCCGCTCCTGCCAGATTCACCACTCGCCCCTACTCTTCGGGAAGGCTGAATCCTGGAGAGGTCCTTGCGATTGATCCTCGGATGGTTCACCTTCCGATCCAAGGGGCGCCGGGGATTCGCATCCGCAGCTGGGGTGCGTGCGCTCTTTCTGCTCAGTGTTCCGCTGCTGAGCCTGGCAGCGGCACTGGCGTAGGACCCCGTAGTGGAGGAGGCCAACTGTCAGCGTGCCAGCGAGCTCCTGGAGCAGAGCGGCCTGCAGGTACTGCAGTTCTGGGATCAACGGTCTCAGCGCTCATTCGGCAAGCCCTTCGCCGAGCTCACGCCAGCGGAGCAGATGCGCCTCAGCCAGGTGGTCGAGCGCATGGAGCAGGCCAAGGGAGGCACGGTGATTCCCCGACTCCTGCGGGTGTGGAACGGCTCCACCCACGCTGTGCTGCCTACCAGGTGTGGCGGTCTGAGCGTGAGCAGCTTGCCATCGCCTTGAGCAACCGCATGGCGGACCCTGCGTATTCCATCTGGCACTGGGGTCAGGAGCGGATCCTGGGAATCGGGTGTTTCTGTCCTGGTTATGTCCTTGGCGATGAGAACAGCGAGACCCCGCTGTCCTCTCACCGAGGTCTCTCTCTGCCATGGCAGGGGCGGGCTCCCACGTCAGCCCGATGTGATCCAGGGCTGCCGCAGTGTGGTGGCTAGTGACTGGCTTTCCCGTCAACTCCCCGCCATGGTCAGGGCGCTCGCGCTCCCTGAGTTCCTCGAAACCGTGCGGGGTGTGAAGAAGGCCCGAGAAACCCTGCCCTCCCTCCCCGAGCCATGCAGGGAGTCGACTCCCTCAATGCCGGATCTCGACTTCCCCCGCCTGGCGCCCAAGGCTGTTGCTGGTTCAGGGGCGGCGCTGGCTGTAGGGATCGGGCCTGCGGCCCGTTGCTATGCCCAGCCTGAACCCGGCATCTGCCGGCAGGCGGCCGATCAGGCCGGGGCGCTGGTGGCCGCTGCTGCCAGGGCAGGCAATCGCACCTGCCTGGCCTATGCGATGGTGGCGCAATCGGTGTGGACCCTGGCCGCCAACCCGCACTACACCTACCTGCTCACCGACTATCCCGAAGCGTCACGCCTCCGCAACGACGCGAGGATCGCCCTGGGCTATCTGCGGATGAACTGCCGCAAGGTGTGATCGCTGTCTTGCTGGTTTCGGATGGGGCCACAGCCTCTATGGCATCGCTGCTGTGGTGCTCACAGGTTGGCTGGCAGCCCGGTTCCTGCGTTCGGAATCCCGAGCCTCCGCCAGCCAGGGGGTGGGATCGACCGCCACCAGTCCCTGGCCCTGTCGCTGGCGCAGTTCCAGGTGGAGATGCGCGGTGCTGGCGTTGCCGCTCTGGCCCACCAGGCCCAGCGGCTGGCCCGCCGCCAGTTGCTCGCCGGGTTCCACCGTAGCGCGCAGCAGGTGGGCATATAGGCTCGACCAGCCGCCTCCGTGGTCGAGCAGCACGGTGAGGCCGTAGCCCTGGATCTCATCCACCCGCAGCACCCGGCCGGCCTGCACCGCCCGCACCTCGGTGCCTTCCGGGACGATCAGATCCAGGCCGGTGTGCATCCGCCAGGCCCCGCGGGCTTCCGAATAGCGCCATCCCCAGGGATCCATCTCCGTGGCTGCAGCGGCCAGGGGATAGTGCAGGGTGCCCAGATTCCCACCCTCCAGCGGCCCGGCTTCCGCGGCGCCAGGCTCCCGGAGGGCAAGATCCCCCACAGCCACCTGCCGGGGAATTTCTGCTGGCCGTTCAGGGCGCTCAGGGCGCTCAGGATCCTCAGAGCCCAGGGGAACCTCGGAGCGCACCGGCGGTTCAGGCGGCGGCCCGACGAGCAGAGGCCCGGTGAGGGGAGGTCCCGGCGCCAACTCCATCTCGGCTCCCGTGGCGGAATCGGGCATCGCCGCTGCCGGATGGGCAAAGCCCAGCAGGGTGAGCAGCACCAGGGCTGTGGCCAGCCGGGGGCGTTGCGGGGCCATCGAACGGGCGGGCGGGGCAGGCGGGTTGTAGCGCTTCCGCCGGGCGGATTCCACTCCTGCTCCACCTCTTTTTTCCCGGTTTCACTGCAGAAATGGGCGAGGGACAACCGCCCGTTGCCACAAACAAATCCCTGAAAGTTCCTTGCTGCTGCGTATTGCGTCTAGGGTGAAGCCAAGGAGAGAGAACCTGATCCACATCGATCAGGAGTACCCAGACCCAACGGCGCATGATCCAGGCGCCTCGTCGATTCACAACACCCTTCATCTTCAGGAATTTCCCCATGGCTACCGCCACCACTCAGACCCCCAGCCCGAGCCGCGTGCGCAACTTTGCCGAATCGGAAGGCGGTGGCTGGGAGTCGGAAGATTCCCAGCTGCTGGATCCCCGCCCACTCGAGCCCCGCATGGTGATCGCCAGCCCCGAGAGCCAGAGCGGCTGGGGCTTCCATGCCCGCGCCGAGCTGCTCAATGGCCGCCTGGCCATGCTGGGCTTCGTGACCGGCCTGCTGCTCGAAGCCCTCACCGGCCAGGGCATCCTTCAGCAGCTGGGGCTCGGCGCCCTGCTCCATCACGGCTGATCGCCCCCCAGCACCGCCAGCAGCGACGTGCCGTAGCGCTCCAGCTTGGCGGCGCCGATCCCGCCGATGCCGGCCAGTTCCCCCAGGCTGGCCGGTCGCCGTGCCGCCAGCTCCAGCAGGGTGCGGTCGTGGAACACCACGTAGGGGGGCACGCCCTGCTCACGGGCCTGCTCGCGCCGCCAGGCCTTGAGGGTGCTCACGAGTTGCTCGTCGATCTCCGCGTCACGGAAGGCGTCCCGGGGGTCGGTTCCGCGGCTGCTGCCGGCCGCCGCGCGGCTGCGTTCCCGGCGGGGCGGCGGCAGCGGCAGCTCAAGAGTCGTCTCGCCCCGCAGCAGCGGCCGCACGAGCGTCTGGGGGCCGAGCCGCAGGCCGCCGCGGCCGTCCGGCACCGGCTCCAGGTAGCCCAGAGCGCCCAGCTGACGGATCAGGGTGCGCCACTGGCCGCGGTCGAGTTCCCGGCCGATGCCATGCACGCTCAGTTCCGCGTGCCCCAGCGTGCGGATCCGCTCGGTGCTCGCCCCCAGCAGCACGTCAACCACATGGGACGCTCCGAATCGCTGACCCGTGCGCACCACCGCCGAGAGCACCTTCTGGGCCGGCACCGTGGCATCCACGAGTGCCTGGGGTTCCAGGCAGCCGTCGCAGTTGCCGCAGGGTTCGGCCAGCTCCTCGCCGAAGTGGCGCAGCAGCACCTGCCGCCGGCAGCCCACCGCCTCGCTGTAGCCGATCAGGGCATCGAGCTTGCCGTGCTCGATCCGTTTCTGCGCCTCCGGGGCCTCCGAGTCATCGATGAAGCGGCGCAGCTGCGGGATGTCGCCCGGGCCATGCACCATCCAGGCCACCGCCGGCAGCCCATCGCGACCGGCCCGGCCGGTCTCCTGGTAGTAGGCCTCCAGGCTCTTGGGCAGATCCACGTGGGCCACGAAGCGCACGTCCGGCTTGTCGATGCCCATGCCGAAGGCGATCGTGGCCACCACCACCACGCCGCTGCCGCTGCGGAAGCGCTGCAGGGCCTGCCGCCGCTGCTCGGCTCCGAGGCCGGCGTGATAGGCCACCGCCTCGAAGCCCGCCGCCTGCAGGTCGGCGGTGAAGCGATCCACCCGGCTGCGGGAGCGGGCATAGACGATTCCCGCCTCGCCGCGGTGCTGCTCCAGGAACCGCAGCAGCTGGGTGCGCGCCTCCTCCTTGGCCCGCAGCAGATAGCGGATGTTGGGCCGATCGAAGCTGGCCAGAAACACCTGGCCGTCCAGCAGATGCAGCCGCTCCTGGATGTCGGCGCGGGTGCGGGGATCGGCCGTGGCCGTGAGGGCCAGCCGCGGCACCCCGGGGAAGCGGGCGGCCAGCTGGTCGAGCTGGCGGTATTCGGGGCGGAAGTCGTGCCCCCACTGGGACACGCAGTGGGCCTCATCGATCGCGAACAGGGCCAGGGGCGCCTCCGCCAGCCGCTCCAGCAGGTCGCCGCTCAGCAGCCGCTCCGGTGACACATAGAGAAGCTTCAGCCGGCCCTCCTGCCACTGCCGCCGCACGGCGGCGCCCTCCTGGGGCTCCAGGCCCGAATGGAGCGCCGCCGCCGCCACCCCCGCCTGGCGCAGGCCCTCCACCTGGTCTTCCATCAGGGCGATCAGGGGGGAGATCACCACCGCCAGCCCCCGCCGGCAGAGCGCCGGCACCTGATAGCAGATCGACTTGCCCCCCCCGGTGGGCATCAGCACCAGGGCGGAGCCGCCCTCCACCACATGGCGCACCACCGCCTCCTGGGGGCCGCGGAAGCTGGCGTAGCCGAACACCTCCTGCAGCACCGCCCGCGGATCGCGCGCCCCGGCCGTCGTGGCGCTCTCCTCGATCGGCAGACTGGGCGACACCGGGGTGGAGTGCTGGCTTCTGTCTCCCACAATGGCGTCATGACCGGCTCCTCGAAGCAGCTTTCCCCCGCTCCGCGGCCCCAGGCCGCCGGCAGCCGCAGCGCCTGGCTGTTCCTGGCGCCGGCCCTGGTGCTGCTGGCCCTCTCGGTGCTGATCCCGGCGGCGATGGCGCTGCTGATGAGCTTCACCCAGAGCGGCCTCGACGTGATTGAGCCGCTGCGCTTCGTGGGGCTGGCCAACTTCCGCCGCCTGC
The DNA here is from genome assembly GCA_049242845.1 of Prochlorococcaceae cyanobacterium. GTDB lineage: Bacteria > Cyanobacteriota > Cyanobacteriia > PCC-6307 > Cyanobiaceae > CBW1002. The sequence goes on from JBMLOS010000052.1 coordinate 39,870, forward strand.
TCAGCGATCCGATGGTGCTGCGAGTGAGCACCACCACCTTTCTGTATCTGCTCGGCGTGGTGCCGCCGATCGTGCTCGGCTCGCTGGCGCTGGCGGTGCTGGTGAACCGTCAGCTGCCGGGCATCCACGGCTTCCGGGCGGCCTTCTACACGCCGGTGCTGGTGTCGATCGTGGTGGCGGCGATCGCCTTCCGCTGGCTCTATGCCGAGAACGGCCTGCTCAACGGCTGGCTGGCGGCCCTGCTGGGCGATCGCTTCACGCCGATCGGGTTCCTCACCACGCCGCTGCTGGCCCTACCCTCGGTGATGCTCGTGACCCTCTGGAAGGGCCTCGGCTATTACATGGTGATCTTCCTGGCCGGGCTGCAGGGCATCCCCGCCGATCTCTACGAGGCCGCCGAGCTCGACGGCAGCACCGGCTGGCGCAAGCACGTGGACATCACCCTGCCGCTGCTGCGTCCCTATCTCACCCTGGTGGCCGTGATCTCGGCCATCGCCGCCACCAAGGTGTTCGAGGAGGTGTACCTCATGACCCAGGGCGGCCCCGCCGATGCCACCCGCACCCTGGTGTACTACGTGTACGACCAGGCCTTTGCCGAGCTCGAGATCAGCTACGCCTGCACGGTGGGGCTGGCCCTGTTCCTGATGGTGCTGCTGCTCAGCCTGGTGCGTTACCTCTTCGCCGGCGATCGCGGCCTCACCTGAACCGAGCCGCCATCCCCCAGGGGGCCGGAATGGGAGGATCGCTGATTGGCCCGCTCCGGCTGCCCCGCTCGCTTCGTGGTGCGATGACCCCCGTGGACGTTCCCTTGGCCGCCATCGCCGTGGTGGGCGGCGGCCAGCTCGCCCGGATGCTGATCCAGGCGGCCGAGCCCCTGGGGGTGGCCGTCCACGTGCAGACCCCCTCCACCGACGATCCCGCCGCCCCCTTGGCCGCCTCGCTGATGCGGGCGGACCTCTGCGATGCCCAGGCCACCCGGGAGCTGGCCCAGGGCTGCGTGGCCGTGAGCTTCGAGAACGAGTGGCTCGATCTGGAGGCCCTGCGGCCCCTGGCGGCCGAGGGCGTGCGCTTCCTGCCCAGCCTCGATGCCCTCGAGCCGCTGGTGTGCAAGCGCAGTCAGCGGGAGCTGCAGCAGCGGCTCCAGTTGCCCGCCCCCCGCTGGTTCCCCCTGGAGGCGGTGCTGGCCCCACCCGCGCCGGTGGAGCTGCCGGCCGTGCCCGTCGGCGCGGCGGCCCAGGGCAGCGAGGCCCCCGCCGGCCCCGGAGCCCCAGGCCATCCACCCGAGCCGCCGGCGGGTCCGCAGCTGCCCGCCGGCTTCTCCTTTCCCCTGATGGCGAAGGCGGCCCGCGGCGGGTATGACGGCAAGGGCACGGTGCTGCTCGAGAACCTCGACGACCTCGAGGCCCTGCTCGCCCGGGTGCCGGCGGACACCTGGATCGTGGAGGAGTTCGTGGCCTTCGAGCAGGAGCTCTCGCTGGTGGCCTGCCGCGATGGGCACGGCCTGGTGGAGTGCTGGCCCCTGGTGCGCACCCACCAGGTGCAGCAGGTGTGCGACTGGGTGCTGGCACCGGCCTCCGTTCCCCATGCGGTGGAGGCCTATGCCCGCAACGTGGCCTCCTCCCTGCTCACCGCCCTGGGCTACGTAGGGGTGCTCTCGATCGAATTCTTCTACGGCCCGGCCGGGCTGCTGATCAACGAGATCGCACCCCGCACCCACAACTCGGGCCACTACACGATCGAGGCCAGCACCACCAGCCAGTTCGCCCAGCAGGCCCGGATCGTGGCCGGCCTGCCGATCGGTCCCACCGATCTGCTGGTGCCCGGTGCCCTGATGGTGAATCTGCTCGGCATCGAGAGCGGCGCAGGCGACTATGCCTCCCAGCGCGAGGCCCTGGCCCGCCTCGAGCAGGCCCATCTGCACTGGTACGACAAGAACGGCAGCAGCCCCGGCCGCAAGCTGGGGCACGTGACCGTGCTTCTGCAGAGCGCCACCCCCGACGAGCGGGCCGTGGAGGCCGCCCAGCGCCTTGCGGAGGTGCGCAGCATTTGGCCGCTGCCGCCCCAGGCGGCTTAAGCTTTCGGCGGACTGCTGTGTTGGTGACTGCCTTTCACAGTTTTCTGATCTGACTCCCTCTT
>JBMLOS010000053.1:0-39921 GCA_049242845.1 Prochlorococcaceae cyanobacterium
ACTGCTCGGCGGCGGTGAAGGCCCAGAGCGACCTGATCTGCACCAGCAGCAACGCCGTGGATCTGGTGCAGCAGCTGCCGGCCGACCGACCGATCCTGTTCGCGCCGGACCAGAACCTGGGCCGCTGGGTGCAGGCCCAGAGCGGCCGCCCCCTCACCCTCTGGCCGGGCAGCTGCCTGGTGCACGAAACCTTCAGCGAGCAGGCGCTGCTGCAGCTGAAGCTCGAGCACCCCACAGCCGAGGTGCTCGCCCACCCGGAATGCCGCGAGAACCTGCTGGATCTGGCCGATTTCATCGGCTCCACCAGCCGGCTGCTGCAGCGGGCCCAGCAGAGCCCGGCGGACACCTTCATCGTGCTCACCGAGCCCGGCATCCTGCACCAGATGCGCCGCACCGTGCCGCACCGCACCTTCCTGGAGGTGCCGGGCGCCGATGGCTGCAGCTGCAACGCCTGCCCCTACATGCGGCTGAACACGCTCGAGAAGCTGCGCCACTGCCTCGAAACGATGCAGCCCGAGATCGTGCTCGATGAGGCCATCCGCCAGCGGGCCCTGGTGCCGATCCAGCGGATGCTGGAAATGAGCCGCTGAAGCCGCTGCGGAGCGGGTTGCGCCGGGTTCAGTAGCTGTAGTTGGCCACGAACAGGGGCGTGCCGTCGGAAGGTTCCGAGCCGCTCTCGTAGAGCCCCTGGGCCGCCAGCCCATTGGCCCGGGCCCGCGAGAGCAGGGCCGCCTGACCCGCCGGGAGGTCGTGGCCGGCCCAGTGCTTCAGGCACGACTGCTGCAGCGCCCGCCCGTAGGAGAAGCCGAGGTGCCACGGGGCGTCCGCGGCGGCGGCATTGATGGCGTTGAGATACACGCTCGCCTCCTCCTCGCTGAGGCCGCCGGAGAGGAAGAGGATTGCCGGCACCGCGGCCGGCACGGTGCGCTCCAGGGTGCGCAGGGTGTAGTCCGCCGCCTGCTCCGGGGAGGGGGGCGTGGGGCAGGCCTTGCCCGGCAGGGTCATGGAGGGCTTGAGCAGGCTGCCCTCGAGAAACACGCCGTTCACGGCCAGGGCCTCGTACACCTTGCGCAGCACCCACTCCTGCACGGCGGCGGTGGTCTCGATGTCGTGGTCGCCGTCCATCAGGATCTCCGGCTCCACGATCGGCACCAGGCCCGCCTCCTGCACGGTGCGGGCGTAGCGGGCCAGGCCCCAGGCGTTCTCGCGCACGCAGAGCTCGGAGGGGGAACCCTCGGCGCTGATGCGCAGCACCGCCCGCCACTTGGCGAAGCGGGCACCGCGCTCGTAGGCGCGGGCCGCCCGCTCGGCCAGGCCCTTGAGGCCGGTGCACCAGCTCTCGCCGCTGAGGCCGCCGGCGAGGGGCTCCACCCCCTGGTCCACCTTGATGCCGGGCACGATGCCCCGCTGCCGGAACAGCTCCACGATCGGCGGGCCGGCACTGCCGTCTGCGGCGAGGCCCTGCTGGAAGAGGGTTTCCTCGTAGAGGATCACGCCGCTGATGTGCTCCTCGAGCCCGTCGGTGGTGGCCAGCAGGGTGCGGTAGGCGCAGCGGTTGGGCTCGGTGTTCTCCAGCTCGATCGCGGCGAAGCGCTTGCCGATCGTGCCGGTGGATTCATCGGCGGCGAGCAGGCCGGTGCCCGGGGTGGCGAGGGCGGCGGCGGTGGCGGCGAGCTCTTCCCGGAAATCATCCAGGGCCATGGCGGCAGCCTGTGGGGCACCCCCTGGCGAAACGCGGCACCGCGGGGCGTCAACGCCCGGTAGGGAGGTGCCATCCGCTCGGGGCGCGGTTCCTAGGGTTCCCAGGCCAGGCAGACAGCCACCGATGCGCACCGCCACCTTCGCCAATGGCGACCGCATGCCCCTGCTGGGGCTGGGCACCTGGAAATCGGCGCCGGGGGATGTGGGGACTGCGGTGCGGGAAGCGATTCGGCTCGGCTACCGCCACATCGACTGCGCCAGCGTCTACGCCAACGAACCGGCGGTGGGCGAAGCGATCCGCGGCGCCATCGAGGCCGGCGAGGTGCGGAGGGAGGAGCTCTGGATCACCTCCAAGCTCTGGTGCAACGCCCACGGCATCGACAACGTGGAGCCGGCGTTGCGCAGCACGCTGGCCGATCTGCAGCTGGAGTGGCTGGATCTCTACCTGATCCACTGGCCGGTGCCGATCCGGCCCGGGGTGGCGTTTCCCCGCAGCGGCGACGATCTCCTTCCCCCGGAAGCGATGCCGCTCGCCTCCACCTGGGAGGGGATGGAAGCGGCCCTGCAGGCGGGGCTGACCCGCCACATCGGCGTGAGCAACTTCTCGAGCCGCAAGCTGCACGAGCTGCTGAGCCACTGCCGGATCCGCCCGGAGGTGAACCAGGTGGAACGGCACCCCCTGCTGCAGCAGCCGGCCCTGATGGCGGCCTGCGCCGCCGAAGGCATCCACATCACCGCCTACTCGCCGCTGGGCTCCGGCGACCGGCCAGCCGGGCTCCGGAGGGCTGAGGAACCGGTGCTGCTGGAAAACCCGGTGATCGGCGCCATCGCCGCGGAGCACGGCTGCAGCCCCGCCCAGGTGCTGATCGCCTGGCAGCTGCAGGGCGGCTGCTCCACCATCCCCAAGTCGGTGAACCCGGCACGGCTGCGGGAGAACCTGGCGGCCGCGGCGATCCACCTCACCCCAGGCGATCTTGAGCGGATCGCCGGCCTGGAGCAGCACCTGCGCCTGGTGGATGGATCGTTCTGGCTGCTGGAGGGCGGCCCGTGGACGCTCCCATCGCTCTGGGATGAGCCCTGAGCCCCACCGCCCAGCCTGATCGCCCCCAGTCGCCATGCCCCTGCCGCGCGATGGCCTGCTGCAGCTCACCCCCGAGGGCCTCTACTGCCCGGCGGCGGAGGCCTGGATCGATCCCTGGCGGCCGGTGCCCCGGGCCCTGATCACCCATGCCCACGCCGACCATTCCCGCCCCGGCAGCGGCCGCTACTGGGCCGTGGGCAGCGGCGCGGAGATCCTGCGCCGCCGGCTCGGGGCCGGCATCGATCTGGTGGAGGTGGCCACCGGCCAGGAGCTGCGGCTCGGGGGAGCGCGGCTGTCGTTCCACGCGGCCGGCCACGTGCTCGGCTCCGCCCAGATCCGGCTGGAGGCGGGCGGCGAGAGCTGGCTGGTGAGCGGCGACTACAAACGCTGCCCCGATCCGAGCTGCGCTCCCTTTGAGCCGGTGAGCGCGGATGTGTTCATCACCGAGGCCACCTTCGCGCTGCCGATCTACCGCTGGCGCAGCGGCGCGGCGGTGGCGGCCGACATCCTGCGCTGGTGGCAGGAGGCACCGGATCGCCCCTCGCTGCTGTTCTGCTACGCCTTCGGCAAGGCCCAGCGGGTGCTGGCGGAGCTGGCCCGGCTGGGGGTGGGCGCGCCGGGCGGGCCCGGGGGGGAAGGCGGGGAGATCCTCCTGCACGGCGCCGTGGCGGCCCTGATGGAGCCCTACCGCCAGGCGGGGGTGGCGCTGCCGCCGACACTCCCGGCCAGCGCCCTGCCCCGGGGCGCCTCCCTGGCGGGCCGGCTGGTGATCGCCCCGCCGGCCGCCCACCGCTCCAGCTGGATGCGCCGCTTCCGCCAGCCGCGCACCGCCTTCGTGAGCGGCTGGATGGCGGTGCGGGGCGCCCGGCGGCGGCGGGGGTTCCCCCAGGGCTTCGTGCTCAGCGACCACGCCGACTGGGAGGGCCTGTTGCGCACCGTGCGCCAGAGCGCGGCCCGGCAGGTGTACGTGACCCACGGCAACGCCGATGGCCTGGCCCGCTACCTGCGGGAGGTGGAGGGGGTGCAGGCCGAACCGCTGCAGGGGGCCTTCGCGGCGGAACGCAGCGACGAGCCCGCCATCGGGGCCGATCTGGAGCCGGAAACGGGGGGAGATGGAGAGAGCTTGCAGAGCGATGCGGCCCGCGGGGAACGGTGCTAAACCCACCCTGTTCCTGATGCACTGCACCGGTCATGGACCTGCTGGTTTTCGCCTCGGCCACCGCTCCGAAGGGTCTGCCCGTGATCCTGCCCGCCCTCGCCGGTGCGGGGATCCTGGTGTTCCTCTCCCAGCTGTTCGTGCCCAACGCCAAGGGCTGAGCCGAGGTCCCACGGCTGCAGGCGCTGCCCCCATGGGCAAGAGCACCACTCCCTACTGGAACGCCCTGGCCGAGGAACACCGCGGCTCCTGGCGCGCCGTTCCCGGCCTGGAGGGCAGCGCCGAGCAGCTCACTCTGAGCCTCGATCCCGCCAACGGGGAGATCACCCGCCTCACCCGCTTCCTGCCCGGGGCCGACACCACGGCCTGCGGCAGCCAGTGCCACCCCTACCCCGAGGAGGTGCTGATCCTGCGCGGCAGCCTGCACGACGCCGCCTTCGATCGCTGGCTGCGGGAAGGCGATTACACCAGTCGGCCGCCGGGGGAGGTGCATGGGCCCTTCCGCACGGAGGAGGGCTGCCTGGTGCTGGAGGTGTCGTTCCCCGCGCGCAGCGGCGGTGGCCCCCAGCGGGAACCGGGCAGCTTCGAGCACCGCGCCGGATCCTGAACCCGCCGCCAGATCGCGCCGCGTGAACGCACCGGCGGATCGGCTCTGCCCTACTCCTGCCCTTCCTCCAGGTTCTCGGCGAGGCCCTGGGAGGTGGCGTAGTCGATCACCTGGCGGGTGGCGCGGCTGATGCGCTGGGCCACCGCCACCATCTCGGCCGGGCTGCCGCAGCGCCGCAGCAGCACCTCCACCCGATCGGCGCTGCGGCAGAGCTGACAGGCCTCCAGCACCGTCCGCGGGGTACGGGGATCGGCCACGATCCGCTCCACCAGCCCCTGGCGCCAGAGGGCATCGCCCACCCGCCCCGGACCGCTGAGGGCATCGAACACCCGGGTGATCAGCAGCTCGCGGCCGCTGCGGCGCCCCTGGGCCAGGGGAGCGGAGCGCACCTGCGCCACCAGCCGCGCCAGCAGCCCAGCCCCCAGGGGGGCCAGCAGCAGGAGCAGCAGCAGGAGCAGCACGGTGCCCATGGCTTCAGCATGCCCACTCGCGGCGCAACGGCACGGCCTGCAGGATGGATCGGCACGGCGGGCGCCGCGAGATGAAGCGCTTCGTGGCGCTGTTCGAGGAGCTGGATCGATCCGAGGGCACCCAGGAGCGGGTGGAGGCCCTGGTGCGCTACTTCCACGCGGCCGAAGCGGCCGATGCGGCCTGGGCCCTGCACGCCCTGCTGGGCAAGCAGCGGCGGCGCTGGATCACCGGCCGCCGGCTGCGGCAGATCTGCCTGGAGGGCACGGGGCTGCCGGAGTGGTTGTTCGACGACTGCCACAGCCAGGTGGGCGACTCGGCCGAGACCATCGCCCTGCTCTGGCCGGCGCCGGGAAGCCCGCCCGCGGGAGAAGGCCCGGGAACATCGCCCGCCGCCGAACCGTTGCATCGCTGGATGGAGCAGCGGCTCCCGCAGCTGGCAGCGCTGGAGGGGGAGGCCCAGGCGGAGGCGGTGCGCGCCCTGTGGCGGCAGCTGCAGCCGGGCGAACTGCTGGTGGCCAACAAGCTGCTCACCGGCGGCTTCCGGGTGGGGGTGGCCCAGGGGCTGCTGCTGCGGGCCCTCAGCCGCCTGAGCGGCCTGGAGATCCCCCTGCTGGCCCACCGGCTGATGGGCGGCTTCACGCCCGCCGCCGCGGCCTGGCAGGCGCTGCTGGCACCGGCGGAAGCGGGGGCGGCGGGCGCCGAGCGGCCCTACCCCTTCGCCCTGGCCTGCCCGCTCGAGGCCGCCGCACCGGAAGGTGCACCGGCGGACTGGCTGGTGGAGTGGAAATGGGACGGCATCCGCGGCCAGCTGATCCACCGCCAGGCCAGCGGCTTCCTCTGGAGCCGCGGCGAGGAACTGCTCAATCCGGCCTTCCCGGAGCTGGTGGCCCTGGCCCGCTCCCTCCCCGAGGGCACGGTGCTCGATGGCGAGGTGATCGTGTGGGCCGCCGGAGAGGATCGCCCGGCCCCCTTCGCCGCCCTGCAGCGCCGCCTGGGCCGCCGTGCCCCCGGCCCCACGCTCCTGCGGGAGTGCCCCGCCGCCTTCGTGGCCTACGACCTGCTGGAGGAACACCACCGCGACCTGCGCCCCGAGCCCCTGCGCCATCGCCGGGCCGCCCTGGAGGCCCTCCGCCAGCGGCACGCGGCCGCGGCGGACACCCCCGCAGCCGGGCTCCTGCGCCTCTCCACCCTGCTGCCGCTCGAGCACTGGGAAGCGCTCGAGCCCCTGCGCCGCCAGGCCGGTGAGGCCGGCGCCGAAGGGCTGATGCTCAAGCAGGCCGATGCCCCCTACCCGCTGGGGCGCCGCCGCGGCCCCTGGTGGAAGCACAAGAGGGAACCCTTCCGGCTCGATGCGGTGCTGCTCTATGCCCAGGCGGGCCGCGGCCGCCGGGCCAATCTCCACACGGACTACACCTTCGCCCTCTGGAATCCCCCGCCCAGCGGAGAGGAGCCCGGGAGCCTGGTGCCCTTCGCCAAGGCCTATTCCGGCCTCGACGACCGCGAGATCCAGGAGCTCGACCGCTGGATCCGCGCCCACACGATCGAGCGCTTCGGGCCGGTGCGCTCGGTGCCGCCCCAGCAGGTGTTCGAGCTGGCCTTCGAGGGGGTGCAGGCCTCCCGGCGGCACCGCAGCGGCCTGGCGGTGCGCTTTCCCCGCATCGCCCGCTGGCGGCGGGACAAGCCCGCCTCCGAGGCGGACACCCTCGAGGGCGCCCGCCGGCTGCTCGAGGCCGGCGGCGGGGCTTCCCCGCCGCCGGCCCCGGAGCCGTCATGAGCGGAGGGGCAGGCCGCAGGGCCCTGCTGGCGCCGGTGGAGGCCTGGTTCGCGCGCCAGGGATGGCGGCCCCTGCCGTTCCAGCGCCGCTGCTGGGCCGCCTACCTGGAGGGCCGCAGCGGGCTGCTGCAGGTGCCCACCGGCTCCGGCAAGACCTACGCCGCCGTGTTCGGCCCGATCGCCCGGATGCTGGCGGAGCCGGAGCCACCCCAGGGACTGCGGCTGCTCTACCTCACCCCCCTGCGGGCCCTCAGCCGCGACCTGGCCCTGGCGATCCGCGCCCCGATCGAGGCGATGGGCTGGCCGCTGCGGCTGGGGGTGCGCAACGGCGACACCGGCGCAAGCGAGCGCAGCCGCCAGCTGCGCCAGCCGCCCCAGATCCTGATCACCACCCCCGAGTCGCTGGCGCTGCTGCTGGCCGGCCCCCAGGCCACCGCCCTGTTCGGCCAGCTCGAGGCCGTGGTGCTGGATGAGTGGCACGAGCTGATCGGCAGCAAGCGCGGCAGCCAGTGCGAGCTGGCCCTGGCCTGGTTGCGCCAGCTGCGGCCCCAGCTGAGCACCTGGGCGATCAGCGCCACCCTCGGCAACCTCGAGGAGGCCGCCCGCGCCGCCGTGGGCACGGAGACGGAGCCGTGCCTGATCACGGCCCGCCTGCGCCGCCGCACCGAGATCCGCAGCCTGCTGCCCGCGCGGATCGATGGCTTCCCCTGGGCGGGCCACCTGGGGCTGCACCTGCACCAGGAGCTGGTGGGGCAGCTGGAGCCGGAGGTCTCCACCCTTCTTTTCACAAACACCCGCAACCAGGCGGAGCGCTGGCACCAGTGCCTCCGCTACGCCTGCCCGGAGATGGAGCCCTCCCTGGCCCTGCACCACAGCGCCATCGACCGGGCCGAGCGCGAGGCGATCGAAGCCGGCGTGAAGCAGGGGAGCATCCGCTGGGTGGTGTGCACCAGCTCCCTCGATCTGGGGGTGGACTTCCAGCCCGTGGAGCAGGTGGTGCAGATCGGCAGCGCCCGCAACCTGGCGCGGCTGCTGCAGCGGGCCGGCCGCTCCGCCCATGCGCCAGGCGGCACGGCCCAGGTGCTGTTCCTGCCCACCCACGCCCTGGAGCTGCTGGAGATGAGCGCCCTGCGGCGGGGGCTGGGCGAGGGGCTGGTGGAGCGGCGCCGGCCGCCGGAGGCGCCGGTGGATGTGCTGCTGCAGCACCTCACCAGCCTGGCCTGCGGGCCGGGCTTCGATCCCGCCGCGGAGCTGGCCGTGGTGCGCACGGCCTGGAGCTACCGGGCGCTCGAGGAGAGCACCTGGCAGTGGTGCCTGCGCTTCCTGGAGGAGGGGGGCGAATGCCTCGGCACCTATCCCCGCTACCGCAGGCTGGAGCGGCAGGCGGAGGGCGCCGGGCCGGCCGGTTTCCGCTACGTGGTGCGGGAGCCTGCGCTGGCGCGGCAGCACCGGCTGCACATCGGCACGATCACCGCCGATCGGGCCGTGACGGTGCGGCTGCAGCGGGGCGCGGTGCTGGGCCAGGTGGAGGAGGCGTTCATCGCCCGGCTGCGCCCCGGCGACGGCTTCGTGTTCGCGGGGCGGATGCTGGAGTTCGTGCGGCTGCGGGATATGACGGCCCTGGTGAAGGCCTCCGGGCGGCCCTCCAGCACGGTGCCGGCCTGGAACGGCGGCCAGCTGGCCCTCTCCGATCTGCTCAGCGGCTACCTGCGCCGCGAGATCGACCGCTGCGCCACCGCCCTCGACGCCGCAGACGCCGCAGGTCTCGACAGCCCCGAGCTGCAGGCCCTGGCCCCGCTGCTCCACCGGCAGGCGAGCCTCTCGGCCCTGCCGCGGGAGGGGGAGTTCCTGGTGGAGCTCTGCCGCAGCCGCGAGGGGGAGCACCTCTATGCCTACCCCTTCGAGGGAAGGTTCGTGCACGAGGGGCTCGGCTTCCTCTGGGCCTGGCGCCTGGCCCGCGCCCGCCCCACCAGCTTCAGCGTGGCCGTGAACGACTACGGCTTCGAGCTGCTGGCCCCCCGCCAGTACCCCCTGGCCGCCCAGGTGGAGGCCCTGCTGCCGCAGCTGCTCAACGAAGCTCATCTGGAGGCGGACCTGGAGCAGGCGGTGAACTTCTCGGAGCTCTGCCGCCGCCGCTTCCGCTCGATCGCCCAGGTGGCCGGCCTGGTGCGCAACGGCTATCCCGGCCAGGCCCGCAGCGGCAGCCAGCTGCAGATCAGTGCGGCCCTGCTCTTCGATGTGTTCCAGCGGCACGAACCCGGCAACCGGCTGCTGGCCCAGGCCCGCCGCGAGGTGATCGAGGATCAGCTGGAGCTGCCGCGGCTGCGGCAGGCCCTGCTCCGGCTGCAGCAGGCCGAGCTGCGCCTCACCTGCCCGCCCCGCCAGGGCCCCCTCGCCTTCCCGCTGCTGGTGGAGCGGCTGCGCTCCCGCATGAGCAACGAATCCCTGCTGGAGCGGGTGCAGCGGCTGCTGGAGGAGGCCCAGCGACGGGAGGAACCCCAGCCCCGCAGGACCCGCCGGCCCCGCAGGCCACCGCCAACAAAAGCAGCAAAGGATTGACGACGCCCTCCCGCCCCGATCAGCCTGAAACCGGGCCCAGCGGGCTGGTCTCCCCCCTTCCCCCCGCCAGACTCCCCGCCGATGGAGGGCCATCCCCCAGCACAGCAGAGCCCGCCAGGAGTGGTGCGCCCCTGGGTGGTGGCGCTGCCGCGGCTGGTGCTTGCCCTGGGCCTGGCCCTCACCGCTCTGGCGACGGTGCAGAGCTACCAGCGCAAAGCCGAGGAACACGCGCGGGGCCGCCAGGAGCTGCTCGAGGACGTGCGCTCGGCGATCCATGGCCAGCTGGATGTGAACACCGCCCTGCTCTCCTCGGTGGTGGGGCTGTTCCACAGCTCAGAGGAGGTGACCCTCGGCGAGTTCCGCAGCTTCTACCGCTCTCTGGCCAGCCAGGAGGACAACACCGCGGGCATCCAGGGGGTGGGATTCGCCCGGTTCATCCCGGCCGCCCAGCTGGAGAGCACGCTTGCCGGGATCCGGACCCAGGGACAGCCCGGCTTCAAGGTGTTTCCGCCGGGTGAGCGGCCCAACTACAGCGCCATCCAGTTCCTCGAACCGCTCGACTGGCGCAACCGGCTGGCGATCGGCTACGACATGTACAGCCAGTCCACCCGCCACGCCGCCATGGAGCGGGCCGCCCTGACGGGCAAGCCCTCCATGAGCGGCAAGGTGCGCCTGCTGCAGGAGGGCAGCAAGGTGAAGCAGGCCGGGGTGCTGCTCTACCTGCCCATCTACCGCCCCGGCAGCCGCGAGCGGGTGGGCAGCATCAAGCCTGCTTCCCTCGAGGCCCTGCAGGGCTGGGCCTACTCCCCCCTGCGGATGGGTGATCTGATGGTCGCGGTGCTGGGCGGCGTCAGGAATCCCCTGCTCGGCCGGGCCACGGTGGTGCTCTACGACGGCCCCAAGGCCGATCCCGCCCAGGAGCTGTTCCGCAACACCCCCGCCTCCCCGGGTGGATCCCGGGGAAACTCCCCCGAGAAGGCCTACGCCAGCCTCGATGCGGCCGGACGCCCCTGGCTGCTCGGGGTGGGGCTGCGGCAGGGGGGATTCCCCCTGCCGGGCCTCACTGGTTCGGTGTGGCTCACCTTTGCTCTAGGGGGAATCTCGAGCGCTCTGGTGGCCGGGATCACCGAACTGCTGGTGCGGGAACAGGAGCTGATCCGGCGGGATCTTGAGATCTCCCAGCAGCTCAACCGCGAGCAGGCCCTGGCCACCACGGTGTTCGAGCAGACGCCCTACGGCATCAGCGTGACCGATCCGCAGGGCATGATCCTCGACTGCAACGAGGCCTTCTGCCGGATCACCGGCTACACCAAGGGCGAACTGCTGGGGCAGAACCAGCGGGTGCTGAAGTCCGGGCGGCAGGACCCAGACTTCTACCGCCACATGTGGGAGCAGATCGTGCAGACGGGCCGCTGGGAAGGGGAGATCTGGAACAGGCTGCGCAGCGGCGAGATCCAGCGGCACGAGCTCACGATTCAGGCCGTGCGCAACGAGGGGGGGGAAACCATCCTGTATGTGGGCATGCTGCACGACGTGAGCCGCCGCCACCTCCAGGAGGAGCAGATCCGTTTCCAGGCGCGGCACGACTACCTCACCGGACTCGCCAACCGGGCTGAGCTGGTCACCCAGATGGATCAGGCCCTCGCCCTGGCCCGCCGCTACGGCCAGCAGGTGGGTCTGCTCTTCCTCGACCTCGATGGCTTCAAGGCGATCAACGATCGGCTCGGCCACGCCACCGGCGATCTGGTGCTCCAGCGCGTCGCCGCCCGGCTGGAGCAGGTGATCCGCGAATCCGACACCCTCTGCCGCCAGGGTGGCGATGAGTTCGTGCTGCTGGTGCCCCAGGCCAACCACGAGGCCACGATGGTGCGGCTGGCCCGCAAGCTGCAGGAGGAGGTGGAGCGTCCGATGCCGGAGCTCTCGGGCCTGCCGCTCTCGGTGAGCATCGGCATCGCCCTCTACCCCGACCACGTGAGCACCGCCGAGCAGCTGCTCCACCAGGCGGATGCGGCCATGTACCGGGCGAAGCAGAGCAAGAGCAAGGGCCACGGCGGTGTCGCCATGGCCCTGCCGGTGTCCCCGGCAGCCGACACCCTCACGTCCACGGAGGAGGCGGGGTGAGCCGGTTCGCGCCGGACCTCAGGCCTTCTCCAGACGGCGCACGATCCAGGCCATCAGGCCGAGGGACCCGGCCAGAGCCAGAAGAAGAGCCAAGGTCATGAACCAGCACCCGATGCAGAGCCATTATCCGCACTCCCATCCCGGCGGGCAGCCCGCCGGGGTGCTGGTGTACGGAACCCTGCGGCGGGGCCAGCGCAACCACCACTGGCTCGCGGAGGGCAGCCGGTTCCTGGGGGAAGCGCAGCTGGCGGATGTGCTGCTCTACGACCTCGGCCCCTTCCCGATGGCGGTGCGGCTGGAGGATCTGCAGCGGGAGGGCGCGGCGGTGCCCCCCGCGCCGCAGCCGCTGCAGGGGGAGCTCTACGCCGTGGATGGCGCGGCCCTGGCCCGCCTCGACCAGCTCGAGGGCACCCCACGCCTCTACACCCGCGCGGTGCTGCCCCTGCTGGACGGACGCCGGGCCTGGATCTACCTCGGCCGCCCCCGCCAGGTGCGCCACGCCCGGCTGCTGGCCGCTGGCAGCTGGCGCGAAGGCGGCAGCCGGCGCCTGCAGAGGCCCGGACCCGGAGCCCTGCTGGCCGCCGCAGCGCTGCTGGCGACCTGCAGCCCCGCCCCAGTGGCCGTGCTCCACGCAGCCGTGCTCCAGGCCGATCTGCGCCAGGACTGCCTCCAGTGGCAGCAGAGCCACGGCAGTGCCCGGGTGGCCCTGGCCAACCGCATCGGCGCCGAACAGCTGCTCACCAAGAACCACCGCCTGGCGGAGAGCGGCAGCGACGCTCCCACCTCCCTCTACCGCCAGGCGGATCTGGTGCGCGTCTGCCGCAACGCCTGAGGCCTGCCGCACAGAGCCCAGCCGCTCAGGGCAGGGCCACCAGCCAGCGCCCCCCCGCCCCCAGGGCCAGCACCAGCAGCGGCCCCAGCAGCCAGCGCCAGCGATCGGCCTGCCGCAGGCGCCGCTGCAGCACCAGAGCCGCCACCACCCCCAGCAGCACCACGGCGCTCTGGCAGAAGGCGATCACGTGGGGATCGGCGCTCCAGGCCGGCAGGGCCGCCGCCGGAGCCCAGGCCCAGGGGGAGACGCTCACCGGCAGGACCAGCCCCGCCTCGGCCATCCCCACCGGCAGGTGGCGGGCCAGCAGCAGGGCCCAGAGCAGGGGCAGCAGGCCATAGAGCACCCGCTGGCGCCGCAGGGGCACCGCCACCCAGCGGGAGGCGAGGAACAGGGCCGAGGGCAGGGCCAGGGCCAGGCAGGCGAAGGCCAGGCGCGGCAGCCAGGGACCCTCCTGCAGCGAGGCCGGCGCCAGGGGCAGCCAGCCCAGCAGCTTCTGCCAGAAAGGCAGACACACGCCGCCCGCCAGCACCAGGATCAGGCCGGTCTCCCCCGCTGGCGGGGCCATATCCCGCTGGATGTCCGCGGCGGGGGGGCGCAGGCGCAGCTGCACCGAGCGGTGGGGGCAGGCCTGGGCGCAGGTGAGGCAGAGCACGCAGTTGCGGTTGTCGGTGAGGTGGGCCGGATGGGTGCCCAGCGGACAGCCGGCCGTGGCCATGCCCTCCCCCTCGGCCGGGCCGCCCTTGAAGCAGGCGTAGGTGGAGCAGCTGCCGCTGCAGGTGCCCACCTGCGCCCGCAGCTCCAGCACCGACAGCTTGGCGAAGAGCCCGTTCATCCCCCCCACCGGGCAGAGGTAGCGGCACCAGAAGCGCTTCTCGAACAGCAGCGAGCAGAGCACCGCCCCGGCGGTGATCAGCAGCAGCAGGCAGCTGCTCCGCCAGGCGGTGTCGGGCAGATCGGCAAGCTCCTCCCAGAGCAGGATCGCGCCGAAGCCCGCCGCCAGCAGCGGCGCAGCCCAGTGATCGGTGTCGCCCCGGGGCCACCGGCGGGGCTGCAGGCCCAGGCGACGGGCGAGGCGCTGCCCGATCTCCCCCCACACCATGAAGGGACAGAAGGAACACCAGAGCCGTCCCACGAAGGGGTAGCCGATCAGGATCAGCGGCCACCACCAGGCCCAGAAGAGGTTGAGGGCCCCGTTGTGGGCCCGGTCCTGGGGGCCCAGCCAGAGCCAGAGGTTCACCAGCACGAACACCCAGCTCACCAGGCCGAACAGGAGCGTGTTCCACAGCTGCGGCGCCCGCAGCAGATCGCGCAGGCGGGGTTTCCAGCGCCAGAGATCGAAGCGCAGCCCCTGCTGGCGCGGGCTGGGGCCGGTCCAGAACACGTCCTCCGGCAGCTCGGCGGGCCGATCGGCGCTGCACTGGCGCAGGGCCCGCTCGATCAGGCCGTTCAGCTCCCGCAGGTTGCTGGGGAAGTCGTAGGTCTGCAGGCGCTTCACCACCAGCTCGGACACCTCCGGTGCCCGCTCCCAGCCGAGCCGGCGGGCCCGCTCCCGCACCCCGAAGCGGAGCCATTCGCCCAGGTCCTGGCGGCGCACCCGCAGGGGCGGCACCCGGATCTGGGCGCCGATGCCCTCGAATCCGTTCACCGCCGCCTCGGCCGTGAAGAACACCCGGCCGCCAAAGGTGCGGGGCGGGCCGCCTGGGGTGCCCCAGCGGCCGCTGCGGGCCAGCTCCAGCAGGGCCGGCAGCAGCTCCGGATCCACCAGATCCACCTGGTCGATCAGCAGGGAGCCGTCCTCGAGGCAGTCGAGCACGCTGCCGCTGCCATCGCCGCTGGGGGAGCCGAACAGATCCGAGCCGTCGGGCCGCAGCAGGGCACCGTTGAAGCGCAGCAGCAGGCGGTTGCGGCGGCGGGAGCCGAAATGGATCAGGGCCGCGATGTTGTCCTTCTCCAGGCCGGGCTCGCCGCTCACCAGCACGGGGCGCTCGTGGGGATCGGTGGCGGCGGCGCGGATGTCCTCGCGAAGCCGCTGGGCGTAACGACTGCTCCCCACGATGCCGCGCCGCACGCGACCCAGCACGTAGGGGGCCAGCCGGATCAGGCGGTCACGGCGGTCGGAGGCGGCGGAGTCCGGCTCGGTCACGCGATCCAGGGACGCTGGCTGCAGCATGGCCACAGCGCCGCCCGCGGGCAGCGCCGCCTTGGGACATGCCGCCGAGGGGCCGTGCCGCGGCGGCAAGCTGGTCCCGTCTGGTCCTTCCCCTCCCCTGTCATGAGCCTGAGCCTCTACGGCGGTGCCCGCAGCCGCGCCTCCATGCCCCGCTGGTACCTCGAGGAGAAGGGCATCCCCTACGAATGGATCGAGCTGGATCTGCAGGCCGGGGAGCACCGCCAGCCCCCGTTCACCGCGATCAATCCCTTCGCCAAGGTGCCCGCCCTGGTGGATTCCAGCCTGGTGGGGGCGGACGGCGGCCCGCTGAAGCTGTTCGAGAGCGGCGCGATCCTGATGCATCTGGCCGAGCGCCACGGCGGCGAATTCAGCGGCCCCGCCGAGGAGGCGGCCGCCCGCCGCGCCCTCACCAGCCAGTGGCTGCTGTTCGCCAATGCCACCCTGGCCACGGCCCTGTTCGTGCCCAGCAGCCGCGAACGGGAATTCCCCCGGCTGATGGAGGTGCTCGACGGCCTGCTGGAGCGCGGCGGTTCTCTGCTGGCCGGTCCCTGGGGCGATCCCGGCTGGACCGCGGCGGACTGCGCCGTGCAGGCCTACCTCGCCTACCTGCCGATCTTCTTCCCCGACCTCGACCTCTCCTCCTATCCGCACGTGCAGGCCACCATCGCCGCCACCCAGCAGCGGCCCGCCTACCGCACGGTGATGGGGGGGCGGTGAGGGGCACCCCGGCCGACGCTCCGCGCACCCCACGCCAGGGAGCCGCACTCCAGCGGGCCGCACTCCAGCAGGCCACCTTCCTCTGGCGCGGCCACCCGCTGCTGCTGCTGCCGGAGAAGGCGGTGTGGGATCCGGCCCAGGAGCTGCTGCTGCTGGCGGATCTGCACCTGGGCAAGGCCGAGACCTTCCAGGCCCACGGCATCCCCCTCCCCAGCGACGGGGATGCCGGCACCCTCAACGTCCTGCTGGCCCTGGCGCACCGCTGGCGGCCGCGCCGGGTGGTGGTGCTCGGCGATCTGATCCACGCCCGGCTGGGGATCACGGCGGAGCTGCGCCAGAAGCTGGCGGCCCTGCCGGAGCTGCTCGGCTGCCCCCTGCAGCTGATCGGCGGCAACCACGAGCGGGGCAGCTGGCTGGAGGGTCTGCCGCAGGAACCGTCCCAGACGGCCGGGCCCCTCTGGCTCAGCCACGAGCCGGAGCCCCGCGACGGACTGCTCAACCTCTGCGGCCATCTCCATCCGGTGGCGCTGCTGGGGGAGCGGGGCGACCGGCTGCGGCTGCCCTGCTTCGCCTACGACGAGCGGACCGACCGGCTGGCGCTGCCCTCCTTCGGGCAGCTCACCGGCGGCCATCCCTGCCCGCCGGGCGAGGAGCGCTGGCTCGTGGCCGAGGGATGCGTGCTCCCCTGCGCCCCGTCCCGCGGGGAGCGGGAAGTGGGCCTCACTCCACCGCCGCCAGGGCCCGCACCACATCGCCGCGGGTGAGCACCCCGCAGGGGCGGCGCTGGTCGTCGAGCACGAAGAGGCGCTGGGTGCTGCGCTCATGCAGCAGCCGGGCCGCCTCCGGCAGGGACAACTCCGCGGTGCAGGTGTGGGGGTTGGTGCTCATCACCTCCCCCACCTGGCTGCCGAGCACCTGATGCACCTCCCGGTCCCAGTTGAGGGGATTGCGCAGGTAGATCACCGCATCGAGCAGCAGCACGTAGGGACCGGGCTGGAAGCCGCTCTCGCGCACCATGAGGTCCTGCTCGGTGAGTTCCCCCACCAGGGCACCCTCCTCATCCACCACCGCCAGGGCACCCACGTGGTGCTCGCTCATCAGCTTCACCGCCTCCTGCAGAGGGGTGGCCTGGCCCACGGAGAGCACCGGGGTGGTCATCACGGCGGAGACGGGCTGTTGCACCACGGAGGGGAGGGAGGCTGCGGGCAGTCTGCCAAGCGGGAGGGCGCGGGCCCGGGCCCACAATGCAGAGGCGATGGATCACCGCAGGATGGGCCGGTTCCAGGAACTGCTGCGGGCGGCCAACAATCTGCGTCTGCTGGTGGCCGTGGGGCGCAGCGGCGGGGAGCTCGGCAGCATCGGCGATCTGGTGGACAGCTTCGCGGACAGCCCCCAGCTGGCAGAGAGCGTGCGCCGCTTCCGGGCCGCGCCCGGCGGTGCCGCCCTGCTGGAGCAGCGCTACCCGCCCCTGCAGCCCGACATCGAGCGGCTGCGCCACCTGCCCCCCGGCAGCCTCGGCCGCCGCTATGCCGAGCTGATCCTTTTCCTGGGCTACGACCCGGAGTTCTTCCGCCCCCGCGACACCAGCAGCGAGGGCCGCTGGCTCACCCAGCGGATCGCCACCACCCACGACCTGCACCACGTGATCACGGGCTTCGGCACCGGGCCGGAGGGGGAGAACGGCGTGCTCACGGTGACGGCCAGCCAGATCGGCTTTCCCGCCTACGTGCTGCTCACCACCGCAGGCCAGCTGGCGAACTTCCGCTTCCAGCCGGAGCGCTACGAGCGCATCAGCCGGACCGTGGCCCACGGCTGCGCGATCGCACGCCAGGTGAGCTGCCTGGTGGCGGTGCGCTGGGAGGAGGGCTGGGAGAAACCGGTGCGCCAGTGGCGCCGGGAGCTGGGCCTCACGGACCCGGCCGATGGCGAGCCCTACGGCCTCGACGCCCAGCTCGGGCCCCTGCCATGAAGGGCTCCCCGGATGAGCCGCAGACCGGCGCCCATTCCCTGCGCCGTCTCGCCGATGGGCTCACCCTCGGCCGGGCGGTGCTGGGGCTCCCCCTGCTGCTGGCCCTGGTGGGCGGCTGCGGCGATCTGGCCTGGATCCTGCTGCTGCTGGGCGGGCTGAGCGACTGGGCGGATGGCGTCCTTGCCCGCCGGGCCGGGGGCGGCTCGGTATGGGGTGCCCGGCTGGATCCCCTCACCGACAAGATCCTGATCAGCGCCCCCCTGCTCTGGCTGGCGAGCGAGGGACGGCTGCCTCTCTGGGCGGTGTGGCTGCTGCTGGCCCGCGAACTGCTGATCTCGGGCTGGCGCAGCGGCCAGAGCAGCGGCGGACCGGCCTCCCGCGCCGGCAAGGCCAAGACGATCCTCCAGTTCGCGGCGCTGCTGCTGCTGCTCTGGCCGGATGGCTGGCTCGGAGCCGGCAGCGGCGCGGCCCTGCGGACCGTGGGCTGGTGGCTGTTCTGGCCGTCCCTGGCCCTGGCCCTCAGCTCCGCCTGGGGCTACCTGCGCAAGGGCTGAAGCAGCCGCAGCCAGGCCCACCACAGCAGGGCCACCGGCAGCATCGCCAGGGCGAGCACCGCCAGGGCCTGTCCCTGCTGGGGGTTCAGATCCAGCCAGGACACGACCCCCATTGATGGTGCAGTTCTGAGGAGAGCTGATGGGATGATCAAGCCGCTGTCCATTGAGGGAGCACTTCCAGAGCCATACACCCCTGGGGGGCTGTGGGCGGCCTGTAGACGTTGTACTCGATTCAGTTCTGCTCCGCCGACACCTTGGCCTCTGGCAGGGATGAGAAGAGCTCGATGTCGCAGCAGCGCCTCGGAGCCCCAGACTGGGCGGGGCCAATGATGGTGATGAACCTGTGGCCTCGCGGCGGTCACCGCTCGATTCGCGAACGCTTCCATGAGCTGGTCACCGACATTCGGCAGCCTTGCAGTAAGAAGGAAGGGGCGCTGGGTTACCGGTCCGTGCGGAGCGGAAATCTCGCCGAAGAGATGATCGTTGCAGACGATTTTTTCGATATGATCAACATGAACAACCCCATCGAGGCATCGGCAGCTTGACTGGCTTAACAAGAAACTTCATCTCCTCAGTCCACCTAGGAAGCAGCAACTTTTCTCCCCTCGCCTCCGAGGCAAATCAGTGGATCAACTGACAAAGAGCAGTGCCAGGCACGATGGATAACTCCCTTGGCTTTGATCCAGCAGAAGCCCTGATCACCGACATCATCCTGATCTCCCCTCAGGCCACGGTGGCAGAGGCACTGCGTCAACTCAGCGGCGAATCATCCTGCAACTCCGACGCACCAGCACCGGGAGAAACCAAGCTACAGGTCAGCAAGCTGTATGCAGGATGCGTATTCGCCTCATCAGACGGAAAAACAATTGAAGGCATCCTCACCGAGCGCGACTTCGTAAGGCTTGCCGTCGAAGCGGTGGACCTGGAGGACATCGCCGTGTCTGAGGTGATGACCACAGCCGTGATCACCCTGCGCTTCACGGAGTTCACTGATGTATTCGTTGCCCAAAATATCTTTCATCAGCACAGGATCCGCCACATCCCCGTCCTCAGAGAGGACGGAACAATCGCGGGAGTGGTTACAAACTCTAGCCTGCAACATGCTCTACACCAGGGACATTTCCTCAGGCTTCGAACGATATCAGAGGTAATGACAAGGGATGTGATTACCGTTTTCGACTCGGCAAGGGTCGAAGAGTGCGCCATGAAGATGATCCATCAGCGCATCAGCTGCGTTGTAGTAACAAGAGCAAGCGGGCATGACGATGGCTCCCTGTTTCCTATCGGCATCCTGACAGAACGAGATTTGCTCCAACTCAAGAATCTTCAGGTTGATTTCAGCAACACTCTCGCAGAACAGGTCATGAGTGCACCGCTCACCTTCGTGCAGCCTCATGAAACCTTGTCCCATGCGCAGGAGCTGATGAACAAACTCCGAGTGCATCGGCTTGTCGTCACCAACAGCCAAGGATTGCTCGCGGGTATCGTGACATCCACCAGCCTCAGTCGCGCTGTTGACCTCCAGCACATTTACTCCATTATGGAGATCTTGCAGAATAAACTGGAGAGACTATCGGCCGCACATTACAAACTTCTTGAACAGAATCAATTTGATCTTGAAGACGCCTTGTCCAAGGGGGAATTCAGGATGGTTTATCAGCCCATCATCCAACTTGATACTGGCTTAACCTACTCCGCCGAAGCCTTAATGAGGTGGTCCTCTCCTCGCCATGGACATGTTGGCCCCGACCAGTTCATCCCCCTTGCCGAAGGGAATGGCTTCATCATCCACCTGGGCTACTGGAGCCTTGAGCAGTCTTGCGAAAAGTTTAATCTTGCTGTCCCTGCGGAAGCACCCATAAGCCTGTCTGTCAACGTCTCTGGCGTTCAACTGAAAGAACCAGATTTCGTTCGCAATACCCTCAACATCCTTGATCGCACGGGCTTTGAACCCAGGCGGCTCCAATTAGAGCTGACAGAATCCACGTTTATCGATGAAGAACTGAGCATTAACGACATCATCTCAGAATTGCGCTCTCATGGCATCAAGATTGCCATCGACGACTTTGGAACCGGCTTTTCCTCCTTTTCCTACCTTCAGCGCTTCTCTTTTGATGTCTTAAAGCTTGACCGATCCCTGATCAGCAGCTTGGCCGACAGCACCCGCGCGCGAGTGATTGTTGGAACGATGCAAGAACTCGCCGAAAGGCTCGAGTTCAAGATCATCGCGGAAGGGGTCGAAACGATCCAGGAGATGAAGATCCTACAAGAGATTGGCTGTCATGGCGCTCAGGGCTACCTCTTCAGCCGACCGCTAGAAATTCCACTTTGGGAGAGCCTCAAGCTCTCTGAACCATACCCTTTGTAGGCATCAGATCCTGGTGTTCCCTGCCCAATTCATTCTCAGGCGGCGCCCTTGGAGCCGCAAAGACCAACGATCACCGTTGGTTCCCAATGATTGTGGCCATAGATCCGCTGATGTCCGTGTCACTGACACCGCTGCGTGTCCCGGCTGCTACCGCCTCCCCCAGTGGAGGTGCTGCGACGATTGCGTCGGGCGGCCCAGTTCCCGCAGGATCGAGAGGAGCTGGCTGGGGCAGAAGGCCGGCATCAGGCGGCCCCGATCAGGGCCTCATCGCCGCTGAAGTCGGGGCTGGTGGGCGGGCACAGGGCATAATCGCGGGCGTAGCTGTCGGCCAGGGAATCCTCCACGGAGAAGCGGGGCATCCAGGCCAGCTCCCGCTGCACCCGGGTGATGTCGGTGAGGAAGTGGGCCAGCCGCAGCGGGAAGGCCTTGCGGGCCTTTTTGTCCAGACCGGCCGGATCGAAGCTGCGGATCTCCACGCTGCCTGGATCCTTGCCGCAGGCGCGGGCCGCCGCCGCCACCAGACCGCGGAAGGTGATGCCCTGCACGCTGCTGCAGTTGTAGATGCGGTTGGCCGCCGCCTCCACCTCGATGCAGCGGGCCATCGCCGCCGCCAGATCCTCCACGTGGCCCAGCTGGGTGATCGTGCTGCCATCGCCCGGCAAGGGCACGGGACGGCCGTGCACGATCCGATCGAAGAACCAGCTCTCCACGGGGTTGTAGTTGCCCGGGCCCACGATGTAGGTGGGACGGAAGCTGGTGAAGGCGATGCCCTGCTCGCGCAGCCAGGCCTCGGTGTCGAGCTTGCCGGCGTGGCGGCTCTGGGGATCGGTGGGGCTCTCCTCGGTGAGGGGCCAGAGCTCGCTGTCGGCGTAGACACCGGCCGAGCTCACGTACACCAGCCGGTGGCTGGGGGCGCCGGTGCGCTCGATCACGGCGCTGGTGTCCGCCAGGGTGCGGCCGGAGCTGTCCACGATCACATCGAAGCGGCGGCCCCTGAGGGCCTCCAGACCTTCCGCGGTGGTGCGGTCGCCCACCAGGGCCTCCACCCCGGCGGGAACCGGGTTGCGGCCCCGGGTGAAGAGGGTGAGCGCATGGCCGGCCGCCTGCAGGCTCGCCACCAGCGGTTTGCCCACGAAGCGGGTCCCCCCCATCACCAGGATGTTCACGTCCGCGGACCTGCAGCAGGCCGCCATTGTGGGGGAACGCTCCGCCCCCCTGTCGCTCCGGGCGCAGCGGCGGCAGGATCGGGGCGCCGGCACGCCGCGATGACCGCTCCCACCGCCCCCCCCATGCCCCCCCGCAGCCGCAGGGCCGATGTGGTGGTGCTCTCGATCGGCGCCGTGCTCGCCCTCACCGCCGTGGGGCTGCTGATGAATCTCACCATCCCCCGCTCCCGCGACGCGGTGGTGGAGGCCCCCTCGATCACCCTGCGCTCGGCGATCAGCGGCAGCGTCAGCGAGATGAACGTGCAGGTGGGCCAGCCGGTGAAGGCCGGCCAGGTGCTCGCGGTGCTGCGCGATCCGCGGGCCAGCGACCAGGAATGGAACCGCCTGCGCGGCGAGCTGGAGACGGCCCGCGCCACCCTGCGGGGCCTGGAGGAGCAGCGCAGCCTCAGCCGCGCCCAGCTGCAGCGCTTCGGCACGGATGTGCAGCGGCAGCGGCAGCTGCAGGGGGAACGCAACCGCAACGAACTCGATCGGCTGGGCACCCAGCTGGCCTCCGCCCGGGACGAGGCCGCCTTCGCCGAACGGGACCTCCGCCGCCAGGAGCAGCTCTACCGCGACGGGGCCGTGGCGGAGATCGTGGTGGACCGGGCCCGCACCACCCTGCGACAGCGGCGCCAGGAGATCACGGCGGTGGAGCGCTCGATCGCCGCGCAGCAGGCGGTGATCCGCTCGATCAACGAGGACCTCAGCCTCACCACCAACCGCACCAACACCGATCCGGCCCCCCGCTACGACGAGACCGTGCTGCAGGTGCAGCAGCTCGAGAGCCGCATCGCCAGTGAGCGGCAGCAGGTGCAGGCGCTGGAGCGCAAGGAGGCCTCCGCCCGGCGCACCTTCGAGCAGAACCGGCAGATGGAGATCACCAGCCCCGCGGCGGCGGTGGTGTGGCGCGTCGATGCCCGCGCGGGGGACAGCGTGCGGCCCGACCAGAGCGTGATCACCCTGATCGACTGCCAGCGCCGCTGGATCGACACCTACGTGTCCGAGAAGGACCTCAACCGCCTGCGGATCGGCACCCCCGCCACGGTGGATCTGATCGGCGAGCGCCTCGACCTCACCGGCCAGGTGGCCCTGATCCGCTCCGGCGTGGGCCGGGTGCGGCCGGAGGACACCGACCCGAAACTGCTGCCGATCAACCTGGCGCGCGAGAGCCAGGTGGGGGTGCGGATCCTCAACGACCTGCCCGCCCCGCCGGAGAAGTTCTGCTTCGTGGGCTACACCGGCCGGGTGCGTTTCCGCTGATGGCATCCCGGCCGTGAACGCCAACGTGAGCCCCTGGGCGTGGGGCTTCCTGCTCGCCTCCGCCGCCCTGCTGCTCGCCGCGATGCTGCTGGGCAGCCTCGATCTGGGCTGGCTCGCCCCGGACCGGCTCAACCCCCTGGCCCTGCGGCAGCTGCCCGAGTTCTGGCGGGTGGACGACCTCTGGAGCGACGTGGTGCTGCCGGTGAGCGTGGCGCTGCTGATCGCCCTGACGGTGCCGCGGCTGCCGCGGCGGCGCTGGAGCTATGGCCTGGTCACGGCCCTGCTGCTGCTGTTCGCCCTGCGCTACTTCGCCTGGCGCACCACCACGGTGAACACCGCCCATCCGCTCAGCCTCACGGCCAGCGTGCTGCTGCTGGCCACCGAATCGCTCTACCTGGTGACCACCGGGCTTCAGGCCATCCCGGGCACCACCTTCTTTCCGGAGCGGCGCCGCCGCCAGGCCGACCAGCTGCGCCCCTGGAGCGAGGCCCACCAGCCGAGCGTGGACATCTGGATCCCCACCTACAACGAACCGGCCCGGCTGATCCGCCGCGCCATCCTCACCTGCCGCAACCTCCGCTACCGCCGCTTCACGATCACCGTGCTCGACGACGGCCACCGCAGCGAGATCGCCGCACTGGCCGCGGAGCTCGGGGTGCAGTATCTCAGCCGGCCGGACAACAGCCACCGCAAGGCCGGCAACCTCAACCACGCCCTGGCCCACACCCAGGGGGAGCTGATCGCGGTGTTCGACTGCGACTTCATGCCCCTGCGGCAGTTCCTCGAGCGCACGGTGGGTTTCTTCGCCGATCCGCAGGTGGCGCTGGTGCAGACGCCGCAGCACTACTTCCAATCGGATTTCCATAACCGCAACCTCGGGATCGATCTGGTGATGCCGGGCGATCTCGATTACTTCTTCCGCTACCTGCAGGTGATCCGGGATCGCTTCAATGCCGTGATCTGCTGCGGCACCTCCTATGTGGCCCGCCGCAGTGCGATCGAATCGATCGGGGGCTATGTGACCAGCTGCCTGATCGAGGACCACCAGACCAGCACGAAGCTGCTCACCCGCGGCTGGCGGATCGTGTATCTCGATCAGATCCTCAGCCTCGGCGAGGTGCCGCGCCGCTTCGCGGATTATCTCGATCAGCGGCTGCGCTGGCTGCAGGGCAACATCCAGATCTTCCTGCGGCCCCGGGAGCTGCCCATCTGGGAGCGGCTGGATGGCTGGCAGCTGAGCTTCTACGTGAATCTCTGGATCAGCCTGTTCACACCCTTCTACCGGCTGGTGTATCTACTGCTGCCGCTGCTCAGCCTGGTGCTCGGCTTCACCCTGATCGCGGCACCGCCGGTGGAATACGCGGCCTACGGCTTCCCCTTCCTGCTGCTGCTCTACACCCTCCCCTCCTGGCTCTCGCACTACCACCACTTCCAGTTCTGGAACGAGGTGTACGAATCCCTCTTCGCCTTCCCGGCCGCCCAGCGCACCCTGCAGATCCTGCGCCGCCCCTTCGCCATCCACGGCGGCATCGTGACCAGCAAGGAAGCCGTGGCAGACGGCGAAGTCTTCAATCTCCGCCTCGCCTGGCCCTTCCTGATGCTGCTGGCGGTGCTGGCCATGGGCCTGCTGCGCTATCTGCTGCCCGCCTTCCTGCCGGGAACCGGCCCGCCCGGCGGTGCCGGCCACTTCGAGGGGGAGGCGCTGATGCTGGGCTGGAACGTGTACAACGGCGTCATCGCCCTAGTGTGCCTGCTGGCCTGCCTCGACCGGCCGATCCGGCGCCGCTGCGACCGCTTCCCGCTGCGCCACATCGCCCGGCTGCAGGTGGGCGATCGGATCTGGTGGGGCATCACCGCCGACCTCTCCGAGGAGGGCAGCCTGATCGACCTCCAGGAAGTGGGTGATCAGCTCTGGGAGGAGCAGCCCGCCGCCGATGGGCTGCGGGAGGGTCCGGAGACGGCCCAGGAGGGCAGCCTCTCCCTGGTGGAGGCCGGCCTGGAGCTGCCGGCGCGGGTGGTGCGCGCCGAGCGGAGCGGCGGCAGCTGCCAGGTGGCCCTGGGCTTCGGGGAACTCGGCCAGGAGCAGGAGGCCCAGCTGCTCGAACTCCTCTACACCCGCGCCGCCTGGATCCACCGGCCCCGCCGGATCGGCACCGTGGATGCCTTCCTGGCCCTGCTCGAGAGCCTCTGGCGGGCCACGCCGCTGGTGCGGCGTTAAGCGGCGGCGCTAGGCAGGGGAGCAGCACCAGGCCCGGCACGATGGAATCCCCCTTGCGCCCGCGGAGGCCGACCGCCGTGCTGCTCGCCCTGGCGGCAGCGACCCTGCTGGCACTGGGCGCCGCCGCTGCCGCGGCGGAGAGCGGTGGGGACGCCCCCCTGCGCTGCGGCGGCACCGCTCTGGTGTCCCTGCTGCGGCTCTCGCCGAGGCCCCTGCTGGAGCTGCGCTACGGCAGCCCCTACAACTTCATGGAGGAAACCCTCTACGCCAGAGCCCGGGCCCAGCTGCGCTGCCCCGTGGCCCTGGCCCTGCAGCAGGTGCAGCAGGACCTGGCCGCCGAGGGGCTGGGACTGAAGGTGTGGGATGCCTACCGCCCCCTGGCGGTGCAGCAGCGCATGTGGGACAAGATCCAGGACGAGCGCTACGTGTCCAATCCGGCGGTGAACGCGGGGCGCCACACCCGCGGCACCGCCGTGGATGTGACCCTGGTGGACCGCCTGGGCCGCGAGCTGCCCATGCCCACCCCCTTCGACGACTTCACCCCGGCCGCCCATCGCGACGCCCCAGGAATCTCGCCGGAGGCGGCGGCCAACGCCCTGCGGCTGCAGCGGGCGATGGAGCGGCGCGGCTTCGTGGGCTGCCGAGCGAGTGGTGGCATTTCGACTGGCACGCCTGGCGCAGCCTGCCGCCGATCCAGCCTTGAGGGGGCCGCGCTCGCCAGGATGGACGCCCGCCACGGCCGCTGCCGATGACCTCCGCCCCCGCACCGGTGCTCGTCTACGACGGGGGGTGTCCCTTCTGCCGCCATTTCGCCGAGCGGCTCGAACTCACCGAGGCCCTGCCGGGGCTGCAGCTGCGGGATGGCCGCGCCGACACCGAGTTGCGGCACCAGCTGCGCCGCCGCGGCTGCGACCTGGCCCAGGGCGCGGTGCTGATCGAGGGGGAGCGGCTCCACCACGGCGCCGAGGCGATCGGCTGGGTGTGCGGGCGGCTGCAGCCGAGCGATGCCCTGCTGCAGGTGCTGCACACGGTGTTCGCGCAGCCGGCCACGGCCCGGGGCGCCTACCCCCTGCTGCTGCTGGCCCGCCGCCTGGCACTGGCGGCCCTCGGCCTGCCGCTCGACCCGGATCACGCTCCCACGGAGCCGCCAGACGGAGCCACCCTGCTGGCGCTGGAGCGCCGCAGCCGCCAGCAGGGCAGCGGCCTGGGCGCCTCCCAGCTCAGCGCCTGCTGGTGGCTGCAGAGCGTGTGGCCGCGGGGCCGGGAGCACAGCGATGGCCTCAGCAGCGCCCTGCTGCGGGGGCTGGGGGCACGGCTGGAGCTGCGGCCGCGGGAGGGGGCCCCGGCGGAGGAACTGGAGATCACCAATGCCGTGGGGCTGGGGGCGCTGGAGCTGCGGTTCCGCGGCACCGCCCGGCTGGTGGGGCGCCGGCCGCTGCTGCGGTTCGGCTTCGAGCGGGTGGAGCTGCGCCTGGGGACGGGCGAGGGGGCCCGGGTGCTGCTGGGGCGGGATCTGCCCCCACCCGCGTCGGCGCGGCAGGAGCCGTTCTTCGCCCTGATCGCCGCCGAGGACCACTGGCTGGCCGCCCGGGGCCGCGGCGGCGGGCTCGCCCGCTGGCGCCGCCGCAGCGGCGAGCCCCAGCAGCCCTGAACGGCCGCGGCTACACCCCCCAGGAGCCGGAGCTGGAGCGCACCCGCGGCTACCGCCACTTCGTGGTGGTGGGCCAGCGGGGGCGGCTGCGCGGGCCCGCCCAGCAGCGGGCCCTGGAACTGGAGGCGGTGCTGGAGCGCGGCTTCCGGCTGGTGGTGCCCCTGGCGGAGCTGCGCGATCCCCGCCGCTGGCGCAGCGGCTGGCACTCCCTGCCCGGCGGGGAAGATGGGGGGAGCGAGCGCCGAGCCATGCAGATCATTCCCGCCATCGACCTCCTGGAGGGGAGCTGCGTGCGGCTGCACCAGGGCGACTACGACCAGGTGACCCGCTTCAGCGACGACCCCGTGGCCCAGGCCCTGAGCTGGCAGGAGCAGGGCGCCGAGCGGCTCCACCTGGTGGATCTCGACGGCGCCCGCAGCGGCGAACCCGTGAACGATGCCGCTGTGCGGGCGATCACCGCCGCCCTCGACATCCCAGTGCAGCTGGGTGGAGGCGTGCGCAGCCTGGAGCGCGCCGAAGACCTGCTGGCCTGCGGCCTCGATCGCGTGATCCTCGGCACCGTGGCGATCGAGCAGCCCGAGCTGGTGCGGCGCCTGGCGGAGCGCCACCCCGGCCGCACCGTGGTGGGGATCGATGCGAGGAACGGTGCGGTGGCCACCCGCGGCTGGATCGAGGAGAGCCAGGTGCAGGCCACGGACCTGGCCCGCAGCTTCGCCGGCAGCGGCATCGCCGCGATCATCAGCACCGACATCGCCACCGATGGCACCCTGGCGGGCCCGAACCTCGAGGCCCTGCGCGCCATGGCCGAGGCCAGTCCGGTGCCCGTGATCGCCTCGGGCGGGATCGGCACCCTGGAGCACATCCTCTCGCTGCTGCCCCTGGAGCCCCTGGGGGTGGCGGGGGTGATCGTGGGCCGGGCCCTCTACGACGGCCGGGTGAGCCTGGCCGAGGCGATCGAGGCGGTGGGGGAAGGCCGGCTCCAGGATGCGCCGGCCGAGGCGGGAGCGGCGGCATTCCGCAGTGCCGGCATCGCCTGATGGGATTCCACGCCCTATAACAGAACTCGATCCCACTTCGCTTTGCACGTGCTCGCTCCGGCCGCCACCTCCGCCTCTCCCCGGCCGAGCGGCGCGCCCATGGGCGACGACGAGGATGGCCTGACGCTGGAAGATGGCCTGACGCCGGAGGTTTCAGGCTTCACCCCCGAGCGTCCCCACTGCGTGGAGGACGTCTACCGCCGCTGCCGTGATCTCGGCATGCGGCTGAGCCGGCAGCGGCGCATGGTGCTGGATCTGCTCTGGGCGGAGCGGGACCACCTCAGTGCCCGCGACATCTTCGAGAAGCTCAACGACCTGGGCCGCAACATCGGCCACACCTCCGTCTACCAGAACCTGGAGGCGCTCCAGTCCGCCGGGGTGATCGAATGCCTCGATCGCGCCAACGGGCGCCTCTACGGCTACCGCGCCGACCCCCACAGCCATCTCACCTGCAGCCGCAGCGGAGCCATCCAGGACCTCGACGTGGAGCTGCCGGACGATCTCCTGCGCCGGATCGAGGAGCTCACCGGCTACACGATCGAGTCGTACACCCTCCATCTCACCGGCCGGCCCCGGGCCTGAACGGCGCCCCCCAGCCGGCGGAAACACCGGCCCGGGCTGGAGAACCTGCGCCGGGATCGTTACCCTGGGCCATTCCCTGCCCCTGGGCGTGCCTTCCCCCACGGGCCCGTCGGCCCCCTCCCCCTCCGCTGCTCAGCTGCTGCTGTTCGCCGATCCCCTGCTGCGGGAGGGACTGGCGTCGCTGCTGCAGGCACCACCGGCTGGGTATCGCGTGGCCCTCGCCCCCGAGCAGCTCAACGGAGCCCCGCAGCTGGTGATCTGGTGCCTGCGCGCCCCGCTGGGGGATCCGGGGTCCCTGGGCGCCGAGCTGCTGCAGCTGCAGGAACGCTGGCAGCCGGCGCCGCTGCTGCTGCTGCTGCCGGCCTACTGCCCCTGGCCGCGGGAGCGGCTGCTGGCCCTGCCGGTGCAGGGCCTGCTGCAGGAGCCCGAGCCGGAACGGCTGCGGGAGGCGATCACCACCCTGCTGGCCGGCGGACGGTTGGTGCATCTGCTGGCCGAGGGGGAGAACCCGCCGCCGCAGCCCGCCGCTCCGGAGATC
Organism: Prochlorococcaceae cyanobacterium; assembly: GCA_049242845.1. Taxonomy (GTDB): domain Bacteria; phylum Cyanobacteriota; class Cyanobacteriia; order PCC-6307; family Cyanobiaceae; genus CBW1002. The sequence continues at coordinate 28,574 of JBMLOS010000053.1, forward strand.
CTCGGGCTGGGCCAGTGGCTGCTGTTCAGCGGCCTGCAGCAGATCGACGCCGAACTGACCAGCTGCCGCGCCCTGCTCAGCCCGCCGCCCAAGAACCCCCTGCTGCAGCTGCTGCTGGAGGGGAGAGAGCGGGAGCTGCGGGCGGCGCGGCAGCTGCTCCTCTGGCTCTGGGGTCCCGCCCAGATGGCCTGGGGAGATCCGGTGTCGCTGGAGCCCCCGCCGCAGGCCCGCGAGCCGGGCGGGGCCCTCGTGCTCCAGGGCGCCACCAGCCTCACCCTGCGGCAGCGCGATGCCAGCGGGGTGTGGCTGGCGATCCGCGAACGGCTCCAGCAGGCCTGCCGGGCCGAACTGGCCAACCGCAGCGGGCTGCTGCTGGCCCTCGAGGGGCTCCACCCCAGCCGCCGCGAAGATCTTCTGCTGGCCCTGCTCGATCAGTTCGATCGGCTGCGGCAGCGGCTGATGGACGACAACCAGCGGGGCGTGGCCCTGCAGGAGAGCTGGCGGCAGTGGCAGAGCGAGCTGCGCCGCGAGGCCCTGCGCCACATGGCCGGCAGCTACGTGCAGCTGCCCTGCGCCGGCCAGCTGCGGCCGGTGGTGGACACCCTGCTGGCCAGCGCCGACCTGCACGGCGACGATCCGGAACTACCGGATCCCCAGGTGATGCTCTCCAGCCTGGTGCAGGCCCAGCCCGTGATGGTGGAGGGGCGGCTGCTGGCCCCGGATGAACCCCTGGCCCTGCTCCACCTGGAGATGCTGGTGAGCAACTGGCTGGTGCGCAACGCCGAGCTCATCTGCCTCGACCTGCTGGCCTGCTGCGGCGCCTGGCCGGAACTGCGGCGCTATCTGCTGCGGCCCGAGCTGCTCGCCACCCGCAACCTCGAGCGGCTGCGCAACCGCATCAATGCCCAGCAGCGCTGGAGTGAATGGTTCGAGCGGCCGGTGCAGCTCTACGAGAGCCGCCGGCAGCTGTTCCGCCTGCGGGAAGGTGCGATCGACACCCTCGCCCTCACCGAGCCGAGGGACCAGGAGCTCGAGCGGCTCGGCTGGTGGCCCCAGCTGGTCACGCTGCTGCTCGAGGCCCGCGACGCGGTGGCCCCCCAGCTGCAGGCCCTGGTGCGGCGGATCGGCGATCTGGTGGTGGTGCTGCTCACCCAGGTGGTGGGCCGGGGTCTGGGGCTGATCGGCCGCGGCATCCTCCAGGGCATGGGCCGCAGCATGGGCCGCAGCTGACAGCCAGGGCGTGGCCAGAGCATGGCCAGGCGCGCGTCACAATGGCGCCACCTGCCCGTGCCCGTTGTCGTCCCCGGCTCCGCTCGCTTCCCTCCGCCGCTCTCTTGCAGCCCTGACGGCCCTGCTGGTGCTCTGCCTCGGCCTGCTGGGCGCCCCCGGCGGCGCTGCGGCCTCGCTCACCAACGACAACTACGACGGCAACATCTACGCCCTCTACGCCGGCAACGGTTCCCTGGTGCCGCCGCGCAACAGCCTGGCCGATGCCCTGGCGGCCCACCGGCCCTCGGTGGTGATCTACTACCTCGATGATTCGGCCGTGAGCAAGCAGTTCTCGCCGGTGGTGTCGGAGCTGCAGCGCCTCTGGGGCAACCGCATCGATCTGCTTCCCCTGGTGAGCGATCCGCTCCAGAACCGGGCCGAGGGCGGCCCCACCGACCCGGCCCACTACTGGAGGGGCAAGGTGCCGCAGGTGGTGGTGCTCGATGGCGACGGCCAGGTGCTGCTGGATGTGGAAGGCCAGGTGGGCGTGGATGTGATCAACCGCGCCGTGAGCCGCGCCACCGGCATCCCGCTGCCCGAGGGCGAGGGAGCCGGCAGCACCGTGAGCTTCAACGAGCTCAACGCCGAGGTGGTGCCGGGCCGCTGAGGCCCGGGCCCCTGCGCCGCCTCCCACCCCCGATTCCCGCCCAGACCACCGCACCGCCATGTCCACCGGCATCCCCGGAACCCCTGTCGTCGAAACCCGCCTCGAAACCCGCCTCGAATCCGACAGCCTCGGCGAGGTGGCCGTTCCCGCGGATCGGCTCTGGGGCGCCCAGACCCAGCGCTCGCTGCGGTTCTTTCCCTTCGGGCAACGGATGCCGCTGGATGTGGTGCATGCCTTCGGGGAGCTCAAGGCCGCCTGCGCCGAGGTGAACCACGGCGAGGGCAAGCTGTCGGCCGAACTGGCCGAGGCGATCGTGGCGGCCGCCGAGGAGGTGGCGCGGGGCGCCTTGGATGGCGAGTTCCCCCTGCGGGTGTGGCAGACGGGCTCCGGCACCCAGACGAACATGAACGTGAACGAGGTGATCGCCAACCGGGCGATCGCCCGAGCCGGGGGGGTGCTGGGCAGCAAGAGCCCCGTGCACCCCAACGACCATGTGAACCTGAGCCAGTCGAGCAACGACACCTTTCCCGCCGCCCTGCACGTGGCGTCGGCCCTGGGGCTGGAGCGACGCCTGATCCCGGCGCTCACGGCCCTGATCGAGGAGCTGCGCCGCAAGAGCGAGGCCTACGCCGCCATCCTCAAGATCGGCCGCACCCACCTGCAGGATGCGGTGCCCCTCAGCCTCGGCCAGGAATTCGGCGGCTACGCCGCCCAGCTCGAGCTCGGACTGGACACCCTGCGCGCCAGCCTGCCCCAGGTGCGCCAGCTGGCGATCGGCGGCACCGCCGTGGGCACCGGCCTGAATGCGCCCCGGGGCTTCGGCGAGAAGGTGGCCGCCCGCCTGAGCGAACGGATCGGGCTGCCCTTCACCAGCGCGCCCAACAAGTTCCAGGCCCTGGCCGGCCATGAACCCCTGGCGGCGGCCCACGGCGCCCTTGCGGTGCTGGCCGGCAGCTTGATGAAGATCGCCAACGACATCCGCTGGCTCGGCAGCGGCCCCCGCTGCGGCCTCGGGGAGCTGATCCTGCCGGAGAACGAGCCGGGCTCCTCGATCATGCCCGGCAAGGTGAATCCCACCCAGTGCGAGAGCCTCACGATGGTGGCGGTGCAGGTGCTGGGCAACAACACCGCCGTGCAGATGGCCGCCAGCCAGGGCAACTTCGAGCTGAATGTGTTCAAGCCCCTGATCGCCCACAACGTGCTCGAGAGCATCGAGCTGCTGGCCGGCGCCTGCTCCAGCTTCCGCGAGCACTGCCTCGAGGGCCTGCGGGCGGATGAGGGCCGCATCGAGGCCCTGCTCGATCAGAGCCTGATGCTGGTCACGGCGCTCACACCGGCGATCGGCTACGACCGGGCCTGCTCGATCGCCAAGCATGCCCACCAGCACCAACTGAGCCTGCGGGAGGCGGCCCTGGTGCTCGGGGAGCTCACGGCCGAAGAATTCGACCACTGGGTGCAGCCCGAGCGGATGGTGTGAACTGGGCAGCCTCGGGCCGCGTGTCTACGGTGCAGGAGAAGGTCCTGAACCCCTGACATCAGGCGGAGAAACCATGGGCAAGGGCATGGCGACAGAAGAGGCGAAGCAGCTGATGGGGGCGATTTCTGAATCGCTGGCCATTGCCACCTTCTCCCTGGATGGCGAGATTCTCTCTGCCAACCAGAAATTCCTGGAGATCATGGGATACGAACTGGAGGAAGTGGTAGGCAGACACCACAGGATTTTTGTGGATCCCGCCTATGCCAAGTCGGAAGAATACAAGGAGTTCTGGAAGAGCCTGGCCAGCGGCAAGAGCAAAACCGCCGAATTCAAGCGGTTCGGCAAGGGCGGCCGCGAACTCTGGCTGCAGGGCACCTACATGCTGGCCGAAGACAGTTCCGGCCAGCCAGTGAAGATTGTGAAGGTGGCCTCAGACATCACCTCCACCAAGCTGATCGCCACCAACAATGCCGGGATGATTGCCGGCATCGAGCGAGCGATGGCCGTGATCGAGTTCAAGAAAGACGGCACCATCATCTCTGCCAACCAGAACTTTCTCCATCTCACGGGCTACTCCCTCTCGGAGATCACGGGCATGCACCACAGCATCTTCGTGGAGGGCGACTATGCCCGATCCGAAGAATACGCGGCGCACTGGCGCAGGCTCCAGGCCGGTGAGACGGTACAGGGAAGGTACAGGAGAATCACCAAGGGAGGAGAGGAGATCTGGCTTCAGGCCACCTATACGCCGATCCTGAACCCGGATGGGGAGGTGGTGAAAATCGTGAAGTTCGCCTACGACGTGACCACGGCAGTTCACCAGGCGGAGGAACTGGAGCAGGCCCTCGAGGCCTCCCACAAGGCCAAGGAACTGGAGATCGAGCTCGCCAAAGCCAATGAAGCGGAACGGGCCAGAAGAGAGATGGATCTCGCCATCCAGGAACTCTCCACCCCGGTCACGCCGATCTGGGATCAGATCCTGCTGCTGCCGCTGGTGGGCATTCTGGATTCCACCCGTGCCGCCTCGATCATGACGAAGTCACTGGAGATGATCTCCCAGACGCGGGCAAGAATCTTCGTGCTGGACATCAGTGGCGTGGCCACCGTGGACACGGCCGTGGCCAACCAGCTGATCAAGATCACCAAGGCCACCCAGCTGATGGGCTGCGAGGCCATCATCTCCGGCCTCTCCCCCGCCATCGCCAGAACCATCGTGGAACTCGGCGTGAATGTGGGCGAGATCCGTACCACGGCCACCCTCCGGGATGCCTTTGAAACGGCACTGACCAGCCTGGGGACACGGATCGGCAAAACCCGGCAGGAGGAACCAGGCACGGCCCTGGCGCTGCAGTGATCAGGCAGCGGCGAACCGGTACACAGAGAGGAGAATCGGCATGAACGAAGCCAGAAGCTCAGGCATCTCGATCACAAAGGTAAACAGCATGCTGCTGGTCACCATGCAGCCCGATCTCGATGCAGACCAGTTCAGGGATCTCAGCATTCTGCTAGGTGAAAGGGTAATCAGGGAACGCCCGAATGCCGTTGTGCTGGATTTTTCAACGGTGGAACTGCTCAGCCAGAGCGAGGTCGAACGCATCTATTCGATGCTCCTTTCCTTGCACTTGCTCGGACCTCACGTAGCCATCTCCAATCTCTGCACCGAGATCGTTCTCTATCTGGCAGAAGCTGATGCCATTCATCCCGAGATCCGCTTCTTCCTGAGCCTTGAGGATGCCATGCGGCGCTACGCAACGGCAGGGGCCCTCCAGCATGCCCGCTGAAACAGACCCTGAACAGAAGCTGGCCACGTTCCAGATCGTGAGCATCACAGGCCTCTATGGCGCTGTGGCCATGACCCGCAAGCTGCCCTTCATGGCCGATCTCAGCGACCAGGACAAGGTTCTGATTGCCACCGTGGTATCGGAACTGGGAACCAACATCCTGAAATACGCAGGCAAAGGCACGATTCAGGTGTATCGCACCCTGGATCACGGCCACGACGCCATTCAGGTGTCCGCGGTGGACCGGGGCAAGGGAATCGCCGATGTGGAGCAGGCCATGACCGATCACTTCAGCACCTCAGGGACCCTCGGCATGGGGCTCCCCGCCGTGAATCGCATGATGACCACCATGGCAATCGAGACCATCGAGGGGGAGGGCACCAGGATCGTGGCGAGCAAGTGGCTCGATGGGGAGACGGTGAAAACCAGACTTCCCGTTCACGGGGGGGCTGCCCCTGATCCGCCCGAGCCGAATCTGGAGCATTACGACGTGGGGCTCTCGATCAGGCCGATGCTGGGTGAGCGCGTCAGCGGGGATATCAGCATCCTGGTGAACCATCCCGATGGCCTGCTGGCTGGCCTGATCGATGTGTCGGGCCATGGGTCCGATGCACACGCCCTGGCCTGCCGGATGCAGCACACGATTGCTCGGCATGAGGGAGCGGGGATCGCCGAAATCCTCGAGAAAGTGCATCAGGACTTTCGCGGAAGCCGGGGAGCGGCGATCGGTCTGGCCCTGCTCAATCAGGTCAGACACAAACTGCGCTTTGCCGGAGTGGGAAACATCAACATCTGGCTGCTCGGACGCGAGCGCTGGCGCGGTGTGAGCAGGGATGGAATCATCGGGCAGAGAATGCGATCAACGTTCGTTCAGGAAGTGGATCTGCATCCGGGGGACATGGTCGTGCTGTCCTCCGATGGAATTTCCGAGTCAACCTCGCAACATCTCTGGAACCTCTACAGGCCGGGCATGAAAGCCCAGGACTTCAGCGATCTGATCCTGCGCGATGCCGGCAAGAAACACGACGATGCCTCCTGCCTGATTGTGAGATGCCTTCTTCCGTAGTACTGGGATCCCTGGAAGTCTGGGACGAGAGCTCCTGCTTTCTGCTCCGCAGCAAGCTGCATCGAGTGCTGCAGGTGTTGGCTGCCGCCTTGCCGATCAGGGCCTGCCTGGCCTGGGTGGGAGATTGGTCGCAGCTGGTCTCGGAGAGGTATCCGATCCATGTGCAGGTGCAGCTGGAGCAGGAACCGGAACAGGCCTTCCTATGCCTTCACCTGCAGACGGAGTGGAACTGCCAGCTGCCTCGCTGTCCGATTCGGCTGGTGCGCCTGGAGAGGAACTCCACGGAAGGAGGAGGGAGCGAGCAGATCGTGCGACTGCCCCTTTCAGCGCGCACGATTGCAGAAGAAAGAATCCTTGAGGCTCAGGCGATCGTTCAGGAGCAGTCCAGAGAAGAACTGTTCAGGCAGACGGGAATCATGAATCAGCAGCTGAAGGATTCCATTCTTGAAGCCGAAGAGGCAACACGAGCCAAGTCTGAGTTTCTGGCCAAGATGAGCCATGAACTGCGTACGCCGATGAACGCCATCATTGGCCTCTCCCACCTGGCCTTGAGGACAGAACTCTCGGAGAAGCAGGAGGATTACATCGCCAAGGTACACAACGCAGGCATTCACCTGCTGGGCATCATCAACGACATTCTCGACTTCTCGAAGATTGAAGCTGGAAAGGTTGAACTCGAAGACACCACCTTTGAACTGGACCAGATCCTCGATGAGATCTCAAACATCGTAGCCTACAAGGCCGAAGAGAAGGGGATCGAGATCTCCTATCACGTGGACCAGGGCGTTGCTACGTCACTCCGGGGAGATTCACTCAGACTCAAGCAGGTTCTGATCAACTTGATCACAAATGCCATCAAGTTCACAGAATCCGGCCTGATCGATATTCACATCTGGGTGGCTGAAAGAAAGGAAGAGATGGTGAAACTGGCGATAGATGTGCGGGATACGGGCATCGGCATGACCACTGAACAGATGGGAAGGCTGTTCCAGGCCTTCACCCAGGCGGAATCCTCCACAACCCGCACCTATGGGGGAACGGGCCTGGGGCTCACGATCAGTCGAAGGCTCCTGGAGCTGATGGGCGGAGGACTCTCCGTGAGCAGTGAGCTGGGAGTGGGAAGCACCTTTCATGCCCTGGCCTGGCTGCGGCTCGATCTGCAGATGTCTCGGCAGGAAGGTCCCAACCTGGAAGTGCTGCGGAACTGGCGGATCCTGCTGGTGGATGACAATCCCGTTGCCCGCTCCGTGCTGGAGGATCTCCTGCGGGAGCTGTGTCCCTGGATCGAAAACGCCAGCTCGGGAGAGGAGGCGATCCGGACGGTGCTCACCGCCTTGAAGCAGGAGCATCCTTACGATGTGATCTTCATGGACTGGATGATGCCCGGCCTGGATGGCTGCAGCACGGCGGAAGAATTGGAGATGAGGTTGGAGCAACACTATCCACCCGTGATCATGGTCACGGGCTTCGACAAGGAACAGGCACTGCAAGACCATCCCGATGCATCGATTCAGGGATTTCTCACAAAGCCTGTCACCGGCAGTTCCCTTCGCCGGGCGCTGGCCAAACTCACACACGCAGAACCTCAAGGAGCGGAGAAGCCCGCCGGAGCCGAGCCAAGCGACAGCGGCTGGAACCTGGAGGGCCTCCGCGTGCTGCTGGTGGAAGACAACGAGATCAATCAACAGATCGCCGTTGAACTCCTCCGTGCCGCAGGCAGCCAGGTTGTTGTGGCCCAGAACGGCCTCGAGGCGCTGGAGGCGTTGGAGCAGGCGCCTCCTCCCTTCCATGTGGTGCTGATGGATCTGGCAATGCCGGTGATGGACGGATGGGAAGCCACCCGCAGGATCCGCACAGACCCCCGATGGCAGGAGCTGCCGATTCTGGCCATGACGGCCCATGCCTTTGCCGAGGAACGGGATCGCTGCCTGACCGCAGGGATGCAGGATCATCTGACCAAACCGATCGACCCGGATCGGTTCTATCGGGCCCTGACGCCCTACAGGCCCCAGAACGAAGCAGCTTCAGCAACCAGAGCGGCCCAGGAAACCCACGCCCCAATCAACCGGGAGCTCCAGCCTCTGGAGACCCTTCGGGAGGGCGGTGTGGATGTGGCCGGGGCACTGCGGCGTACAGCTGGGAACGAAACCCTCTATCTGAAGCTGTTGAACAGTTTTCTCACCACCCACAGGGATGCGGCCCAGAAGCTGGAGGAGACACTGCAAAGAGGAGATCAGACATCAGCGGAGCGGCTGGTGCACACGATCAAGGGAGTGGCGGGCAATCTGGGCGCCATGGCCCTGCACGCAAGCGCCGATGTGCTGGAGCAGGCTCTGCGCGAGGGAACCTCCCCGGCCCAGGGGCAGGAATTGTTCAACCAATGCCTGGCCGCCACAGTGAACCTTCTGGATCAATCCATCCTCCCGAAGAATCCGGCGGTCAGCCATGAGCCCGATCGCGGCAGCCCTGCCGTTGGCTCTCGGCCTGGTTTGCCCCCCCCGCAGAGCTTCTCCGATCCCGCCAGCACACAACCAGAGCAGAAGACAGAAACCAGAGGGCAACGCAACGCTCCCGATCAGGGCCTGGACGACACGGGCAGGGAACTGGTGGAGACCCTGGCCAGCCTGATCGATTGCGGCGACGGCGAGGCGATTGAGCTCGTGGAGCGGGAGCAACCTCTGTTGGAAGCGGCGCTGGGAGAGGAGATGTATGGCCAACTCCACGCGCAATTGGAGGATCTGGAATTCGAAGCTGCGCTCTCCACCCTGAAGCCCGCCCTGGAGAGCTCCCCATGAGCCTGTTCTCCTGCTCCATCTAGGGGTCTCGCCAGGCCCCACGGCTTTGGGGAGCAGGGGGCCCCATCCGAAACACCGGGGCCGTGAACCACCCACCCTTCCACAGTTCCCTCGGCATCGGTGACTGGCCGCATTGGCTGGGAAAACCGCAGAGCGGGATCGGCTGATCGACTGCCGGGATCTATTCGGGACGTGAGGACATGTATCACTTACTACGTATTGAGGTCGGCGGGACCCCTCGAGCCCACGATCCGCCTTATCATGGAAAACACAGACAGGCAAGTTTCTTCCCCACTCTCTTCCGAATCTCCCGGGCTCCCATTTGGACGTCATGATCTCTGCCCCTCAGACGCACTTCAGGGGCGCAGAGACAGGGAGAGCCATCAAGGAGAAGAACACCAAGCTGTGGGACCTGAAACTTCCACCCCCCCAAGAAGCCTCAACACCCTGATGCGCCACATTCCACCCTGCCAGGCATGAACAGCAGCCCTTCCAGTAAGCCACTTGTCGTTGCCGTAGACGATACCAGGGAAAGCCTGCAGCAGATCAATAGCCTTCTCAAGGAGGAATATCACATACGCATGGCGACCAGCGGTTCTGCGGCACTGAAGAGCATCAGACAACCGCCCCTGCCGGACCTGATCCTTCTGGACATCATCATGGAAGGAATCGATGGGTACGAGGTTTGCAGAACCCTTAAAAGCGATCCTCTCCTGCATGACATCCCGGTCATCTTCCTCACCTCCCGCACGGAACTTCATGACGAGGAGATGGGATTCACCTGTGGATGCGTGGATTATATTGCCAAGCCCATCTCCCCCTCCATCCTCAAGGCGCGGGTTGCCACCCATGTGGAGCTGAAACGTGCTCGGGATGTACTGAAGGACAACAATACCTATCTGGCTGCTGAAGTGATCAGGCGCACGGCCGAAGTGGAAGCCGTTCAGGACACCACCATCCTGGCCATGGCCTCACTGGCCGAAACCAGAGACAACGAAACCGGCGCCCATATCAAGCGAACTCAGAACTACGTTCGATCCCTGGCCAAGTATCTCCAATCCAATTCAACCCATAGCGAAGACCTATCAGACGATCAGATCGAGATTCTCTATAAATCTGCACCCCTGCACGACATCGGCAAGGTTGGCATCCCTGATTCCATTCTCCTCAAGCCTGCGGGCCTCACCCCAGAGGAGTTCGACATCATGAAGACCCACACCACCCTGGGGAAGCTCACGATCGAACAGGCTGAGGCATCTCTGAAAAGCCCCAGCTCATTTCTGCTCACAGCCAAGAAAATTGCCTACAGCCACCATGAGAAGCGGGATGGCAGCGGCTATCCCCTGGGTCTGAGCGGTGAACAGATTCCGATCGCAGCGCGGCTCATGGCGCTCGCGGATGTGTATGACGCCCTGGTGAGCGAGCGGGTGTACAAGCGAGCGTTCTCCCATGAGGAATCCAGCAAGATCATTGTGGAGGGCAGCGGCAAGCACTTTGATCCTGAGGTGGTGAACGCTTTCCTAGCCCTCGCCGATGAGTTTCAGGACATTCATGCTCTCTACCAGGACCATATGGTCCGTCCGTAGAAACTTTCTCGGCTGACTGGATCAGCCTTCGCCGCTCTGAATCCCGGGGCTGGAGGCTGACGGGATTCGTTCTTTCCTGCCGTTTTCCGACCGGATTTTGGCAGCGATTTCCAGCGTTCTCGCCGGCAAGCGGAAGCTTTCCTTGCGCAGGGCTGCACACCGCTCCGGCGGCGCTTCGATCAGGGCAGTCGGCGCCGCGTTGCATGTCCACCCCCGCATCTCCCGCCCCGGATCGGGGCAGCGCCGCCGCCTTTCTGGGCCCGCTGCGGCGCACGCCGCCCCTGGTGTTCGCGATGGCCGTGCTGGGGGTGGGCCTGATCACCGCCAGCGCCGTGGCCGTGAAAGGAATCCGGCGGGCCAACGACGCCATCACCGTGACCGGCGCCAGCACCGAGCGCATCCGCAGCGACTTCGCCGATTGGACGGTGGTGGTGAGTGCCGGCGGTGAGAGCCAGCAGGCTTCCTGGCAGGCCCTGCAGCCCCTGGTGCAGCGCAGCCGCACCTGGCTGGAGAGCCAGGGCATCGCCGCCACAGAACTTTCGCTCGATCCGGTGCGCTCCGAACGGGAGGAGGTGCGCGATCCCCGCACCGGCGAACTGCGCTCCGTGAGCTGGACCAGCCGCCAGACCCTGCGCATCGCCAGCCCGGACGTGGACCGCATCGCCAAGGTGTCGGCGGAGGTGGGGGATCTGATCGGCGAGGGGATTCCGCTCACGATCGAGGAGCCCGCCTACACCTTCACCAAGCTGGCGGAGAAGCGGGTGGAC
>JBMLOS010000053.1:39931-41462 GCA_049242845.1 Prochlorococcaceae cyanobacterium
GGACATGCTCGCCAAGGCCACCCGCGACGCCCGCGCCCGCGCCCGGGCCATCGCCCGCGAAGCCGGCAGCGGCATCGGGGCGATCACCAGTGCCGACACCGGCCTGTTCCAGATCACGCGGCCCAATTCCACCGAGACCGGCGACGGCGGCTCCTACGACACCCGCACGATCGACAAGGACATCACCACGATCATGGCGGTGACGTTCCGGGTGGAATGAACCTGTGGGGCCGCTTCAGAGCAGGTTCGCCGCCAGTTCCGCCAGGGGTGAGCGCTCACCCCGCAGCAGGGTCACATGGCCCGCCAGGGGCTGGCCCTTGAAGCGCTCCACCAGCCAGGTGAGGCCGTTGCTTTCCGCATCCACGTAGGGATTGTCGATCTGATAGGGATCGCCGGTGAGCACGATCTTGGTGCCTTCGCCCACCCGGGTCACGATCGTTTTCACCTCGTGGGGGGTGAGGTTCTGCGCCTCGTCCACCACCATGAACTGGCGGGGAATCGACCGGCCGCGGATGTAACTGATCGCCTCCACTTCCAGCAGCCCCATGCCCTTGAGGTCGGCCCAGCTGTTGCGCGGTGCCCGCTGGGTGCCCCGCAGGCTGCCCCGATCCTCGCCGCCGAGCAGGAAGTCGAGGTTGTCGATGATCGGCTGCATCCAGGGCCCCATCTTCTCCTCCAGATCCCCGGGGAGGAAGCCCAGTTCCTTGCCGAGGGAGATCACCGGCCGAGTCACCAGCAGCCGGTCGTAGCGGCGCTCATCCGCCACCTGATGCAGTCCCGCCGCCAGGGCCAGCAGGGTCTTGCCGGTGCCCGCCTTGCCCACCAGGGTCACCAGCTGCACCGCCGGATCCAGCAGCAGATCGAGGGCGAAGGTCTGCTCGCGGTTGCGGGCCTGCACGCGGCCCAGCTTCACCTTCGGGGCCCGCTGCAGGGGATGCAGGGCCCCGTCGGCCGCGTCGAAACGGGCCAGCAGGGTGTGGGTGGGCTGGAGCGGATCCACCAGCATCACGCCCTCGTTGGCCTGCAGGGGACCATTGGCCAGGGCATCTGCAGCCAGGTCGGCAACGGCCAACCCGCCTTCGCCCTTGACCCGATCCATCAAGGTGGCATCGATCCAGATCTCGCAGACCCCGGGGTAGAGATCGGCGATGTCCACCTTGTCGGTGGTGTAGTCCTGCGCGATCAGCCCCACCGCATCGGCCTTGATGCGCAGGTTGGTGTCCTTGGTGACCAGCACCACCGGCGGCTGGCTGCCCATCACCTCCGAGAGCCGCTGCTCCAGCGCCACCGCCAGGATGTTGTTGTCGCCGTTGCCGGCCTTGAGCTCCGGCGGCAGCTGGCTGAGGGTTTCGCTGCGGCAGAACACCACCTTCAGAACACCTCCGTCCTCGCCGTCGATCGGCACCCCCTGGAGGAGGTTGCCGCGCTCGCGCAGTTCATCCAGCAGCCGCGACACCTGGCGGGCATTGCGGCCCTTCTCGGTGGGATCGCGCTTGAAGCGGTCGATCTCCTCCACCACCTCGATCGGGAT
>JBMLOS010000053.1:41472-47543 GCA_049242845.1 Prochlorococcaceae cyanobacterium
ACCACGTTGTTGTCCTCGAAGCGGCGCATCGCCTCGGGGTCGTGCAGCAGCACGTTGGTATCGAGCACGAAGGTCTTGCGCATACCGGCGGCCATGCCCGGGCAGTGCAGGCGAAGCTAGGTCCGACGGGCCATCTACGCTCCGCCGGTTCGCGCCCCGTTGCGAACCGGGGCGGCCCGGCCACCCCGAAGCCCCCCGACGCCCCGCCGTCTCTCCCCCGACTCTCGCCCGTGCTGCTGAACCTGCTCCTGCTGGCGGCCCTCGCCTTCGGTCTCACCGTGCTGTGGCTGGAGCTGCGCCACCGTCTGCGGCCCGCCTCGCCGCTGCGGCTGAGCAGCCACGACTGGAAGGTGCAGCGCTCCGGCGCGGCGGTGGAGGTGAACGGCCGGCTCACGATCCGCAATCCCCACACCCGCATGGAGGTGTTCGTGCCGGAACTGCGGGTGGAGCCGGTGCTGCTCGGCCGCAACCGCCTGGACGGGGTGACGATCCACACCCGGATCACGCCCCACCACCCGGAGGAGGAGGCCCGCACCGACGGCTACTGGTTCGCCTACATCGTGAAGGGGCGCAAGAGCACCGAGGTGGAGGTGAACCTGCGCATCACCGCCGCCGCTGAGATCGACCTGCGCACCCTGCTCGACACCCTCTGGCTGGAGGTGCACTGGGTGAACTACGGCCCCTTCGGCCGCCTGCACCGCCGCGACGGCCTGCTGGTGCCCCTGCGCCGTCCGGCGGTGCTCCAGCCGGCCCAGGCGCCCTGGCGGGAGGGCGAGGCCTGCCGGGTGCTGCCGATCCGCACCCACCTGCTCGGGGTGCTGGATGAGCCGGAGGCGGTGCTGCGCCGCTACGCCGGTGAACTGCTCCAGCCCGGGGACGTGCTCACCATCGGCGAGACCCCCCTGGCGGTGATGCAGGGCCGCTACCACCATCCCGCCATGGTGCGGCCCTCCGGCCTGGCCCGCCTGCTCTGCCGGGTGTTCCATCCCACCAGCAGCCTGGCGAGCGCCTGCGGGCTGCAGAGCCTGATCGATGTGGTGGGCCCCGCCCGGGTGCTCTGCGCCTGGCTCGCCGGCACGGCCCTCAAGCTGGTGGGCATCAAGGGGGGCTTCTATCGCCTCGCCGGCGAGCAGGCCCGCCTGATCGACGACATCACCGGCACCACGCCCCCCTACGACCAGACGATCGTGCTGGGTCCGGAAGATCCTGAAGGCTTCTGCGAGCGCATGGCCGCCGCCCTCGGGGTGGCGGTGGCGGTGGTGGATGTGAACGACCTCGGCCGGGTGAAGGTGCTCGCCGGCAGCCGCGACTGCGACGAAGCCCTGCTGCAGCGGGCCCTGCGGCCCAACCCCGCCGGCAACGCCAATGAGCGCACACCGCTGGTGCTGGTGCGGCCGGCCTAGAGTTCCAACGGCCTGCCAGGGTCGTCACGCTGCCGCCACGCCGTGCCAGCCGCCATCAGCCGGATCAGCCCCGCCGCCGCCGGTGCTCCTGCACCGCAGCCACGGTCGCCGCAGGCGTCTTCGCCGGACGACTGGGGGGTGGAGCCCCTGCAGCCCTGGCACCTGCCCCTGCTCGATGATCCGGCCTTCCTGCCCCTGCAGAGCCTGCTGCAGCGGGCCGTGCTGCTGGCCCTGCCGGCGCGGCTGATCCACGCCCTCACCCCCCGCCAGCCCCTGGCCCCGGAAGTGCTGGTGGCCTGCCGCGGCTCCGGCGGCGCCACCGTGCCCCTCGGGCTGGTGGTGGTGCGTCCGCTCAACCGCACCGGCAGCTGCTGGCAGGTGCAGCACCTGCGCCTCACCGAGGCACCCCACGGCCAGCCCAGCCGCCGCTGCGTGGCCGTGGCCCTGCTGCGGGAGGCGATCCAGCGCACCACCGGTGCCACCAGCTGGATCGCCGCCGCCGCCAGCCTCGACACCGACCGCCAGGCCCAGCTGCGCGAACAGGGCTTCCAGCCCCTGCGCACCGACCGCCTCTGGCGCTGGCAGCCCCCGGCCGAAACGCCGCAGCCCGCCGCGGGCACCGATCTGCTGCTGCGCCGCCTGCACCGCGGCTCCGTGCAGCTGCTCTGGCACCTGGAGCAGGCCGCCTGCCCGGCCCAGCTGCGCCAGCTGCTCGACCGCCGCGTCGAAGACCTGCTCGACCAGAGCCAGTCGCGCGGCTGGATGCTGGTGGACCCCTGCCGCGGCCAGGCGGTGGCCGGCGTGCGCTGGCTGGGGGAACACCCCGGCGGCGGCCACGATGTGGAACTGAGCGTGCACCCGGGCTGGAGCCATGTGGTGGGCCCCCTCACCGAACTGCTGCTGCGGCGCCTCTCGGCCGTGCTCAGCCCCGCCGGCCCCCTCTGGCTGGCCTGTGATGTGGTGGAGGAGCCCCTGCACCGCTGGCTGGCCGACTTGGGCGCCGAGGCCTGCGGGGAGCGCATCGTGATGGCCCGCAGTGTGTGGCGGCGCCAGGAACCGGCGGTCGCCCATCCGGCCATGCGGCGCCTCACGGCCCTGCTGGAGCCGCTCCAGCCCCGTCGTCGCCCCGTTCCCTCCCCCCTGCAGAACCGCTGAGCGCCGCCGCCCATGCCGCCGCCGCGCCGCCGCTCGGTTCTGGCCCTCGATGTGGGGCGCCGCCGCATCGGCCTGGCGGGCTGTGATCCGCTCGGCCTCACGGTCACGCCCCTGCCGGCCCTCCGCCGGGGTCGCTTCCCGGCCGACCTGGCCGTGCTCGAGTCCCTGGTGCAGCGCCGGCGGGTGGAGGCCCTGGTGGTGGGGCTGCCCCTGGATCAGGCCCAGCAGCCCACCGAGCAGGCGGAGCACTGCCGCCGCTACGGCGAGCGGCTCGCCCGGCAGCTGGCCCTGCCCCTGGCCCTGGTGAACGAATTCGCCAGCAGCTGGGCCGCCGCCGAACGCCACGGCCTCCACGGCGACCGCAGCGGCGCCCTCGACAGCGCCGCCGCCGCCCTGCTGCTGGAGCAGTGGCTCAGCGAGGGCCCCGAACCGGTGCAGCCGGCGACCCCGCAGGGCTGCGCGATGGACGGCGCTGGTTCATCCTGAGGGGAACAGCGCTCTCCATCCATGAGTCCCGACGGCCCCTCCACCCCGTCTTCCGGTGATGTGCCCACGGTGCTCGTGCGCGACAGCCAGCAGCGGCAGCTCCTGTGCTTCCTGGAGCAGCTGATCCCACTGGACGGCAACGACTACGGCCTGCTCACCCCGGTGGACACCCCGGTGTGCCTGTTCCGCCTCAGCGACGACGACGACGAGCCGCAGATGATCGACAGCTTCGAGGGGAAGGAGGCGATCCTCTCGGTGGCCGATGTGGTGCTGCAGGAGCACGACCTCACCCTGGTGCGCTCCGCCGTGACCCTCACCGTGAGCGGCGAGCTGGATGAACCCGATCCCGACGAGCTCGATGGCGAGGAGGACGACGACGAGGACAGCGAGACCTTCGAGCTGCTGATCCAGTTCATGGCCGATGGCCAGGAGTACGGGCTCTACATTCCCCTCGATCCCTTCTTCGTGGTGGCCCGCATGAACGGCAGCGAGGCGGTGCTGGTGGAGGGCGAGGAGTTCGAGCGGATCCAGCCGCGCATCGAGGCGGAGCTGGAGGAGCGGGAGCAGGGAGACTGATGCCCAGCCGGTCAGCCCAAGGCATCCGCGCCCTCCCCCGGCTGCTCACCCCCGACCTGGTGGTGCCCGGCACCCTGGTGGATCTCTCGCTGGAGCGGCTGCAGGATCGTCCGATCCGCGCCCTCATCCTCGACGTGGACCGCACCCTGCTCCCCCGCCACCGCTCGGATCTGCCCAGCAGTGCCGATGCCTGGCTGCGGCGGGCCCGGGAGCGGATGCCCCTGCACCTGCTCAGCAACAACCCCTCCCGGCGGCGGATCGGTTCGGTGGCCGAGCAGCTCGGCCTGCCGTTCACCACCTCGGCGGGCAAGCCCCGCCGGACCGCCCTGCGCAAGGTGCTCACCACCCTGGGCCTGCCCCACCAGGAGGTGGCTCTGATCGGCGACCGCCTGTTCACCGACGTGCTCGCCGGCAACCGGCTGGGGCTCTACACCGTGCTGGTGCGGCCCATCGATCCCGAGGGGCGGCCCTGCCGGCAGGATCACCTGCAGCGGCTGGAGATCAATCTGGCCCGCTGGATGGGCACCCCCCTGGCCTGAGGCGATGGCGAGCAGTTCAAGCGCCGGCACCGGCCTGCGCCGGGTGGTGAAGATCGGCACCAGCACCCTGCGGGGCAGCGCCGAGCGGCCCACCGCCGCCGTGGTGCACGACCTGGCGGCGAGCCTCAGTCGCCAGCTGCGGCGCGGCGAATCGATCGCCCTGGTGACCAGCGGCGCGGTGGGCCTGGGCTGCCGCGCCCTCGGACATGGGCAGCGTCCCACTGAGGTGGTGGCGCTGCAGGCCGCCGCCGCCGTGGGGCAGGGCCACCTGATGGCCCTGTACCAGGACGCCTTCGCGGTGCGGGGCGCCCGGGTGGCCCAGGTGCTGCTCACCCGCGGCGATCTGGCCTCCCGGCGCCGCTACCAGAACGCCTGCCGCACCCTCGAGCAGCTGCTCGCCTGGGGGGTGGTGCCCGTGGTGAACGAGAACGACACCCTCGCCACCGACGAGCTGCGCTTCGGCGACAACGACACCCTCTCGGCCCTGGTGGCGGTGGCGATCGGGGCCGATGAGCTGATCCTGCTCACCGATGTGGACCGCCTCTACTCCGGCGATCCCCGCAGCGACGCCGATGCACGCCCGATCGACGAGGTGCGCGACCTCGAGGAGCTGGAGCGCCTGAGCGGCGCCGCCAAGGGAGGCGGGCGCTGGGGAACCGGCGGCATGACCACCAAGCTGGCCGCAGCGCGGATCGCCACCGCCAGCGGCATCCGCGTGCGCCTGGCCGATGGCGGCGATCCGGCCGTGCTCGATGCCCTGCTGGCCGGCGAACGGGTGGGCACCGTGTTCCACCCCTCCCGCACCCCCCTGCCTGACCGCAAGGGCTGGCTGGCCCACGCCCTCCTGCCCCAGGGCGCCCTCAGGGTGGATGCCGGCGCCGAGCGGGCCCTGCGGACGCAGGGTGCCTCCCTGCTGGCGGTGGGCATCCAGGCGGTGGAGGGTACATTCCGCCGCCGGGAACCGGTGCGGCTGCTCAGCAGCGACGGCCGCGAACTCGGCCGGGGCCTCTGCAGCCTCAGCAGCGAGGAGGTGCGCCAGGTGGCCGGCCTCAGCAGCGAGGAGGTGCGCCGCCGCCTGGGGGCCGTGGGGGATGCGGTGGTGCACCGCGACCACCTGGTGCTCACGGCGCCCCTGCCGGGCTGAGGCCCGCGCAGCCGCCCTACGATCCGGCCGCTTCCCCCGTGCCCGGCATGCGTTTCAGCCAGCTGCTCGCCCAGCTCAGCCTGGTGGAGGACAGCACCCCGCGGGACCTGGCGGCCGATCCGGAATTGCTGGGAGCCGCCGCCCTCGACCAGGCGAACGCCGGCCAGCTCTCCTTCCTGGAGCCCGGCAACGCCCTGGCGGCGGCCCTGGCGGACACCGGCGCCGGCGCCGTGCTGCTTCCCGCCGATCCGGAGCTGCAGCAGCAGGCCAGTGCCCGGGGCCTGGCCTGGGCGGCAGTTCAGGATCCCCGCCTCGCCTTCGCCGAGGCCCTGGAGCAGCTCCACCCCCGCCGCCTGCCAGCCCCGGGCATCCACCCGAGCGCCGTGGTCGACCCCTCGGCCCGGCTCGGCAGCGGGGTACACGTGGGCGCCCAGGTGGTGATCGGTGCCGAGGCGGAGATCGGCGAGGGCTGCATCCTCCATCCCGGCGTGGTGCTCTACCACGACGTGCAGGTCGGGCCGCTGTGCGAGCTCCATGCCCACGCGGTGCTTCACCCCGGCAGCCGCCTGGGGCGGGCCTGCGTGGTGCATTCCCAGGCCGTGATCGGCAGCGAGGGCTTCGGCTTCGTGCCCACCGCCCAGGGCTGGCGCAAGATGCCCCAGACCGGCCAGGTGGTGCTCGAGGACGGCGTGGAGGTGGGCTGCGGCAGCACCATCGATCGCCCCTCGGTGGGCGAAACCCGCATCGGCGCCGGCACCAAGATCGACA
>JBMLOS010000054.1:0-8736 GCA_049242845.1 Prochlorococcaceae cyanobacterium
TCCAGCCGCTCCTTCATCTCCCGGGCGGCCTTGTTGGTGAAGGTGACGGCCAGCAGCTCGGCGGGGTCGACGCCGTGGTGGCCGATCAGGTGGGCGATGCGGTGGGTCAGGGCCCGGGTCTTGCCGCTGCCCGCCCCAGCGACCACCAGCAGGGGACCGGTGTGGTGATCCACCGCCCGGCGCTGGGCGTCGTTGAGTCCGGCGAGAAAGCTCACCCGGCCAGGCTATCGCCGGGCGGCGGCGCCACGGCCACCCGCGCCAGCAGGGCCTCCAGGGCCCTCCAGTGGTGCGCCGCGGTGAACCGGCCCTGGCAACGCCGCCGCCCGGCCGCACCGAGGCTGCCCGCCAGGGCAGGATCCTCCCCCAGCCGCCGGATCGCCGCGGCCATGGCCGCCACATCCCCCTCCTCCACCAGCAGGCCGGTACCGCCGTCCACCACCACCTCCGGGATGCCGGCGTGGCGGGTGGCCACCACCGGCAGGCCGCAGAGCTGGGCCTCCAGCACCGCCACGGGCATGCCCTCCTGGTCCCCGTCCGGACCGGTGAGCGAGTGCTGGAGAAAGGCCCGCGCCCCCCGCAGCCGCTCGGCGATGGCGGGAGGCGGCAGCAGCCCGCTGAAGCACACCCGATCCTCCAGCCCCAGGGCCCGGGCCCGGCGACGGGCCGGCTCCAGCAGGGGCCCGGCTCCCACCATCTCCAGCCGCCAGTCGGGATGGCCCTCGCTGGCGCGGGCGAAGGCCTCGAGCGTCTGCAGCGGGCCCTTCTTGGCCACGAAGCGGCCCACCGCCAGGAAGCGGGGCGGGGCGGCAGCGGGATCGGCCCCCTCGAACCGCTCGGGATCGGCGCCGGAGGGGCTCACCAGCACCGGCAACGGCTCCGGGCGCCCCTGGGCCAGCGCGAGCAGCCGCTCGGCCATCGGCCGCGACTTCACCACCACCGCCGAGGCGAGCTGCAGCAGCCGGCGGTAGCGGGGCGCGAGCCCTTCGAGGTAACGGCGGGAGGAGGCATCGGAGCCCCGGAAATGCACCACCAGCGGCAGACCCGTGACCGGCGCCAGCTCCATCACCCGCACGGCATGGAAGCCGAACTCCACCAGCACCACCTGAGGCCGCACCCGCCGGCAGATCCGGATCGCCACCTGGGAAGGGATCCAGGTGCCGAGCCGCTGCATGGGGCCCCGCCAGCCGAGCGGCCCGTGGGAGGGGAACCTCTCGGCGGCCCGGTAGAGGGCCTTGCTCAGCAGGATCGCCAGCCCGTAGGCCAGCCGCAGCGGCGGGCCGCCCCAGGGGATCTCATCGCCGCAGTAGGCCACGGTGTCGCAGGCCAGGCCCGTGAGGTTGGCGCGGATGAAGGTCTCGGAAGGGGCCCGCCGCGAGGGGGCGAACACCAGCAACCGCAGGGGCTGCCGCGGGGCGGAGGGCCTGGGCGTGGGCGGCGCTGCGCTCACGGCAGGCGCAGCAGGGCGCGCCACACCGGCTCGAGGGCCGGCCAGTCGTGCCGGCGCAGCAGCTCCGCCGCCGCCGCACCGCAGCGCCGCTGCAGGGCTGGATCCTCCACCAGGCTGCGCAGGGCCGCCGCCAGGGCCCGGGCATCGTCGCTGGGCACCACCAGCCCGGTGACGGCCTGCTCCACCAGCTCGAGCGGACCGGGCGAGGCGTCGGTGACCACCGGCACCAGCCCGAAACCCATGGCCTCCAGCAGGGCATTGGGCATGCCTTCGAAGCGGGAGGGCAGCACGAAGATCGGCGCCCGGCGGAAGAAGCGGGGGGGATCGCTCTGGAAACCCTCGAACATCACCCGATCCGCGATCGCCAGGGAGCGGGCCTGCTGCTCCAGGGCCTGCCGCTCGGGCCCATCGCCCACGATCCGCAGCCGCCAGTCGCGGCGGATCTCGGGCGGCAGCAGGGCGAAGGCCTCCAACAGCACGTCCACCCCCTTCTGAGGCACCAGCCGGCAGACGCTGAGGAACTCCCGCTCGCGGGCCTCCAGGGGCGGCGGTTCGGCGGAGCGGGGCCCGATCGGCAGCGGATTGGCCAGCAGCTCCAGGCGCCGGAACGGCCGGGGCGTGCTGCGCAGCACCTCCAGTACCCCGGCGGTGTTGGCGGTGACCACATCGGCGCGGGCGTAGAGCAGGGGCCGCAGGCGGCTCCAGGGAAAGGGCAGGGGCTGCAGGCGCGGGTCGTTCCGCTCGGACACCACCAGGTGCACCGGCTGGTCCCACACCGCCAGGCAGGAGAGCATGTTGGTGCGGCTCAGCAGGGCCAGCAGCCGCTGGGGACGCTGCCGCAGCACCAGCTCCCGCAGCCGCTTCCCCTGGGGGCCCCCCACGTTGCGGGCCAGCCGCAGCAGCAGGCGCTGCAGAGCCCCGCGCCAGCCGGGCCGCGGCGGCCAGAGGGGCAGCTGCAGCCAGAGCAGCAGCCGCAGGCCCAGGGGCGAGAGCCGCCGCCGCAGCCGCCCCATCCACAGGGCCGCCACCCGGCGGGCGATCGCGAGCGGGGAGCGATCGGACACGTCCACCCAGGGCTGCTGGCGCAGGCGGTCTTCGGCCACCAGGGGCCCCAGGTCGATGTGCTCCACCCCCGGAGGAATGGCGTGCACGGCGGGCTGGCCCGGCAGGAGCGTGATCAGGCGCACCCGCAGGCCCGCGGCGGCGAAGTGGGAGGCCGCCAGCACCGCCACCTTCTGGGCACCGCCAGGCCCGAGGTGGGGCAGCACGATCCAGAGATCATCCCCGGAGCCGGCGGACGCAGGGGGGAAGGGAGGTTCGGCAGCGGTGGCGGCGGCAGGCATTCAGCGGGACAGCAGGGGTGCGAGGGCGTCGAGGAACTGGCGGCGAATCTCCCCGGGGCCGTAGCGCTCCCGCACGGCCCGGGCCGCGTCCCCCAGCCGCTCCCGCAGGGCCGCATCCGCCAGCAGCGGCTCGAGCCCGGCGGCCAGATCGGCGGCGGAGGCCTCCCCTGGCAGCAGCCAGCCGTCGACGCCGTGGCGCACGATCTCCTCCGGGCCGGTGGGGCAGGCACAGGCGAGGCAGGCGCAGCCGCTGGCCATCGCCTCCAGCAGCACGTTGGGGAAGCCTTCGTATCGGGAGCTGAGCACGAACAGATCGGCGGCCGCGTACCAGTCGCCCACATTGCCCACGGGGCCGGGCAGGTGCAGCCGCTCCCGCAGCAGCGGATCGGCCTGCCGCCGGGCCAGCAGTTCCGCCACCCCAGGGCGGCGCCCGGAGGGATCGGGCCCCAGGATCGCCAGGTGCCAGTGCGGATGGCGCGGTGCCAACAGGGCGAAGGCCTCCACCAGCCGATCGAAGCCCTTCTGGTGCGGCTTGGTGCCCACTGCCAGCAGGAGATGCGCGCCGGGAGGAATCAGCCCCTTCGGGTCCACATGGGGCGGGAAGGTCTGCAGCGGCCAGGACACGGGATTCGGCACCACCCGGCAACGCTCGTCGCGCACGCCCTGGGTGGCCGTGAGCCAGGCACGGGTGCGGCGGGTCTGCAGCAGGTGGAGGGCGGCCCAGGGATAGGTGAGCCGCCGCAGCCAGCGCCAGGGCAGGGCCGGCGGCTTGGCGGGCGGGTAGTTGCGCTCCGACACCGCCACGGCCCAGGGAGCCGCCCGGGAGGCCAGCAGCAGCTTGATCGCCGGCAGGGTGGTGAGCCCCACCACCAGGGCCGGCCGCCGGGCCTGCAGGAGCCGCCGCAGCCGCCACACCCGCAGCGGGAAGCCCCACCAGCCGAGGGCCCGCAGCCAGGCGGGATCCGGCGGCTCGACGCCCCGTTCCACCCAGGGGGGCATCGGGTAGAAGTCGCGGGCCGGGCCGTGGCGGGTGAGCAGCACCACGGGCCGCCCCGCCTGCTGCAGCCAGGCTGCCCACTGGAGGGCGATCCGCTCGGCCCCGCCAGCCTGGAGCGAGTCGATGTACAGGAGCACCGGAGCGGTGCTGCTCAAGGGGTGTCCTCACCGCCGGCGATCGGCGGGCGCTGCAGCGCGGGCTTGTAGTGCAGCCGCCAGTACTTCATCAGCCTGCGGCTGGTGAGCCGCCTCCGACTCAGCCGCAGCCAGCCAGGGAGCGTGAACCAGAGCACCCGCAGCTTCTGCGACAGGGTGAGGCCCCGCATCCAGGAACGATCCGGACGAATGGGCCCTCCCGCCCGGAAGCGCATCTCATTGCCATTGAGATTCCTTCTGGGGCCTCGCCCCCAGTCCATCTGTGCCTCCTCGAAGGGCAGGCCGATCACCTCCATGAGCCGCATCAGCTCCTGGCGAGGACGGGCCGCCAGGCGCTCATACCTCACCAGGAGATGGGGTCGCTGGTGGAGCAGTTCGTCGGCCTTGGAGCAGCTTTTGATGTAGTTGTAACAGAGTTCTGCCAACTCCTCCGGGCTGCGAACCTTGCTCTTGCGGACATAACTATGCACCACCCCAAGGGGGCCGCGCAGAAGATGGATCGGCAGGACTTCATAGCCGCCATAGAGCTCCACCCCCTGCAGCAGATCCTGCAGACGGGGCAGGTTCTTGGAGGAATCCACGATCGTGCGGCAGCCGCTCACGGCCGCCACGCTCTCGTAGAGGGCCAGATTGTGGCGGTGATTCACCCAGGGGTCGACGCTCTCGAGCTGCAGATCCTCGAAACGCAGACCCGTGCTCTGCACCAGGTGGTCCTGCACCTGGCGCCACCAGGGGCACTCCTGGGGATCGAGGCCATGGCAGCTGCAAAGCTTGCGGCTGCTGTCCGCGGCGGGGAGCATCTTGATCTCGCCCACGCTGGTGATGGCGGAATGGCCGCTCAGCAGCAGATCCAGCAGGGTGGATCCGCTGTGACCGCGGCTGGTGATGTAAAGCACCCGCAGGGGCTGGCTTTCGCTGCCGGAAGCGTTCGCCGGGGCGGGCCGGAAGGCGGGGCGGGGTGGTATGGCCTCGGGAGAGGGGGCCTCTTCGGCCTCCTGGCGGAAGCGCTCCAGGGCCGGCAACAGGTGCGTGCGGAAGTCATGGCCCTCCACCTTCTTCTTGAACACCAGCCCGATCAGGGGCTGGAGCGGCTCCAGCCGGCGATCCTCCAGCGCCAGCCCCTGGAGCGCGTCGGACACCTCCCGGGCGAAACCGGCGTGGTCCTCGCGGACCCGCACCGCCCCGTGCCGGGGATCCTGGGCGTGGCGCGCCACCGCCTCGATCCGGGCCGTCACCCGCTCCAGGGCGGCCGCATCCCGGCGCAGCCAGGCCTCCAGCCAGGCGGTCCCGAGGCAGCGGAGCAGGTTGCTCACGATCCGGTAGCCCACATCCGGATCGATCTGCCCCAGATCGAGCGCCTCCGAGAGGGCGGCCGCCCGGCGTGCCACCTCCGAGAAGGCCGCAAAGGAGCCCACCTGCACCTGCAGCCGGCTCAGCACCGTGTAACAGGAAACCAGCAGCTTGGCCCGGTTCTCCCGATCCGCGCGGCGGCAGCGGGGCGTTTCTGGATCAGCCTCGAGCTCGGCGGCGATCGCCGCGATCGGGGTGATCGCCGCTGCCATCCGCTCGCTGTCCTGGGCTTCCAGGGTGCGATAGGCCAGGGCGATGGCTCCGTAGGCACGGAAATGGGCCGGCAGGGCCTCCGCCACCGCGATCCGCTCCAGCAGGGCCGCGGGATCGTCGCCGTGGGCGGTGCGGAAACGCCGGCGGAAGAGCAGGCGGTAAAGCAGGTGGCTGCGGCCGTGCTCCTGCCAGAGGCGTACCAGCAGGGCCACGGCCGACTCGCGGGCCCCGCTGTCGCAGCAGCGCAGCGCCAGGGCTTCGAGCAGCAGGGGGGAAGCGCCGGGACGGCGGCACCAGCGCTCCAGCCAGCGGCGGGCCCGCTCCGGCTGGCCGAGCCGTTCCCAGGCCGCCACGGCGACCAGGCCCAGCCGGGCCCGCAGCCAGAGCGGGGAGGGCCGGGATCCCTGGGCTGACGGCGAAAGCGGCATCGGTTCAGAGGGGCCGGGGCCAGAGCCCTAAACGCAGCAGCAGCCGCAGGCGGAAGCGGGCCTGGGCCCAGCGGATCGTCCAGCACTGGCGACGCGAGAGCTGGCGGCGCCAGCGCTCATCCAGCCGGATCGTGGACTCACGGCTGGTGCGGGTGCGCTTGTTGCCGTTCACGTTGTGGTGCTCGTGCCGGCTCCAGTCGAGCTGCTCCGGCTCGAAAGTCAGGCCCGCCGCCTCCATGATCCGGCCGAGCACCTGCTCCGGATGGCGGCAGAGGCTCTCGTACGACACCAGCAGATGGGGGTGATGCCGCAGCAGCTCGTAACGGGGCCAGAGGTTGCGGTGATAGTTCTCGAGCTCCTCACGCCAGTCGCGTCCCTTGACGATGTTGGAGCACACCACCCCCTCCGGCCGCCGCACGATGTGCACCGGCAGCACCCGCAGATCGGGGTCCTGGAGCAGCAGCTTCAGGCGCGAGAGCTTCTTGGAGGAATCCACGAACACCTCGCAGCCGGTTTTCTGCTGCAGCACGGTGAAGAGATGGTGATTCGCCTCGCGGAACACCTCCGGCTCGCTGGCATGGATCTGGAGGGTGGCGAGGGGCGGCAGGCCGGCGGCCTCGAGTCGTGCGGACACGTCCTGCCAGAAGACACACTCGACATAGCTGGGCGCCCCGCAGGCACATTCCCCATCGGACTTGGCGGTGAGCTTGTGAATTTCCCCGAGGGTGAGGCAGGCGGAATGGGAGCCGATCAACATGTCCAGCAAGGTGGAACCGCTGTGGCTATTGCTGGTGATATAGATCAACTTCCAGGGAGGCATGTAGGCGCCGGCGAAAGAAAGAAAGGAGTGGAAACGGCCAGGCGCGAAGGCTAGCAGCGCTGCTGCGGCGCCCCCGTCAGGTTGGCGGGTTCCGCCAGGGCGACGAGCATGCGGCGGCTGCGCTGCGCGTAGGTGGCTTCCCCCGCCAGGCGCTGGCGCTCGGCCGCGGCGGCGGGATCCGGCCGCAGGGCCCGCGCCACGGCGGCGGCGAAGGCCTCCGCGTCGGGGGCGAGGGCCACCACGGAGGCATAGGGCTCCAGAGCCGGGAGGGGCGTGGCCACCACCGGCAGGCCGGCCGCCATGTACTCGAAGAACTTCATCGGGAACATGGCGCGGGTGTAGTCGTTGATCCGGGCCGGGATCAGCCCCACCGCACCGCCGCGCAGGTAGGCCGGCAGCGCGCCGTAGGGCCGCGGCCCGAGCAGATGCAGATTCGGCAGTGTGGCGAGGGCCTGGGTGCTTGTGGCCGGATCGCCCTCCCCCACCGCGCCGATCAGCACGATCGACCACTCGGGATGGCGCCGCGCCACCTCCGCCAGGAGCTCCATGTCCATCTTGTAGGCGGCGATCGCCCCCACGAAGAGCAGCCGCGGTTCCGGAATCGCCGCCAGATCCTCCGGGATCGGGAGGGCGGGATCGAGGGCGCGGCGGAAGTGCTCCACCTCCACCACGTTGGGCAGCAGCAGGCAGCGGCGCGCCTGCCGGGCACAGCGCTCCTGCAGCACCGGCGTGGTGGTCACCACCAGATCCACCGCCCGGCAGAGAAGCTGCTCATCGCGCCGCAGCCGTTCCCCCTCCATGCCGGGCTGGGTGTCGATCGCATCGACGCAGTGATAGAGGGAGCGGCGATACCGCCCGGGGGAGAGCAGCACCGCCGTGCGGGGGTTGTAGGTCCAGAGCAGATCACGCCGCAGACCCAGCCGCCTTCGGGCCAGGCCCAGGCTCAGCCGCAGCACCAGGGCGTTGAGCCGATCCACCCGGGGCCCGGCCGGCATGGGCAGCTGCAGGGGGGAGATCACCCAGATGCCCGGCCGCACCGCGCGGGGCAGGGGCAGGGCCCGACAGAGCCGCCGCCAGAGCCGGCCGCGGTCGCGGGCGGCGAGGGTGGGAGGGCGCAGCCCGAGGGAATCCACGTAGAGCACCCGGTGGCCGAGCTCCGCCAGGCTCACGGCCACGTGCTGCTTGTTGGTCCAGAAGGGATGGTCCCAGTCGGCCGTGGCCAGCAGGGTGATGTGCAGCGCTGCGCTCACGACGCCGCCGCCAGACTCCGCTCCAGGGTGGCCACCAGCTCCTCGAAGGTGGAGGAGGCGGCGCGCAGCTGCTCGAAGTTGCCGGAGGCCTTGATGCGGCCGGCCTCGAACTCGTAGATGCGGTCGCAGCGCACGATCGTGGATAGCCGGTGGGCGATCACGATCGTGGTGCAGCGGCGGCCGATGATCTCCAGCGCTTCGATCACCTCGGACTCTGTCTTGTTGTCGAGGGCGCTGGTGGCCTCATCCAGCAGCAGCACCTCGGTGCGGCGGTAGAAGGCCCGCGCCAGGGCGAGGCGCTGCCGCTGCCCGCCCGAGAGACGCAAGCCGTCCCGGCCGATGGGGGTGTAGAGGCCATAGGGGAGATCGGCCACCACCTCGGCCAGCTGGGCCGCCTCGAGCGCTTCCCACACGTCGGTGGTGTCGACCTGATCGGGATCCTGGCCGAAGGCGATGTTCTCCAGCACGCTGCCGCGGGTGAAGGTCACGATCTGCGGCACGTAGGAGCAGCACGACTGCCAGGCACGGCGATCCTGCACCTCGAGCGGAGTGCCGTCGATCACAAGCTGGCCGCCCTGGGGGGTGAGCAGGGAGAGCAGGAGCAGACCCGTGGTGGTCTTGCCGCTGCCGGTGGAACCCACGAAAGCCACCCGCGATCCCACCGGGATGGTGATGGTGAGATCGGTGATCGTGGGCTGGGAGGCCGTGGGATAGCTGTAGGAGATCCGCTCCA
>JBMLOS010000054.1:8746-12874 GCA_049242845.1 Prochlorococcaceae cyanobacterium
GTGTTGCTTGACATACGCCCCAGAGCCAAAAATGCCCTGTTCCTCGCCGCTCCAGAGCGCCAGGCGGATCGTGCGGCGGGGCAGGATCGCCGAGCGGCTCAGGGATCCGGCCACCAGCGAGGGGTCGGCCTCCTCATCCGCCAGCTTCATCAGCTTCAGCAGGCTGGAGATGTTGGGCAGGCCCGCCCGCAGCTTGGTGATTGAGGCGAAGGTTTCCTGCAGGGCCGGCGTGAGCCGCAGCGAAGCCAGCGCCAGGGTGGCGAGGAAGGGGATCACCTGCTTCACATCGGAGAAGCCGCCACCGAAGAGGGCCGGCACGATCGCGAAGGAGAAGATCAGCGTGATCCCGAGGGGCTCGATCGTGAGCTTCGGGAACCAGGGCAGGAGGGTGTTGAGGAACTCGAACTTCTTGGCTTCCTGGGCCTTGTCGCGAAAGGAAGCGGAGTAGTAGGCCTCGGCGGCATAGAGACGGATCTCGCGGATCATCGACATCGAATCGATGAAAGTCTGCTTCATCTGCGAGGCGAGATACAGCTTCTGCCGCTCGGCATGGCGCAGGTAGGGCGTCATGAACACCGAGAACAGTCCGTAGGCGATCGTGAGGCCGGCGAACAGACCCAAGGCATACCAGCGTCCTACATAGAGGATGGCGCCGGTGAGGAGAACCACCGAGAAGAAGGAGGAAATCAGGGGCAGACAGGGGCGCAGAATGCCCCGGGTCACCTTGGTGACATTGGTGAGCAGCTGGGTGGCCAGCTTCGACTCATCCTGGCCGAGATGGAACTCATAGGGCAGGCCGAGGATGCCGCGGTACAAGTGATCGGTGAGGTAGAGCCACATCCGCTCGATGTACTGCTCCTGAGAGATCACCAGCCACAGGCGCGCCAGGGAACGCAGCCAGGAAATCAGGATGAAGACAGCGATCAGGATCAGAACGAACTCGAACCGATCGGAGCCCGGAAGATGGAGGGGGATGATCTGACGCTTCGCCTTCGACATCAACAGCGAAGACATCAGCTGGGCGAGAATCCCCACCGACAGGATATCCAGCACCCCAGGAAGCACCGCCAGGGGCAACAGCCAGTAGAACTGCCGCCGGAGGGATTTGGGGAGGGTGGAGAGGAGCTGCCGTAGCTGATCGAGTGTCTGGCTCTGCGGCAGCCGCACGGTGAACACCACTGACGTTGTCAGCTTATGGGGACGCCCGGGAGCCGCCAGAAGACGACGGGCCAGCCACTTAACCGATCGACCCACCCCCCTTGGAAAGCAGGCGCCGCAGTCGATTCACCCGTTGCTGCCAGGTCATCCGCCAGCGCGGCACCGCCCGCAGCGGGGCCTCGCCGGCCTCGAGACGATCCCAGTGGCGGTTGATGGCCACAAGGGCCTCCTGCCAGCGCTGCAGCAGCACCTCTTCCCCCGAAGCCTCCAGCAGGGCCGCGAGGCGGCGGGGATCCACCTGCCACGCAGCCGGATCCGCCACGGCGGCCTCGATCCGCTCCAGGTCGGCGGCAAGGCTGCCGGCACCGATCTGGTGCCCCACCCGGCCGGGATCGAGCGTGTCGGCCAGGGCGTGGTTGAGGCTGGCGAAGACCACGCAGCCGCAGGCGAGGGCCTCCAGCGGCGGCAGGCCGAATCCCTCGCTCACCCGCCGCCCACGCCAGTAATCAGCCGAGTCGTAGAGCACCACCGTGGTGCTGTTGAACAGATCCACCAGATCGTCCACCCAGCCGCTCTGCACCTCCACCCGCAGCCCCCGCTGCCGCAGGGCGGGCACGAGCTGCTGGAGCACATAGGCGCTGCTCTTGCGCTGCTGCACCAGCACATCCACCGGCCGCCGTCCGTCTGCGGCCGACGCCTCTCCCTCGACCCCTTCCGCGGCATGGCCCGGCCGCCGTCCGCGGCGGATCCACTCGTCTCCGAGGGCGTTGGGCACCAGGAAGAGGGGATTGCGCGGCGCGGCATCGCCCCAGTAGCCGAGGGTGTTGCGGCTCACCGCCAGCACCGGCACCCCGGGCGGCAGCGCAAAGCCGTAGCCGCTGCTGTGGGCGTGATAGGCCACGGGGCGCCCCCGCAGCTGGCGCAGCTGGCGGGGCACGTTGAACCCCCAGCTCACGATCCAGAGGGCCTCCCCGGGAGCGGCCTCAGCGGCCAGCAGATCGGCCAGGAAGGCAACACCCGGCTCGCGGTGGCGGTAGGTGACCAGCTCGGCGGGCACGATCCGCTGCAGCAGGCGCAGGGTCTGGAGCTCAACCAGCAGGCCACCGGAGCGCAGACGACCGCCGGTGCCGGGGACCAGGAATCGGAGAGGACGCAAGCGCAGCTTCAGGCCGCCACGGCCTCGGTGCTGCCGACGCGCTGGCGGCGGGTGAGGAAGCCGAACAGCACCTTGCCGATGGCGGCGATCAGGTTGCCCTCCAGTTCCTGGAACATCACCATGTTCAGGTGGAAGGCATGGTTGGCCTCCTCCACGATGCGATCGGCCGTGGCCTGATCGATCGGCAGGTTGTCGAGGGTGGCGCGGTAATTGGCCTTGAAGGCCTTCTCGTCGTCGATGGCGTCGAACTCGTAGAAGCGCAGGCCATCGTGCTCGCCGAGGTTCATCGCTTTCTGGGCGATGTTCTTCAGGATCTGGCCGCCGGAGAGATCACCGATGTAGCGGGTGTAGTGGTGACCCACCAGCAGCTCGGGGTTCTCGCGGGCCACCTGGCGCACCCGCTCCACATAGGCCTGGGCACCGGGGGTGGGCTGCACCTGGGTCCGCCAGTCCGGGCCGAAATAGAAGGCCATGTCCTCCTCGAGGGCGCTGCGGCGGTTGAGGGCATCCAGGGCGATCGGGCCCACCACCGGATGGTCGCGCAGGCGGCCGATCTCCTCCTCCATGGCGCTGTAGAGGAAATAGAGGTTGGCGACGAGCCGGCGGTAGCTCATCTTGTCCACCACCCCCTTGAGGAAGCAGCTCACGAAACCGGTGTTCTCGGCCATGGTGTGGGACTTCTTCGTCCCTTCCCGCAACTGAGAAGCAAGCGCGACAGACATCGATCCGGAAAGCTGCACAGCCAGACCGATCAAGGTAGGCGCATCGTTCCCGCCTCCGGCGCCAAGGTTGCGAAGGATTACGTGGCCGCGGCCCCAGCTCAGGCGGCGCGGCGGTCGTCGTCGGCGTCGTCTGCTTCGTCCTCTGCCGGGTCCGGGTTGGCTCCGGCGAGGCTGCTGCCGCGGCCGAACAGATCGAACAGTTCCCGGCACAGCCGCTGGAGGGTCTCCACCACCTCCGGCAGGGGCAGGTGACTGCCGCTGGGCTGCCAGTCGCCCACGGTGGCCAGGCGCCAGCGCTCCGATTCATAGGTGAGGCCCCGGATCAGAACCCCCAGCAGCTGCGGCCGCCCTTTCGCCCCGGCCTGCCCGGGCGCCTGGGCCAGCCGCAGCTGCAGCAGCAGGGAGCGGCACTGGGTCCGGGGACTCCAGCCGGGGAAATGGAAGGAGAGATCGAGGGTCTCGCTTTCGGCGAAGGCGCGAGTGAGGGGATCGTCCCGCCAGGGGGTGAGATTGGCCCGGGCGGCCGGGAAATGGCTCCGCACCAGGGTGACCACCGAGGCGATCGCCTGGGCCAGTTCCATCGACCGTGCCTGATCGGCGGCATTCATGCCGTTCCCCCGGAGCAGAACCACACCATGGTCGAAACCTAGGCTCGACCGATCGGTCCATGCTGCTGCGGCCCGGCCGGTCGTGCCAGCTCCGGTGGGCTGATCCCCATCAACCTCCCCCCTGCTCCCTCCCTCCCGCGCATGGCCACCTACGAGAAGCTCACCGCCCCCAGCAGCGGCACCGCCATCCGCTTCGAGAACGGCCAGCCGGTGGTGCCGAACGATCCGATCATTCCCTTCATCCGCGGCGACGGCACCGGGGTGGACATCTGGCCCGCCACCCAGCGGGTGCTGGATGCGGCGGTGGCCAAGGCCTACGGCGGCGAGCGCCGGATCGAGTGGTTCAAGGTGTACGCCGGCGATGAGGCCTGCGACCTCTACGGCACCTACCAGTACCTGCCGGAGGACACCCTCACCGCCATCAAGGAGTACGGCGTGGCCATCAAGGGCCCCCTCACCACGCCGATCGGCGGCGGCATCCGCT
>JBMLOS010000055.1:0-7450 GCA_049242845.1 Prochlorococcaceae cyanobacterium
GCCCACGAGGACCAGGCCACCGATGCCGAGCGCCGCGGTGATGTGGAGCAGGCGATGGGCTGGTTCGCCGATTCGATGCGCCTGCGGGATGTGATCCACGTGGTGTCGTCGATCGAGATCCCGCTGCCCGGCATGGCCGACCTGGAGGCTGGCGACGGCCCGGCAGACGCCACTGGCCATGCGGTGCCATGATGGACGTTGATGAGCCCTGGGGAGCGCGGTGCCCGAAGAGCCCTGCCAATGCCCTGATTGCCAGCGTTTCTATCGGGAACACGACCGATTGATCCGCGAGAACCCCACCCTGCGTCAGCAGCAGGAGCTCAACTGGGCTGCCCTCCAGTCGTTCCGCACCCTGGCCGGACGGGTACTCGAGGAACTCCAGAAGCAGTACGGCGATCTTGAGGGTCCCGCACCCGCACCCCTGGAGGCGGCCTCCGGCGGCACAGCCCCCTCCTCCGAGGCGGACGCGATCCAGCAGGCCATGGCCGATCTGGAGAACATCAACGCCCATCTCTTCTCGATCGAGGCGCTGATGGAGCGCATCTTTGATGTGCGGGTGCCCGAGGAAGTGGAGCGCAAGTTCCGCGAACTGGCCGGCGAGCTGGCCCCCGATCCCCTCAATGCCGATCGGCTGCGCCTCAACCGCCTCCTCCACCAGACCCCCGACCTGCCGGATCACCGGGGCTGAGAGTCACCGGCCTGAGCCCGGTGCCGTCAGCCCCGGCCGGCTTCAGTCGATCTCGCAGGTGATCGTCACCGGGAAGGGATCCACCTTCCAGATCCGCTCGGCGTAGTCGCGTACGGAGCGGTCCGAGGAGAAGTGGCTGCTGCGGGCCGTGTTGAGCAGGGCCATCCGGTGCCAGTGGTTGCGGTCGCCCCAGGCGCGGCTCACGGCGTCCTGGGCCTGCAGGTATTCGCTGAAATCGGCCAGCACGTAGAAGGGATCCCGGCCGGTGAGGTTCTGCAGCAGCGGGCGGAAGAGATCGGGATCGCCGTTGCTGAAGTGGCCCTGCTCCACCAGACGCAGCGCCTCCGGCAGTTCGGGGATGTCGTTCACCAGTTCCCAGGGCCTGTAGCCGCGGTCGTGGAGCTCGGTGAGCTGCTCGGTGGTCTTGCCGAACAGGAAGAAGTTCTCGGCACCCACCCGCTCGCGGATCTCCACATTGGCGCCATCGAGGGTGCCGATCGTGAGCGCACCGTTCATGGCGAATTTCATGTTCCCGGTGCCGGAGGCTTCCTTGCCGGCGGTGGAGATCTGCTCGGAGAGGTCGGCGGCGGGGTACACCTTCTCGCCCAGTTTCACGTTGTAATCCGCCAGGAAGATCACCCGCAGTCGGCCCTCCATGTCGGGGTCGGCGTTCACGGTTTCGGCGATGCCGTTCAGGAAGCGGATGATCAGTTTCGCCATGTAGTACCCCGGCGCAGCCTTGCCACCGAAGATCACCGTGCGCGGCGCCTCGTGGCGGGCGGTGCCGTTCTTGATGCGTAGGTACTGGGCGATCAGCTGCAGGGCATTGAGGTGCTGCCGCTTGTACTCATGGATCCGTTTCACCTGAACATCGAACATCGAGTTCGGATCCACCAGCACACCGGTGTGGCGATGGATGTAGCTGGTCAGGCGATGCTTCACCGCCAGCTTCGTCGCCCCCCAGCGCTCCAGGAAGGAGGAGTCGTCGGCGAAGCGCTCCAGTTCCTGAATCCGGCTGAAATCCTGCACCCAGCCTTCGCCGATCGCTTCGGTGATCAGATCGGAGAGCAGGGGATTGGCCAGGGCCACCCAGCGCCGTGGCGTCACCCCATTGGTGACGTTGGTGAACTTCTCCGGCCAGAGCGAGGCGAATTCCGGGAACAGCTGGGTGCGGACCAGTTCGCTGTGCAGCGCCGCCACACCGTTCACATGATGGGAGGCCACGGTGGCGAGGTGGGCCATGCGCACCGCCTTCGTGCCTTCCTCATCGATGATCGAGACCCGGCGCACGATGGCGTTGTCGCCCGGATAGCGCAGCCGCACCTGCTGCAGGAAACGGCGGTTGATCTCGTAGATCAGCTCCAGGTGGCGCGGCAGCAGGGAGCCGAACAGATTCAGGCCCCACTTCTCCAGCGCTTCCGGCAGCAGGGTGTGGTTCGTGTAGGAGAGCGACTGGCTGGTGATTCTCCAGGCCAGTTCCCAGTCGAGATGTTTCTCATCCAGCAGCAGCCGCATCAGTTCGGCCACCGCGATGGCGGGGTGGGTGTCGTTGAGCTGCACCGCCCAGTGGCTCGGGAACTCCTCCACCGGGATGCCGCGCATCTCGAGTGAGCGCAGCATGTCCTGCAGGGAGCAGCTCACGAAGAAGTGCTGCTGCTTCAGTCGCAGCCGCCTTCCCTCATCGGTGCCGTCGTTGGGGTAGAGCACCTTGGAGAGGTTCTCCGAACCCACCTTCTCCTCCACGGCGCCGTAGTAGTCGCCGATGTTGAAGGCGTAGAAATCGAAGCTCTCGGTGGCATCGGCCCGCCACAGCCGCAGCCGGTCGCAGGTGTTCACCCGGTAGCCCAGCACCGGCACGTCGTGGGGGATGCCGATGGCGGTTTCCTCCGGCACCCAGCGCACCCGGAAGGCGCCGCCGGCATCGCGGTAGCTCTCGGTGTGGCCGCCGAAGCCCACGAAACAGGCCTGATCGGGGTGGGGGATCTCCCAGGGCCAGCCGCCCTTGAGCCACTTGTCGGTGATCTCCACCTGCCAGCCGTCGCGGATCAGCTGGTCGAAGATGCCGAACTCGTAGCGGATGCCGTAGCCGGTGGCCGGGATCTCCAGCGACGCCAGCGATTCGAGGAAGCAGGCCGCCAGCCGTCCGAGGCCGCCGTTGCCGAGGCCCGGCTCCTCCTCCACATCGAGGATGTTGTCGATGTCCTCCACCCCGAAGCGGCGCAGGGCCTCGGCGGCCTCCGCCTGGATGCCGAGCATGAGCAGGTTGTTGCTCAGCTGCGGGCCCACGAGGAACTCGGCCGAGAGGTAGGCCACCACCCGGGCCGGGGCGGCGCTGATCGCCTCGATGCCGGCCAGGTAGCGGGTCATCAGCCGGTCGCGCACCGCGTAGCTCAGGGCCATGTAGAGGTCATGGCGGCTGGCGGCCGGAGCCAGCTTGCCGAGCGTGTAGAAGAGGTGCTCGGTCATGCCGTCGAACACGTCGTCGGCGGCGAGGCCACTGCGGTCGGGGTCGGCGTAGCAGCCCGGGGTCGGCAGGCGCAGCGGGTTCGGCTGGAGCTCGGTCATGGGGGCGGCCGGGGCGGAGCGGGAGCCCGGGCCGGGGCCGCGGGCGCTCGCCGATCGCATGGAGCGGATGGTTTGACGGTAGCGATGGCTGCCAATGCCAGGACTGCTCCCTGGGGGCAGATCCAGGAACCGACACCGCCTGCGGCCACCCACAGCGACGCGGATTCGGATTAACGTCTCGCAACGCTGTATCCAATATGTTGATTTCACCGTTGCTGATGGAGATCGGCAATCACCAGACGGAGGTGGCGGAGACCCTCATCGCGGTGGGTCGTTTCCTGGTGATCTTCGTGGCCGCCCGTGCCCTCGCCGAGGTGATGGTGCGCCTCCAGCTCCCCACCATTCTGGGTGAGCTCGTGGCCGGGGTGCTGGTGGGCGTCTCCGGTCTGCACCTGATCGTGCCCCCCGGCACGGAGGCCCAGCTCGCCGACTTCGGTGTGAACCTGCTGAGCTCCCTGGCGGAGGTGACCCCCGAGGCCGTGCGGGACATCTACAACGAGACCTTCCCCAACCTGGCGGCCGTCTCCCAGATCGGCCTCTACGCCCTGCTGTTCCTCACCGGCCTCGAGAGTGAGCTCGACGAGCTCGTGGCGGTGGGCTTGCAGGCCACCACGGTGGCCGTGACCGGGGTGGTGCTGCCCTTCGCCCTGGGCACCGCCGGTCTCTACTACATCTTTCATGTGCCGCTGATCCCGGCCGTGTTCGCCGGGGCGGCGATGACCGCCACCAGCATCGGCATCACCGCCAGCGTGTTCGGCGAGCTCAAGTTCCTCAAGACCCGCGAGGGGCAGACCGTGATCGGCGCCGCCGTTCTCGATGACATCCTCGGCATCGTGATCCTGGCGGTGGTGGTGGCCGTGGCCAGCGGCGGCACCTTCACCGTGGGTCCGCTCCTCAAGCTGATGACCGCCGCCGGGGTGTTCGTGGCTGCGGCCCTCTTCCTCAGCCGCACTGCCGCGCCCCTGTTCGACTGGGTGCTCGACCAGCTCAAGGCCCCCGGCGAGGTGGTGGTGGCTTCCTTCGTGGTGCTTTCCTTCTCCTGCTTCGCCGCCCAGGCCATCGGCCTGGAGGCGGCCCTGGGTGCCTTCGCCGCCGGCCTGATCCTCAGCAGTTCGAAGCACACCCATGCGATCCAGGAGACGGTGAAGCCCCTGGTGGCCCTCTTCGCCACGATCTTCTTCGTGCTGATCGGCACCGGCATGGACCTCTCGGTGCTGAATCCCTTCAACCCCGCCAACCGCGAGGGCCTGGTGGTGGCGGCCTTCCTGCTCACCGTGGCGATCGTGGGCAAGGTGGCCGCCGGCTGGAGCTACCTGAGCAAGGAGAAGACCAACCGGCTGGTGGTGGGGATCGGCATGATGCCCCGCGGCGAGGTGGGCCTGATCTTCCTGGGCCTCGGCAGCCAGGCGGGCCTGCTCACCCCCGCCCTCGATGCGGCGATCCTGCTGATGGTGATCGGCACCACCTTCCTGGCACCGATCCTGCTGCGTTTCGTGCTCGCCGGCGCCACATCCGAGGCGCAGCCCGAACCGGCAGGCTGAACCGGCAGGCTGGAGGGCAGCAGCGGCAACACCTTGGGCGACTGGATCCGGCGGTGGGGCCTCAGCTGGGGCGGTTGGATCGACAACCGCCATGGTGAGTGGTGGCTGCTGGCCCAGCTCCTGCTGATCGCCGCCCATGCCCTGCCCCCCTGGCCGCCACTGGCTGTTTTCGATCTGCACTGGCCCCTGCCCCTGGCGGTGATCGGCTGGGCGCTGCTGGTCCTGGGCCTGCTGCTGGCGGCCCAGGCCTTCTGGCGTCTGGGCCCCAGCCTCACCCCCCTGCCCGATCCGATGCCCGACGCTCCCCTGGTGACCAGCGGCGCCTACGCCCGCTGCCGGCATCCGCTCTATCAGGCGGTGCTGCTCTGCTCCCTGGGGGTGACCCTCGCCCTGGGCAGCCTGCTGCACCTCGCCCTGCTGCTGAGCCTGGTGGCCGTGCTCGGGGGCAAGGCCCGGCGGGAGGAGCGTCAGTTGCTCACCCTCCATCCCGAGTACACCGCCTACCGCGCCGCCACCGCTGCGATCGTGCCCCACCTCCCCTGGCTCGACTGGCGCTGAAGGGTGCGTGCGGCCGCAGGGCCGCTCTACTCGCTGGGCTTGTCCGCCCGGCTGGCTAGTCCCCAGAACAGCCCGGAGAGCACGGCCATCAGGCCCAGGCTGGTGGCCCAGCCCGGCCCCAGGGCCCAGCCCAGGGCCAGTTCCGCCACGGTGCCGCAGGCCAGGGCCAGCAGCAGGCTGCTCAGGGTGAGCACCACCTGCTGGGCGCCTTCGCCCAGGCTGCCCTCGGCCAGGGCCCGCTCCAGCCGGTTCAGCGGCAGGGTCAGGGGCAGGTAGAGCGCCAGCGCCCAGAGGGCGATGCCCGGGAGCAGGGGCGCCAGGGGGGAGGGGTCAGGGGGCATGGGCGCTCGCAGAGGGGCCGGCAAGGTCCGGGAGACCGCCGGTGCTGCCTAGCATCGGCCACCCTGCCCGATGTCGTGGTGTCGTCTTCGCCCGGACCCGCTCCAACCTCCGCGGTGCCCTGGTCGTTTCATGGCCACGCCATCCACTGCGTGGAGCGGCGTCCTGCCCGTCCGGAGGGTCCGGCGATCCTGCTGGTGCACGGCTTCGGGGCCTCCACCGACCACTGGCGCCACAACCTGCCGGTGCTGGCGGAGCGGCACGAGGTGCATGCCCTGGACCTGCTGGGCTTCGGGCGCAGCGCCAAGCCGGCCGGCCCCCCCTACGGCGGCGATCTCTGGCGCGACCAGCTCGCCGCCTACGTGCGCGAGCGCATCGGTCGCCCCACGGTGCTGGTGGGCAACTCGCTCGGGGGCTTTGCCTCCCTGGCCGCCGGTGCGGCCCTCGGGGAGGAGTGCGCCGGGGTGGTGCTGCTCAATGCCGCCGGCCCCTTCAGCGACGAGCAGGCCCCGCCGCGGGGCTGGGGCGCCATCGCCCGCCGCACGATCGGCGCCGCCCTGCTCAAGAGCCCGGTGCTGCAGCGGCTGCTGTTCGAGAACCTGCGCCGGCCGTCCACGATCCGCCGC
The DNA here is from genome assembly GCA_049242845.1 of Prochlorococcaceae cyanobacterium. Classification (GTDB taxonomy): domain Bacteria; phylum Cyanobacteriota; class Cyanobacteriia; order PCC-6307; family Cyanobiaceae; genus CBW1002. Next base: position 6,318 of record JBMLOS010000055.1, read on the forward strand.
ACCCTGCGGCAGGTGTACATCGATCCCACCCACGTGGATGAGGCCCTGGTGGAGTCGATCCGCCGGCCGGCGCTTGATCCCGGCGCCTTCGGGGTGTTCCGCACCGTGTTCGAGATCCCCCGCGGCCAGCCCCTCGACGAGCTCTTCGCCCAGCTGCGCTGCCCGCTGCTGCTGCTCTGGGGGCTGCGGGATCCCTGGATCAATGCCGCCGGCCGCCGCGCGGCCTTCCAGCGCCATGCGCCACAGGCCACCACCGAGGTGGTGCTGGAGGCGGGCCACTGTCCCCACGACGAGGTGCCTGCCCCTGTGAACCGCGCCCTGCTGGAGTGGATCGCCGGCCTGGAGCGGCCTACGGTCGAGCAGCCTGCGGATCCCCGGCCGGATGCTGCACCCGTGCCCTGAGCCTTTCGCCCACTGGCTCTACACCGATCCCCGCTCGGGTGATGCCCTGCGCCTGGTGCCCGAGCGGGGCGGGCTGGTGGCCGGCTGGCTCTGCCATGGCCCCTGGGGGGCCCGCGAGATCCTCTATTTCGACGCCGAGCGGTTCGCCGATCCCTCCCGCTCGGTGCGGGGTGGCATCCCGGTGCTCTTCCCGCTCTGCGGCAACCTCCCCGGCGACACCCTCGAGCTGCCCCAGGGCCGCTTCCCCCTGGCCCAGCACGGCTTTGCCCGGGATCTCCCCTGGAGCCTCGAGGCCCTGCAGGGGGAGAGCGGCGTGCGGCTGCGCCTTGAAGATGGCGAGGCCACCCGGCCCCACTATCCCTTCTCCTTCCGGCTCGATCTGGAACTGCGGCTCGAGCCCGGGGCCCTGGCGATCACGGCCGTGGTGGCCCACACCGGAGCGACCGGCAGCGCGGCGATGCCCTTCGCCTTCGGCCTCCATCCCTACCTGGCGGTGCCGGCGCTGGAGCAGGCCCGCCTGACGGGGCTGCCGCCCCGCTGCCTCGATCAGGCCGCGGACGCCGAGGCGGACACCGCCGAGCGGCTCGGGCATCTGGCGCAGGGGGTGGATCTGCTTGCCGATCCGCAAGGGGCCGTGGCGCTCTATCCCGGTGGCGGTGCCCCCCGGGTGGTGCTGGAGGTGGAGCCGCCCTTCGATCTGGCGGTGGTGTGGAGTGATCCGCCCCGGCCGA
>JBMLOS010000056.1:0-13423 GCA_049242845.1 Prochlorococcaceae cyanobacterium
GGGAGGTTGAGGATCGCCACCCGCACGATCTCCACCAGGGCGATGGTGGCGATGGCGAGATAAATGCCCCGCAGCCGCAGCACCGGTAGCCCTACCAGCAGCGCCAGGCCTGCCGTGAGGCCTGCGGCCAGCAGCATTTCCCCCAGCACGGCCCAGAGGCTGATCACGCTCTGGGTGTTGCCCTGGGTGGAGAGCAGCGCCGCCAGGGTGCCGCCCACGGCATAGAAGGCCGGCGTGGCCAGCGAGAGCTGCCCCGCCGCCATCGGCAGATACACCGACAGCCCCAGCAGGGCCCCGAGGATCATCTGCACCAGCAGGCCGTTATCGATCACAGCGCCTCTCCCATCGCTTCAGACCTTCTCCAGTTGGCGGCGGCCCAACAGCCCACTGGGGCGCAGCACCAGCACGGCGAACAGGATCGCGAAGGCCAGAGCATCCCGCCAACCGGAGGCCTCAGAAGGAATCAGCGCTTCGGCAAGGCCCATCACCAGCCCCCCCACGATCGCGCCCGGCACGCTGCCGAGGCCCCCGAGCACCAGCACCGCCAGGCCCTTGAGGCCGTAGCCGATGCCGAAGTAGGGGCCCGGCAGGCTGACGCTCACCCCGATCAGTCCGCCGCCGAGCCCCGCCAGGGCACCGCTGAGGAAGAACGAGAGCCGCACCATCGCCTCGCTGTTGATGCCCAGCAGCTGGGCGGTGGTGGCGTCTTCCGCCACGGCACGCAGGGCCTGGCCGCCGCGGCTGCGCTCCAGCCAGAGGGTGAGGGCCAGCACGGCCGCGGCTGACACCAGCAGGAGCAGGAGCTGGATCGTGCGGATGCGGGCACCGGCGATCACCAGGGCATCGGGCAGACCGGCCAGGACATCGCTGCCCTGGGGGAAGGCGTAGCCCTCGGCCCCCATCAGCATCTGCAGCAGGTTCACCAGCACCACACCGGCACCGAGGCTGGTGATCAGGGCCAGCAGCGGTTCAGCCCCTTGGCGGCGCAGCGGCGCGAAGGCGATCCGCTCCACCAGCAGAGCCACGAGGCCAGATCCCGCCGCCGCCAGCAGCAGCGCCAGAGCGAAGGGCAAACCCCCCGGCAGGCCCCAGCCCGGAAGCGCGCCGTTCACGCCGATCTTTCCGCCCATCAGCAGGAAGGTGAGGTAGCCCCCCAGGGAGAACAGGGCGCCCTGGGCGAAGTTGATCACCCCGAGCACGGAGAACACCAGCGTGTAGCCGAGCGCCACCAGGGCGTACACGCCGCCGCTGGCGACTCCGTTGAGCAGGGTCTGCAGCAGGGTTTCGATCACGGTCTGCTCTCCTGCAGGCTGCGTTCGCGCACCAGGGCGAAGCGACCGTCGCGGCCATTGGGCTGCATGCGCACCTCGGCCACGTAGAAGCGGTCCTGCACCACCTCGCCTTCTGGGGTGAAGCTGATCGGGCCGAGGGGTGTGTCGTACCTGCCGCTGAGCAGCTCGTCCATCAGGTTGGCGCGGGCCTGGCCGAGGGTCACGCCCGTGAGGCCGCCCCTGGCCTGCAGCCGCTGGATCGCTTCAAACAGCACCTGGTAGGAGGCGAAGGCCTGGGCGGTGATCTGTGGTGGGGCCCGGTCGCCGAACGCCTGCCGGTACAGCGCCTTGAAGCGATCGTTGATCGGCGTGGTGAGCTCCGGGCTGTAGGCCTGGGCGATCAGGATGCCATCGCACCAGCGCTGACAGATCGGATAGATGTTCGGCGTGTTGAGGCCATTGCCCACCACGATCTGGCCGCGGTAGCCGAGTTCGCGCAGCTGGCGGATCAGGTTGCCGCCGGCCACCGCCTGCACCGAGAGCACCATCAGCTGGGGCTGAAGCTGAAGGGCGGCGGTGATCGGCGTCTGGAAGTCGTTGTCGGCCAGCTGGGTGCGTTGCACCGTCACGGGGGTGAGCCCGCGAGCAGCGAGGGCCTTCTGGAAGATCAGGATTTCGGCGGCGCTGTAGGCGTCGTCGTGGGCGTAGAAGAGGGCGACCCGCCGGATCGAGGGATCGCGGCGCAGGGCCTCCTCCAACGAGAGCGGTGCGATCACCGAGCTCTGGGCTGACACACGGCTGATGAAGTGGCCGATCTGGGGGATGCCCTTGGCCGTGTTGGAGGGCGCCACCACCGGAACGCCCTGGCGCTGGGCGATCGGATCGGCGGCGAAGGCCTGCTGGGAGAGGGTGGGCCCGATCAGGGCGATCACCCCCTGGCTGAACAGCAGGTTGAAGGCGGCGATGGCGCTGGGTTCATCGGAGGCGCTGTCCTCGATCTGCAGCCGCACCGCTCGGGCGGGGGCTCCCGCCTGTTGTGCCCAGCGCTCACCCAGGCTCAGGCCCATGCGCTGGTCCTGCCCGTAGAGGTTGGCATTGCCGGTGAGGGCGATGGCGGCACCCAGGCTGAGCGGACCGGCTGGGAGGGCTCTTGCGGCGGGGTCACCGCTGCGGCCGAGCCAGGCCAGAACACCAATGCCGGCCGCCAGCAGCACCGCCAGCCGCACCGATCCCCGGCGACGCTGCGCGATCCGGCCGATGCTGAGCGGCGGCGGCGGCGGCTTCGAGCGGGCGGATGGCGGGGGCGAGATCGTCATCGGCACGGCATTGGCCCGGATGCTGGGCGCTGGGGCTGGTGCTGTCAACAGGTTCATGCCCTGAGGGCTGCGCCGCGGGAACAGGCCTCAGCAGGGGGCTGTCCTGCCGTGATGGCCACCAGCTCACAGCGCCTGCCGCACGGGGCATGCCTACGGGCAGTGGCTGCGGCGGTTGCTGCGTGTGCACCATTGGCCACGCCTGCTCACGATGCCGATGTGGCCACTCTCCGGAAGCGATCTGTGAAAACGGCGCCATGGCTTGCACATGGGGGCGGGTCCGGAGATTCATGCAGCGAAGTCAGGGATCCGAATGGGTTCCTGGGGTCATGGCATTCGCCTCAGCCGCAGGTTTCGCATCGTTCTTCTTCGTTGCTGGATCGGAGCGTCGGGGTTGGTTGGTGCTTACTCCCTCCAGCCGCTCCCCCGGGGTGTGCACTCCTGCCGACCAGTGCCAGTCTGCGGGTACTCGGCAGCGTGTATCGGCCGGTGGTGCTCGAGTCGTGCCGGGGGGTGGACGTGAAGGCGCTCAGACTTCCGCTTCTGCTGGCAGCGCTGTTCACGTTCGCCGGGGTAGGCCGTGCACAGTCTCCTGCCCAGCCAGGGGTGCCCGATACCCAGCCGCTCCCTGTGCCCGTGCAGGGCTGGATCCAGAAGGCTGTGGAGTTCCAGGGGCATGGCCGCTTCGCGGCGGCGGCGGCCCTGTGGGAGCAGGTGGTGGCCGCGCTGGCTCGGAGCCGGGGGGCGGAGCATCCCGATACCCTGGCAGCGCTCAACAATGTGGCGGCTTTGCTGGTGCAGGCCGGGCACTATGAGCGGGCCGAAGCCCACTACCGCAAGGTGCTGGAGGCCCGCGAACGACTCCTGGAGCCCGGCGATCCCCGGCTGGCCACCACCCTCAACAACCTGGCCCAGCTCTTCTACCTCCAGGCTCTGTACGGGAAGGCCGAACCCCTCTTCCTTCGGGCGCTGGAGATCCGGGAGCGGAGCCTCGGTCCCAACCACCCTGAAACGGCTGCGTTGCTGAACAATCTGGCGGCGGTCTATGACGGCCAGGGGCGCTTCCCCCAAGCCGAGGCTCTCTACCGGAAAGTCCTCGCCATCCGCGAGCAGGCCCTTGGACCGGAGGATCCCGCCACTGCCACCTCCCTCAACAACCTCGCTGCCCTGTTCGACAGCAAGGGCCTCTACGCCCAGGCGGATCCTCTGTACCGGCGTGCCCTCAGGATCCAGGAATACGCTCTTGGCAGGGGCCATCCGGACACGGCCAGCACCCTCAGCAACCTGGCCCTGGTAAGGGCCAGCCTCGGCGATCTGGAGGAGGCCGAATCGCTCAACCGCCGCGCCCTCGCGATTCGCGAGGAGGTGCTGGGCCCCGACCACCCGGAAACCGCCATCAGCCTTGCCCATCTCGGCCTTCTGGAGATGGAACGCGGCGCCTATGACAGGGCACGGACGCTGCTCGAGCGGGCGCTGTCCATCCAGGAGTCCTCCCTGGGACCTGGGCATCCCGGCACAGCCACCGCTCTCAACAACCTCGCCCTTCTCTTTGATCTCCAGGGTCTGTTTTCCCAGGCGCAGCCCATCTATGAACGGGCCCTGGCGATTCGGGAGCAGGCCCTCGGCCCGGAGCACCCCGAAACTGCCAATGCAGTGAACAATCTGGCGGCACTCGCCCGCAGCCGTGGTGCCTTCCCCGAGGCGGAGGCCGGCTATCGCAAGGCTCTGGTCATCCGCGAGCGCTCTCTGGGTGAACGCCACCCCGACACCGCCTCCTCTCTGGACAACCTGGCCGAACTGCTCACGGAAGAGGGACGTACCCAAGAGGCCGAACCGCTGGCCCGACGTTCGCTCAAGATCCGCGAGCAGGTGCTGGGAGGTGACCATCCCCTCACCGCCCTGGCTCTGAACAACCTGGCGGTGCTGCTGGAGCGCCGCGGTGAGGGGGCTGCGGCCGAAGCGCTGCATCGGCGTGCCCTGGCGATCCGTCGCAAGGCCCTGGGCCCCAGCCATCCCGACACCGCTCTTTCCAGCAACAACCTGGCCCTGCGGCTGGCTGCCCGGGGCGCCACGGCGGAGGCCTTGCCGCTGCTGGAGCAGGCGCTGGCTGTGCAGCTTCGGGTGCTGGGGCCTGACCACCCCAACACCGCCACGGCCCTGCACAACCTGGCGGTGCTCCGGGGGAACCGGGGAGAGCGTTTGGAGGCGGTGGCCCTGCTCCGGCGCGGCATCGCGGGTCAGACCCGCTTTCTGCAGCGGGAACTGCCGCTTCTTCCCGAGGCCCAGCGGCAGGCACAGATCCGCACCCTCGGCAATGGTTGGGAGGCGGCCTACTCCCAAGCCGGGGGCTCCGTCGGCGGGACGGAGCTCGCCCTGTTCACCCGGCTGAACCGCCACGGCATCCTTCAGGACATCGAACGGCGCCAGGCTCTGCTCAGTCGGGCCGCCGGGCCCCAGCGGTAGCTCAGCCTCCAGATCGCCTCCCTCACCGGCAGGCTCTCCACCCTCACCCTTCCGCCTCCCCAGCGGGCTGACCTGCAGACTCGGAGGCAGCGGCTCGAGCAGGAGCTCTACCGCCAGCTTCCGGCCCTGGCCCCGCGGCTGGTGGAGCCGGCCGAGGTGGCGCGAGTACTGCCTCCCGACGGCGTTCTGGTGGAGTTCCAGCGTCACCGCCCCCATGACGGGCTTCAGCCCGCCGAGCGGGCCTGGGGCCCACCGCGCTACCTGGCCCTGGTGCTCCAGCCCACGGGTGCCATGGCCAGCGTGGATCTCGGCCCCGCCGCACCGATCGAGCAGCTGGTTCAGAGGGCTCTCGCCGCTGGTGAGCGCGGCATCGAGCCCGTGGAGCCCCTCTGGCAGCAGCTCGCAGACACACTGCTCTCGCCGCTGCGCAGCTCCCTGGCCGAGCGCCGGCACTGGTTCCTCTCCCTTGACGCTGAACTCAACCGAATTCCGTTTGCGGCTCTGCCCGCTCCGGGTCCGTCTCCACCAGCCCGGCTTGCTGGAGGCAGCCCCCGGCAACGCCTCGCTCAGGCGGTGACGCTGCGGTTGATCACCAGCGGCCGTGATCTGCTCCGAAGCGGCCGGGAGGCCGCGGCGCCGAGCGCGGAGCGGCCGCTGGTGCTGGCGAACCCTGATTTCGGCGGGGGCAGGCCCTGGTCACCCCTGCCAGCCACTCAGCAGGAGGGCCGCCGCATTGCGGAGCAGATCGGTGCCCGACTCCTGCTTGGCCAGGAGGCCTCCGCCTCTGCGTTGCAGGAGGCCGATCGACCCAGGTTGCTCCACATCGCCAGCCACGGGTTCTTCCGCCAGCCGCGGCCCGGGGGAGATCCTCTGCTCGACAGCGGCCTTGCGCTGGCCGGCGCCAATGTTCCCCCGGAGGCCGGTGTGGATGGCTATCTCACTGCCAAGGAAGCCGCCCAGTTGCGCCTCGATGGCACCGAGCTCGTGGTGCTTTCCGCCTGCGACACCGGCAGTGGCGCGGTGCAGAGCGGCGAGGGCCTGTATGGATTGCAGCGAGCCCTCACCGTGGCTGGCGCACGCTCCACTCTCCTCTCCCTCTGGAAGGTGGAGGATGCCGCCACAGCAGAGTTCATGCAGCGTTACTACGAACGTCTGCGAGAGGGGCTGGCCCCGATGGAAGCCCTGGTGAAGGTGCAGGAGGAATTCCGCATCCATCCTTCGCGGCGGGACTGGCAATCCCCCAGCGCCTGGGCCGCCTGGCAGCTCACCGGTGGTGATCAGCCCCTGCAGGGGCTCTAATCCGGGCCCCGAAAACCCCTCAGGGCTTACCCCCCTGCGGCTGGGAAGCCAGCACCAGCAGCGCCGCGCTCACCAGCAGCACCAGGGTGGAGAGCACCTGGATCTGGGGGGAGATCTCCCGCTGGAAGGCGCCGGCCAGGTAGAGCGGCAGGGTCACGGTTTCCCCCGCCGTGAAGCTGCTGATCACGTAGTCGTCGAAGGAGAGGGAAAAGCAGAGCAGCGTGGCGGCCAGCAGGCCCGGCAGCAGCAGCGGCAGGGTCACGCGGCGGAAGGCCGCCAGGGGCGGCGCCCCCAGGTCCTGGGCGGCCAGCTCGAGGGTGGGATCGAAGCCCGCCAGGCGGGCCTTGAGGGTGAGGGCCGCGTAGCTGAGGCAGAACAGGCTGTGGGAGAGCAGCAGCGTGAGCGGCCCGCGCGGCAGGTCGGTGCCCACGAACAGCTGCAGCAGCGCGGCGGCCAGCACGATCTCGGGATTGGTGAGCGGCAGCACCAGCAGCAGCTCGATCCCGCGGCTGCCGCGCACCCGTGCGCGCGCCAGGGCCAGGGCCATCAGCCCCCCCAGCAGCACCGCCAGCAGGGCCGCCGCCAGCGCCAGCCCCAGGCTGGTGAGGAACGCCTCGGTGAGGGACGCATCGCGGAAGGGATGGCGCCAGTTCTCCAGGGTGAAGCCCTGCCAGAGCAGGTTGAAGCGCCCCCGGGGCGCGTTGAAGCTGAACAGCACCATCACCGCGATCGGCGCGTACAGCAGCCCGTAGGCCAGGGCGCTCCAGAGCACCAGCAGCCCGCTCCCCAGCCCCCTCCTCATGGCAGCGGCAGCTCCTCCACGCCGCGGTCCCGCAGCTGCAGCAGCACCGCCAGCGTGATCAGGGCCATCAGCACCAGGGTGAGGGCCGCCGCCCGCGGCGCCTGCAGCTGCACCAGCAGCAGGTTCTCGATCGTGTTGGCAATCATGCGCTGGTTCGGTCCGCCCAGGAACTGGGGATTCACCACATCGCCGGCCGCCGGAATCAGGCTCAGCAGCAGGCCGGCCGTCAGCCCCGGCTGCGACAGCGGCCACACCACCCGGGTGAAGCGGTGCAGCGGGCCGGCGTGCAGATCGGCGGCCGCCTCCAGCAGCCGCTGGTCGATCCGCTGCAGCGACACCACCAGCGGCAGCACCAGAAACGGCAGCAGGTTGGTGGTGAGGCCCAGGATCACCGAGGTCGGCGTGTTCAGCAGCCGGCCGTCCTGCAGCACCCCCAGGGCCGTGAGCAGGCCGGTGAGGCCGAGGGCCTGCGTGGCGCCCAGCACCGGCCCGCTGTCGCCCAGCAGGCTGGTCCAGGAGATCGCCCGCACCAGGTAGGAGGTGAGCGAGGGCAGCACCACCAGGCCGATCAGCAGCGGCTGCCAGCGCCCGCCGCGGAAGCGGATCGTGCAGGCCAGCGGATAGGCGAGCACAATCCCGAAGCCCGTGGCGAGCAGGGCGTAGCCGAAGGAGCGCAGCAGGATCGGTCCATAGGCCTGCAGCACCTCCGGATAGGTGGCCAGCCTGCCGCGGAACACGGTGTCCAGTCCGAAGCGGCTCACCGGCTCCGAGAGCGAGAGGGGCACCAGAGCCAGCAGGGGCAGCACGTAGAGCCCGATCAGCCACAGCAGGCCCGGGGCCAGTAGCGCCCAGGGCCACCAGCGGCGCCAGGGCTGTCGCGGTGCCCGCCGCAGCGGCGCCGGCCCCTCAGCCCTCGGTGATCTGGGCAAAGCGCGCCTCCCAGCGTTCCTCTTCCTTGGCGCTCAGGGGGCCGAAGGTGTGCAGCCGCTTCTGCATCGCCGCATCGGGGAACATCAGCGGGTTGTTCGCCAAGGCCCGGGTGGCCGGATCCTTCGCCAGGAGCTGCTGCACCCCCTCCACCGGGGAGATGTACTGCACGGCGGCGGCGATGCGGGCCGCCTCGGCGGGCTGGTACACCCAGTTCAGCCAGGTGGCCGCCGCCTCGCGGTTGCGGGCGCCCTTGGGCATCAGCATCACATCGGCCCAGAGCACGCCGCCGCTCTCGGGCACCAGGAAGCGCAGATCGGGCTGCTCCAGCGCCAGCTGGGCCACATCCCCCGACCAGCCGATGCAGGCGGCCAGGTTTCCGGCCAGCAGATCGTTCTGGTAGTCGTTGCCGGTGAAGCGGCGGATCTGCCCATCGCGGCGGGCCTTCTCGAGCCGATCGAAGGAGGGCTGGGCGCTCTCCCAGGTGGGGCGGCTGATGTCCTGGCCGTCGGCGAGCATCAGCAGCCCCATGGTGTCGCGCATCTCCAGCAGCGCCGACACCCGCCCCTTGAGGGCCGGATCGAAGAGATCGTTGACGCTCGTGAGCTCCCGGCCCGTGGCCTTGAGGTTGTAGGCGATGCCGGCGATCCCCGATTGCCACGGCAGCGTGTAGCGCCCCTGGGGATCCCAGGACGGCTTCCGCAGCGAGGGGATCAGGTGGCGGGCGTTCGGCACCTCCGCCAGGGGGAGCGGCTCCACCCAGCCCAGCTGGATCAGCCGCTCGGCCATCCAGGCGGTGAGCACCACCAGGTCCTGGGCGAGGGGCCGGCCCGCGGCCAGCTGGGGCTGGATGCGGGCGAAGAACTGCCGCACATCGTTCACATCCTCCAGGTAGCGGAGGTTGATGCCGGTCTCCTTCTGGAACCGCTTCACGCTGCCGGGTGCGCCCGGCGCGTCGACGTCGATATAGAGGGGGAAGGTGGAGATCACCAGATCCTTTCCGCCGCCACCGCTGCCGCCGCCACCACCGCCGCCCTGGCTGCCTCCTCCCCCCCCGCCGCAGGCCTGCAGCAGCGGCGGCGCCAGGGCTGCCCCGGCGGCCGCCAGCCCCAGCCGGCGCAGAAAGGCCCGGCGACCCCGGGGCGGGAGGGGGGAGGGGCTCATCGCGGCGTGGACTCCTCGAGCACGTGGCTGTCGGCGGGATTCCAGCGGCACCAGAGCTCCGAGCCAACGCGCAGATTGTTGGGCAGATTGGCGCTGGTGTCGATGGCGATCAGGGGCTGATCACAGGTGCTGCGCAGGCGCACCTCCACCGTGGCGCCCTGGAACACCAGCTCCTGCACCCGCGCCCGCAGCCCCCGCTCTCCTTCGCCCGGCGGCGCGGTGCCCAGCCGCAGCCGCTCCGGCCGCAGCAGCCGCACCCCCGCGCCTGATTCCTCCGCCAGCAGGTTGGCCGAGCCCAGGAAGGTGGCCACCACGGCGCTGCGGGGCCGGTCGTAGAGCTGCCGCGGCGTGCCCACCTGCTCCAGGCGGCCCTGGTGCAGCACCGCCAGCCGGTCGCTGAGGCTGAGGGCCTCCTCGCGGTCGTGGGTGACCAGCAGGAAGGTGATGCCCACCTCCCGCTGGATGCGCTGCAGCTCCTGGCGCATGGTGCGGCGCAGATCCGGATCGAGCGCCGCCAGCGGCTCATCGAGCAGCACGGCTGCCGGCAGGTTCACCAGCGCCCGCGCCAGCGCCACCCGCTGCTGCTGGCCCCCCGAGAGCTGGTGGGGGCGGCGGCGTGCCAGCTCCGAGAGCCGCACCACCTCGAGGGCCTCCCCCACCCGGGTGCGGAGCTGGGCGCCTGTGATGCCCAGGGAGCGGGGCCCGAAGGCCACGTTGTCCCACACGCTGAGGTGGGGGAAGAGGGCGTAGTTCTGGAACACCAGGTTCACCGGCCGGCGATGCGGCGGCGCCTCGGTGAGGTCGCGGCCCTGCAGCAGGATCCGCCCCGCCTGGGGCCGATCGAAGCCGGCGATCAGCCGCAGGGTGGTGGTCTTGCCGCAGCCCGATGGGCCCAGCAGGGAGAAGAACTCCCCCGCCCCGATCGAGAGGTTGAGCCCCTCCACGGCGGCCTGGGTGCCGTAGCGGCGGCTCACGTCCCGCAGGGTGATCACATCCATGCGGACCTGTTTAGCAATCCTTTCCCGTGGCGGATGTCCAGCCTGTCCTCCGCCAGGATCCGCCCGGACGGCTGATCCGAGGGGGCGCATGGAAGCAGACGTGGCGGTGGTGGGGGCGGGCCTCTCCGGCCTGGTCTGTGCGCGGGAACTGCGCCGCCGGGGGCTCACGGTGCAGCTGCTGGAGGCCCGCCCGCGCTGGGGCGGGCGGATGCACGGCCAGCGCACCGCCTGCGGCCTCACCGTGGACCTGGGCGGCCAGTGGGTGGGGGCCACCCACCACCGGCTGCTGGCGCTGCTGCAGGAATTCGGGCTGAGCCTCTACCCCACCCCCTACGAGGGCGAGGGGGTGTTCCACTGGAACGGCACCCCGCACCGGGCGCCGCTGGAGCATGAGTTCAGCTCCAGCCTGCTGTTCTTCCGGCCGGAGGCCCTGGCCCTGCCCGCCGCCGAGATCGAGCACACTCTCGCCCTGCAGCGCCGCTTCCGGGAGCTGGTGGCGGAAGTGCCGCCTGCCGCCCCCTGGAGCGCCCCGGTCGCCGCCGAGCTCGACGGCCTCCGCATCGCGGCCTGGCTGGAGCGGCAGGGGGCTGGCGATCTGGCCCGCTATCCCTTCACCTGGCTCACCCGGGTGGGCGGCTCCGGCGGCTTCGAACCGCAGGACAGCTCACTGCTGCACCTGGCCTGGACCCAGGCGGTGGCGCCTCAGGACGAGACCCCCGAGACCTGGCTGGTGCAGGGGGGCATCGCCCAGCTGGCGGGCCGGCTGGCCGCGGAGCTGGGCTCCTGCCTGCGGCTGGGGGCGCCGGTGGCCGCCATCGACCACGGCGGAACGGGCGTGCAGCTGGATTTCGGCGAGGGGGAGCATCTCAGGGCCGCGGCGGCCGTGGTGGCGGTGCCGCCGCCCCTGCGGCTGGGGATCCGCTTCAGCCCGGCCCTGCCGCCCGAGTGGACGGACCTGCTGGAGCACTCGCCGATGGGCGCGATGGTGAAGGTACTGGCGGTGTACCCGCGCCCTTTCTGGCGGGAGCAGGGGCTCAACGGCCTCGGCATCGGCAACCTACCCACCCTGGAGCTCACGGTGGACAGCTCGCCGCCGGGGGGGCCGGGCCTGCTGGCGAGCTTCATCGCGGCGGAGCGGGCCCTGCAGTGGCAGCGGCTGCCGGAGGCGGAGCGGCGCCGGGCGGTGCTGGCCGATCTGGTGACCTACTGGGGCCCCGGGGCGGGCGAGCCCCTGGAGCTGGTGCTGCACAACTGGAACGAGGAGGCCTGGACCGGCGGTGCCTTCACCAGCTTTCTGCGCCCCGGCACCTGGACCCGCTGCGGCGCGGTGTGGCAGCAACCCCACGGCCGGGTGTTCTGGGCCGGCACGGAGGCCTCCAGCCGCTGGCCGGGTTACTTCGAGGGGGCGATCGAGGCCGGGCTGGCCGCGGCGGATCAGGTGCTGGAGCTGCTGGGGGAGCGCAGATCGGGATCCCCCACGCTGGCCTGATCGCGGCAGCCCAGCACCGCCTCCGGGTGGCTGTAGTGCTTGAACTCCAGCCAGTTGCCGCTCGGATCGCGCAGGAAGAAGGTGTGGTGTTCAAGCACCGTGCCCTCGTAGCGGCATTTCGGCGCCACTGCAAAGGGTTCGCCGGCCGTCTGCACGTGCTCGACGAGGGCCTGCCAAGTGGCGAAGGAGGCAAACACCAGCCCGAAGTGGCGCGGGTAGATGCCCGGCTGGGGGCTCTCCTCAGGGTGGGGATGGTGCTGGGCCACCAGCTGGTGGCCCCCCAGATCGAGGATCACGGCCGCGGGGCTGCTGCGCCCGGCGGTGCAGCCCAGCACCCGCTCGTACCAGCAGCGGGTGAGCTCCAGATCCGTGGCGGGAATCGAGAGGTGGAAGACGGCTTCCGTCATGGCAGGTTCAGCAGGGTGCTGGCGTTCCCGAAACACACCTTCTGCCTCGCCGCGTCGCTGATCGCCGCTCCCTCGATCCAGCGGCAGGCCAGGTGGCTGTCTTCGTAGGGGTAATCCACGGAGAAGAGCACCCGCTCCTCGCCCAGTTCGTGGAGGGAGCACTGCAGGGGGCCATCGGCGCAGACCCCCGAGGTGGTGATCCAGAGGTGCTCCCGCAGGGTTTCGGAGGGCGGGCGAGGCGGCCGCCGGCTTTCCGGGAGGATCGCGCTCCGGCTGTCCAGGCGCCAGAGCTCGAACGGCAGGGTTTCGCCCATGTGCCCCAGGATCAGCCGGGCTCCGGGATGGCGCTCGAACACCCCTCCGAACACCAGCCGCAGGGCGTGGCTGGCGGTTTCCCCGGTCCAGCTCCACACGGCCCCATCGAGGGCCGGCACACCCTGCAGCACATGGGGAAGGCGGAAGGGCGCGGCCGGGTGCAGGTAGAGGGGCACATCCAGGCGCTCCAGCATGCGCCAGAAGGGGGTGAAGCCGGGCTCATCGAGGTAGTGGCCCTGGGTGTGGCCGTTCACCAGGGCCCCCACGAATCCGTGCTCCTGCACGCAGCGCTCCAGTTCCGCGGCCGCGGCCTCCGGGTCCTGCAGGGCCACGCAGGCGAAGCCGCGAAAGCGGCTGGGGTGGCGCGCGATCTGGTGCGCCAGCAGATCGTTGCAGCGGCGCGCGGCGTCCACGGCCGCCTCCCGGTTCTCCAGGGCCTGCACCCCGGGGCTGGTCTGGGAGAGCACGGCGATTTCGATCCCGCCGGCATCCATGGCCGCCAGGCGGAGCTGGTCGTAGTCGACCAGGCGTTCCTCAACGGCGGCCAGAAACTCCGCCGAGAACAGATCGCAGACGGCGTTCATGTTGTTCGCGAACACCGGCAGGTTGGCGTGTTCCTCCAGCGCGATCTTGCGCACGGTTCAGGCTTCGTCTGCTTCCTCTGTAGTGGCTTCCGCCAGGAATGGCTCCAGGAAGCTGAGCGGGCGGTTCATGGTGGCCGAGAAGCCGAGGATCCCGGGATCGCGGTGGCTGTAGAGCAGGCTGTCGTCCGCGTCGATCAGGAAGGTGCCACCCCGCTGGGTGATGAAGTCGGGCCGTGGCACGTAGGTGCGCCAGTGGCTGAGCACCTCGTTCATGTTGCGCAGCCGCACCGTGGCCAGCTCGAAGGGCCGCTGGAAGCCTTCGCCCCCCGCCAGGCGAAACAGGGGGCTGGCGATGCGCTGCGGAGCCGAGCGATCGCCGGTGTAGCCGCGC
>JBMLOS010000057.1:0-10398 GCA_049242845.1 Prochlorococcaceae cyanobacterium
ACTACCGCGACCTCTGGGCGCGCTGGCAGATCAGCAACGACCGCTTCATCCGCACCACCGATCCGCGCCACCGGCAACTGGTGGAGCAGTTCTTCGCACGGGTGGAGGCCCGCGGCGATGTGGTCGAGGGACGCCAGCAGGGCTGGTACTGCCTGGCCTGCGAGGAATTCAAGGACGACGCTCCCGGGGCGGAGGACCCCGAATGCGCTATCCACCGCAGGCCGCTGGAGTGGCGCGACGAGGTGAATCTCTTCTTCCGCCTGTCGCGCTACCAGGGCGAGATCGAGCAGCTGATCCGCCGGGAGGGCTTCATCCAGCCCGCCAGCCGCCGCCGCGAGGTGGAGAACTTCGTGGGCCAGGGCCTGCGCGATTTCTCCATCTCCCGGGTGGATCTGCCCTGGGGGATTCCGGTGCCCGGCCACAGCGGCCACACCTTCTATGTGTGGTTCGATGCGCTGCTGGGCTATCTCACCGCCCTGCTCGAGCCCGAGGAGCCGGTGGAGCTCGAACGCATCCTCGAGCGGGGCTGGCCGGCGCAGCTGCACGTGATCGGCAAGGACATCCTCCGCTTCCATGCCGTCTACTGGCCGGCGATGCTGCTTTCGGCCGGGCTGCCCCTGCCGGAGCGGGTGTTCGGCCACGGCTTTCTCACCCGTGAGGGCCAGAAGATGGGCAAATCCCTCGGCAACGTGCTCGATCCCGAGGTGCTGCTTGAGCGCTGCGGACGCGACGCGGTGCGCTGGTATCTGCTGCGGGACATCCCCTTCGGCGACGACGGCGACTTCCAGCAGCAGCGCTTCAGCGATCTGGTGAACAACGATCTGGCCAACACGATCGGCAACCTGCTCAACCGCACCTCCTCCATGGCCCGCCGCTGGTTCGAGGGGGGGGTGCCACCGGCCGGGGAGGGAGCTCAGGGGCAGCATCCCCTCGCCGTGGCGGCCAAGGAAGCAGCCGAGCGTTCAGCCGATGCCCTGGAGCGGCTCGATTTCCGCACCGCCTCCGAGGCCGTGCTGGGCCTCGCCATCGCCGCCAACGGTTTCCTGAACGAGCGGGCCCCCTGGAGCCGGATGAAGCAGGAGGGGCAGCGCGAGAGCGTGGCCGCCGATCTCTACGCCGTGCTCGAGGCGGCCCGCTGGGTGGGGGTTCTGCTGGCGCCGCTGCTGCCGGAACTCTCCGGCCGCATGCTCACCCAGCTCGCCCAGGAGCCCTTCGATTCGGGCAGCGGCGCCGCCGTGAGCGAGGCCCAGTCCAGCCCGTGGCTCGGGGCCCAGCGCTGGGGCGGCCTGCGGCCGGGTCTGGAACTGCCCGAACCCAGCCCCGTGATGGAGCGACTGGAGCTGGACTCGCCCCTGTGAGCTGTCCCCCCCCTCCCGGCCCCGCCCGCCCCCGGCGGCGGATCATCACCCTGGTCCTGCTGCCGGCTCTGGCGGCCGGCTGTGCGCCGAATGTGCCCAAGCCACCCGAGGCGCAGCCCCCCTTCGTGTTCCGCTCCCTCGACCTGCGCCAGCAGGATCGCAAGGGTCGTCCCTCCTGGGAGCTACGCAGCCCGGAAGCCCGCTACGACATCTCCCGCCGCGTGGCCCGGGCCCGGGATCCGCGCGGCCTGATCTACGAGAAGGGCAAACCCCTCTACCGGATCGAGGCCACCACCGGCACCGTGCTGAACGACGGCCAGGTGATTCAGCTGGAGGGCAAGGTGGCGATCCAGCGGCTGGGCCGTCAGCCGGTGCTGATCCAGGGCGAGCGGGTGCGCTGGATCCCCTCCCGCGAGCTGATGGAGATCGATCTGCGCCCCAGTGCCACCGACCGGGACACGCGGCTGGTGGCAGAGCGCGCCCGTTTCCTGATCGCCCGCGACCGGCTGGAGCTGCGCGGGGCGCCGCAGCTGCAGCGCTGGACGGCGGTGAGCCGCACAAAGCAGGCCCCCAAGGCTGCTGGTGCTTCGGGTGCGGTGGAGCGGGCCTATGCCATCACGCCGCCGGCCCCGCCCAAGCGCCCGCCGGATGTGGTGATCCACGCCACCACCGCCGACTGGTCCCCCGGCAGCGGGCGCCTGATCGCCCGGGGGCCCCTGCGGGGCATCCGCACCCTCAAGCCAGGCGTGATCCAGACCCTCACCTCCCCGGCCCTGGAGGGCAACACCACCCAGCAGGAGCTGCGGCTCCAGGCCCCCGTGCTGTTCGAGGACCGCACCAACCGCTCCCGGCTCGAGGCCCAGGCCACCCTGATCGACCTCGGGCGTCAGATCGTGCGCACGGACTTGCCGGTACGGGGCCAGTTCGGCGACCTGCAGGTGCAGGGGGCGGCCCTGGAAGCCGATCTCGACAAGCAGCTGGCCACCATCCCGCGCGACTGCGCCCTCCAGCAGCCGGGCGAATCGCTGCGGGCCCGGCGCTGCCAGTGGAACTGGAAGACCCAGGCGATCGAGGCCGATGGCGATGTGCTGCTGCACCGCAAAGCCAACGACCAGACCACCCGCAGCGAGAAGCTGCGCGGCCGGCTCGGACGCAAGGGCCTGGCGGTGTTCACCACCCCCGGCTCCCGGGTTCACACCCAGCTCACGGTGCCGAAGGGCTCGGGTTCGGGGAAGAAGCGCGAACCGGAGCCAATTCGTCTGTGAGCTTGCGGGCCCAGCCTTCCGCCCAGGCCAGGTCGCTGCGGCTGAAGCAGCGGGGGGACCATCCCCCCAGCACCAGCCAGCCCTGATCGCCGAGCGGCTGCACCAGCACCGAAGGAATTCCCTCCAGCAGGGCATCGAATTCGCCCCGGCCCGGGTAGTGCTTCAGATCCACCAGGGAGATGGCCCGCCCGCTGCCCTGGCAGCGGCGGCAGAGTTCGCCCGGCTCGAAGGCACGGCTCTGGAGCAGGCCGCGCCGCAGCACGGTGGCGCCGCGCCAGTGGAGCAGCACCACCGCGGCGGGGGTGGCGGTGAGCAGCATCTGACTGCCCCAGGCGAGTTCCCGCGCGATCGGGCCGACGCAGTCCGGGCTGAGCACGAAGCCCTGCTCCCCGGCCAGCTCCACCCGGGCGGGGGCCTCCGGCATGGCGCGGCTCCAGAGCACCCCCACGAGCATCAGCCCCACCGCAAGCAGGCTGGCGAGCACGGCGGCCCGCTCCAGGGGCGGGGTGAGCTCTCCGGCGGTGAGCTGGTTGGCCAGCAGCAGCCCCAGCCCGAGCACCCCCGCCGCGAGGCTGATCCGGGCGGGCAGGGGCATCTCCATGGGGCAGGGGAGGCACGAAGGCTCCCCACGATGGTCGATGGGCCGGCGTGGCGGTGGCTGCCGGATTCCGTCGCCGCTGCTGCAATGAAGGCAGTGCGTTCCCGCCGCTTCCATGACCCCGAGTGAGGCATTCGCCGCCGTTGCCCTGGCGGCCGTGGCCTGTGACGGCAGCCTGGGCCGGGAGGAGGCCCGCGCCCTGCGCAGCCAGCTGGAGTTCCGCCATCCCTACCGCGACCTCGATGAGCAGGCCATGGGGGCCCTCTTCGATGGCCTGCTCTCCCAGCTGCGGCAGAGTGACTGGCGCAGCCTGCTGCGGCAGGCCCTTCCCGCCCTGGATCTGCCGCAGCAGGAAACCTGCCTGGCGGTGGCCGCCCAGCTGGTGCGCTGCGACCGGGTGGTGCAGCCGGCGGAGGAGGAACTGCTGCTTCAGCTGGCCCAGGAGATGAGCCTGCCGGAGGGACGGGCCGGCCAGATCCTCGAGGCGATCGCCGTGCTGAACCGAGACAGCCTGGCCGGCTGAGGGCAGACTGGGGGCGACGCTTCTGAGTTCGTGGTGGTGTTCCCCGCTGTCGCCGGTCGCCGAACCGGATCCGTCCCTCCTGATTCCCTGGGGCGCCGGGGCGGCCTCTGGCGCTGGCCCCTGGCCCTGCTGGTTTCGCTCTTGCTCTTGCTGGGGTCGGCTCCCCTGGCCCTGGCGGTGGCGGCGGTGGATCTGCCCGAACTGCCAATGCAGGAGCATGTGATCGACACCTCGGCGGTGCTGAGCCGCGCGGCCCGTGGCGAGCTCGAGAAGCGGCTGGAGGCCCTCGAATCGGCCCACATCGATGCCCGGCTGGTGACCATCCCCCGGCTCGACTACGGCCTCAGCCTCCCGGCCCTGGGTGAGCAGCTGATCGAGCGCTGGCAGCCCGCCGCGGCGCCGGATCCGCTGCTGCTGCTGCTGATCGACACCCAGAACAATTCCGGCACTGTGGTGGTGTCCCCTGCCCTCGAGGGTCAGCTGCCAGCCGAGGTGCTGGACAGCACCGCCCGCGCCACTATGTCCGCCCCCCTGCGGGAGGGTGCCCGCTATCGCCAGGCCTCCCTGGCGGCCCTGGATCGGCTCGAGGCCGTGCTCCAGGGGGGTGAGGATCCCGGCGAGCCGGCCGAGGCGGAGGCGGTGACCCTGCCCACCAATGTGCCCAGCCGCGAGGAGACCGCCAGCAGCAATGCCTTCACCTGGGTGGTGGTGCTGCTGGTGGTGGGCACCGTGGTGCCGATGCTCACCTGGTGGGTGTTCTCCCGCTGATGGGCCTCACCGACTGGATCGGCGCCTTCGGACGCGCCCAGGCCAAGGACTTCAGCAGTGAGCTCTCCCGCGGCTATGAGGCTGCGCTGCTGATCCAGAGCATCGAGCTGGAGTACTACAACGACCGTCCGGTGCGGCCGGAGCTGGAGCTGAGCGTGCCGCGCTCGGTGGAGGCCCAGGTGCTGCGCCGCTTCCGCGCCGCCCTGCAGGTGTGCCGCACGAGTCTTGATCAGATCGAGCCCCACCGCCAGGAGCTGGCCGGCCAGGAGCTGCGCCAGGTTCAGCTGATCGAAACCGTGGTGGGGCGCTATTCGGGTCGGCCCGCGCCCCTGCCCACGATCACCCGCAGTCCGGAGGTTCTGCCCCGCAGCCTGCTCGGGGTGGTGGATCAGGTGCGCCGTCAGCTGGATCCCGAGGCCGAGGCCTCTGTGCTGGCCGGCTTCCGCCGGCGGCGGGATTCCACCCTGGTGTCCCTGCGGATCCTTCTGCTGCTCATCCTGGTGCCGGTGCTCGTGCAGCAGGTGAGCCGCGCCTACGTGGTGTCCCCGCTGGTGGATCGCTTCGCCCCGGATAACGCCTTCCTCACCTACCCCAAACCCCAGCTGGAGGAGAGGGCTGTGGAGAAGCTGCGCGTGTACCAGGCCGAGATCGAGTTCGACGCCCTGCTCAAGGGGGAGGAGCTGCCCTCCCGGGAGGAGCTGCACAACCAGCTGCAGAAGCGCGCCGAAGAGCTCAAGGAGGAGGCAGACGAGGAGAGCACCGAAGCGATCAAGAACGTGTTGGCCGACATCTGTGGCCTGTTTGGTTTTCTGCTGGTGTGCCTCTTCGGGCAGCGGGACATCCAGGTGCTGCGCAGCTTTCTCGATGAGGTGGTGTATGGCCTGAGCGACAGCGCGAAGGCGTTTTCGATCATTCTTTTCACCGATATCTTCGTGGGGTTCCATAGCCCGGAGGGCTGGACCGTGCTGCTCGATGGGGTAGCGCACCACTTCGGGCTGCCGGCCCGAGAGAACTTCATCATGTTGTTCATCGCCACCTTCCCGGTGGTTCTGGCCACGATCTTCAAATACTGGATCTTCCGCTATCTCAACCGCGTGTCGCCTTCCTCGGTGGCCACGCTGCGCAACATGAATGGTGGCGGCTGAGCTGCCCGCGGGGCTCATCCTGGTGAGCGGACCCAGCCGGGGCGGCAAGAGCCGCTGGGCCGAGCACCTGGCGGAGCGCTCCGGCCGGCCCGTGATCTACCTGGCCACCGGCCCCACCCTGCCGGACGACCCCGACTGGCAGCGCCGGCTGGAGCGCCACCGCCGCCGCCGCCCCGCCAGCTGGGACTGCCGCGAGGTGGGGGAGCACCTTCCCACCGCCCTCGATTCCCTCGGGAGCACCCCTGTGGTGCTGGTGGATTCCCTCGGCACCTGGGTGGCGGCCTGCCTGGACTGCGATCCGAGCCACTGGGAGGAGCGCTGCACCTCCCTGTTGCAGGCGCTCGGCCGCTGCCCTGCCCCTCTGATCGTGGTCTGCGAGGCGGTGGGCTGGGGGGTGGTGCCGGCCACGGCGATGGGAGGCCTGTTCCGCGATCGACTGGGCCGGCTCGAGCAGAGGCTGATGGAGCGGGCGGCGGCGGCCTGGCTGGTGCTGGCGGGGCGGGCCCTGAACCTGCTGGCCCTGAGTGAGCCGGTTCCGCCTGGAGCGGAGGACTGATCCCATGCCCCAGGTGGTGCTCTTCCAGCCCCAGATCCCGCCCAACACGGGCAACGTGGCGCGCAGCTGCGCGGCCACCGGCAGCGAGCTGCACCTGATCGATCCGCTCGGCTTCGAGATCAACGACCGCCAGCTGCGCCGGGCGGGCCTCGATTACTGGCCCTGGGTGCAGCTGCACCGCCACGGCAGCTTCGAAGCCTTCCAGCAGGAGAGCCTCCGACGGGGCGGAAGACTCCTGGCCCTCAGCAGCCAGGCGGAGGAGAGCTACACGGACTTCCGCTTCCAGTTCGACGACTGGCTGCTGTTCGGCCGCGAAACGGACGGTTTACCGAACCCGATTCAGGCCCTCGCCGACCACCGTCTCACGATTCCCATGCCCTGCTCGAGCCGGCAGGGCAACGGTGGAGTCAGGAGTCTCAACCTCTCCGTGGCGGTGGGGGTAGTGCTCTTCGAGGCCCTTCGGCAACTTCGCTAGGGCGAAAACCAAGGATTGGACAGGGTTCTTACGCCGAGACCGGCGATTCCGGTGTCCAATTTTGCTTGCAGCCATAGGTTCGGGGCGCTACTGTCTGCGCGACCCGGAGATGGTGGCTTCTCTACCGGGGGTTGTCCGAATGAAATTTCTTCCATGAAGCCTTGGCTGTTCCTACTACCCGCGCTCGCTGCAATTCCCACTGTGGGAGTGATCGCCCGTGCTGATTGGAGTGGCGACCGTGCTGAAAACGTCCTTGTTGCGGCCCTGCCAGCCGCGAGTGCAGACAAGCTCTGGGTGAAGGTGCGCCAGCCCATCAGCATCGAGGAGCTGTCCCGCGACCTGCGGGTCGACGAGACCCGCCTCGCCAAGCTCAACGACGTGGACGAGGACCACCGCTTCGACGACGGCGACTGGCTGGTGCTCCCCTCCCAGACCAGCCGCCAGGCCAAGTTCCTGCTTGCCCTGGACACCAGCGAGCTGCGCCGCAGCCCGCCACTGCAGCAGCTGCCCCCGGTGGAGAACTCCGGCGTCGTCCGCTTCGGCGACACCCTGATCAAGATCGCCCAGCGCTACGGGCTCACCCTGCAGGAGCTGCTCCGCCTCAACCCCGGCCTGGAGACCGCCCGCCTCGTGGTGGGCAGCCAGGTGCGCCTGGCCCAATCGGCACCCGGCCGCTCCCGCATGGTGCTCGGCCTCAAGCCCGTGGGCAGCGGCGGCCTCAGCTGGCCCGATCAGCCCGACCTCGGGCCCGCCCGCCCTTTCGGGAACCAGCACTCCACCTTCACCACCTGGATCTGGCCCACCCAGGGCACCTTCACCTCCGGCTACGGCTGGCGCTGGGGCCGGATGCACAAGGGCATCGACGTGGCCAACAACGTGGGCACCCCGATCGTGGCGGCCCGCTCCGGGCGGGTGACCACCGCGGGCTGGAGCGACGGCGGCTACGGCTACCTGGTGGAGATCCTCCACGACGACGGTAGCCGCAGCCTCTACGCCCACAACAGCCGCATCCTGGTGCGGGAGGGCGACGTGGTGGAGCAGGGGGCGGTGATCTCCCAGATGGGCAGCACCGGCCGCAGCACCGGTCCCCACCTCCACTTCGAGATCCACCCCGCCGGAGCCGGCGCCGCCAATCCGCTCCAGTTTCTGCCGCCCCGGGCCTGATTTCCTGCGCCGGCAGGGCCCGGACGGTGATCCTTTACACTCCTGGGGTCACGCGGCTCGGTAGCTCAGCTGGTTAGAGCGTGGGATTCATAACCCCAAGGTCGGGAGTTCAAGTCTCCCCCGAGCCATCCGCATGTTCCCCTGAAATCAGGGGCTTTTTGCTTTCTGGGACTGGGTTCTTGGGGATTCCGCACCAGAGACCACATTGTCCAGGTTTTAGCTGGTAGGAGCCTCTGGAAGCCATTGGTTGTGAACCTGTTCACAGCCTGATCCGACGGCTTCCCAGCTCAATGCCTGCAGGACGCTGCGCTTCGCGGAGATCTCAGGTGTGCGGATCGCCGTCAACAACGTCGCCGTGTCCAACGCGCTGTGGAAGGAATTTCAGCACAGGGGGCACCTGAATCTCTGGGCGCCGCGGGCCGAGGGTGCCTGCATGGGACGGCTGGGAGAAGGGGATGGGAGAAGGGTCAGTCCTCCGTGTCCCAGAGGCCCAGCCGCACGAGCCAGGCGTCCACCATCAGGGGATCCCAGCCGTGGTGCAGCTCGAGCGCATCGGCGATGCCCATCAGGGCCTCTGCGGCGGCGTTGTCGTAGTGGCCGCGCCGCTGGGCGGCGTGCTGCAGCCCCTGCCCGAGCTGCAGCAGCTGAAGCTCCCCGAGGAGGCCCTGCTGCTCCCAGAGTGCCTGCTCATGCTCCTCCTGGTCTTCGAACGGAGGTTCGATGGGGCCGCCCTGTGGCGACGAGGGGGGCCAGAGGCGGGAGAGGAGCTGCTGGAGAAGCCGCATGGGATCGCTCGCGAGTCTCCTGAGGGTTCTGGCCCCGCAGGGCGCTCCGCCCAGGAGAGAGGGGGTGGGGGATTCAGACGCCGTCGTCGATCACCCCACCGCGACCGCGCGCCACCATCGGCTCCTCTTCCAGTTCCTCCGTTGCAGGGGGTGCTGGCTGGGCCTGGTGGAGCTCGGCCATCCAAGCGGCGTGTGACGCCTGGATCTGAGTGGCGCCGGCGGTCATGGGGGTCAGCAAGGTGCCCAGGCCGAGGGCGGCGGCAGCCACTGCAGGGAGGAGGTTCATGGTGATCTTTGCGAGGGGGGGCTCTGCGGCCCCTTATCCCTACAGCGTCGATGGGAATGAACGCCTTGGCCATGATCGGGCACAAGAGGAGCTGTGATCTTGCTCACAGCCTTGGCACTGCAATGGGATCCTTCGGAACAAAAACCCATGCAAATGTCCCATTGGATCATCCCATCGCATCATCCCTGGAGCGATGGCCATGTATGCCGTCAGCGTCAGCGGGCTCAAGAACAACCCCGCCGAAGCCCTGCGCCAGTCCAAGCAGGACATGGTCGTGGTGCTCAACCGGGATCAGCCCGATGCCCTCCTGATCGGTCTGGATCAGGACGGCCTGCTGCAGACCCCCGGCGTGAGGGCCGCCCTGGCCACAGCTCTGTTCCGCGATGGTGAGCTGTCGTTGTCTCGCGCTGCTCGCGTGGCCCAGATGGACACCGCGGGGTTCATCTCGCACCTTTCGCGGCTGGGGATTCCGGTGATCCGGCTCTCGGCGGCAGCGAGCCAGGCCGACCTCGACACCCTGGAGCAGTGGCTGCAATCGTCATCAGCGACGCCAGCCCCCTGATCGGCCTGGCCCGTGTCAACGGGATCGGTTGGCTGCAGGTCCTGTGCCAGGAGGTGGTGATTCCTGCCGTGGTGGCCGATGAGGTGCTCACCGGCGTTTTCCCCCTGGAGGCAGGCTGGCTGCGGATCGCCACCACCATCCCTGCCGCTCCTTCCCTGCCGGATCTTGATGAAGAGGAGGCCGCCGGCATTCGACTGGCCCTGGCCGCTCCTGGGCCAGCGATGCTCCTGATCGATGAGCGTGCCGGCCGTGCGGTCGCGCAGGAGCTGGGGCTCACGATCGCCGGTACCGCGGCGGTGATTGGCATGGCCCGCCAGCGGGGACTGACTTCCTCTGCCCGGGCGGTCTTCTCGGAACTCCACGCCAGTGACTTCAGGATCGCCCCGGCCATGATCCAAACGGTGCTGGATCGCTGTGGGGCCTGACACCGATCCGCGTCACCTCAAACTGCCGTGGCTGCGATCCGGGCACAGCAGAGGCTGCGCAACGGCCAGCCACTCCGCCAGCTTGGTGTAGCGCCTGCGGCCCAGGTGATTCCTGACGGCCATGGCCAGGGCCTTCTTCTGGCCGACCAGCACCACCAGCTGCTTGCCGCGGGTGAGGCCTGTGTAGACCAGATTCCTCTGCGGCATCGCGTAGTGCTGCGTGAGCAGGGGGATCACCACGGCAGGGTATTCACTGCCCTGGCTCTTGTGGATGGTGCAGGCGTAGGCGGGCACCAGGTGATCAAGCTCTCCCAGCCATAGACCACTGCCCTGCTGCCGGCCGCCCCTGCCTCGCTGCTGGGGAAGAGGACGCTCAGCTCGCTGTTGTCGCTGTCGATCGCATCGATCGTTCCGACATCCCCGTTGAACACCTCCTTCTCGTAGTCGTTGGCGATCTGCATCACCTTGTCGCCGGGGGCAAACCGCCA
>JBMLOS010000058.1:0-7223 GCA_049242845.1 Prochlorococcaceae cyanobacterium
CGGTGAGCGGCGCCCGCAAGCTGCCGGCGCTGCAGGGCCGGCTGATGACCACCCTCTTCTTCGAGTCCAGCACCCGCACCCGCAGCAGCTTCGAGCTGGCAGCCCGGCGCCTCTCCGCCGACGTGCAGAGCTTCGCGCCCTCCTCCAGCTCCCTCACCAAGGGGGAGAGTCTGCTGGACACGGTGCGCACCTACGTGGCCATGGGCTCCAGCCTGCTGGTGGTGCGGCACCGCTGCACGGGCGTGCCCGCCAGCCTGGCCCAGGAACTCGACCGCTCCGGTGAGGGAGTGGCGGTGCTGAACGCCGGCGATGGTCTGCACAGCCACCCGAGCCAGGGGCTGCTCGATCTGTTCACCCTCGCCCGCCATTTCCGGCCGGAGGCGCCCACTCCGGAGGCCCTGCAGGGGCGACGGATCGTGATCGTGGGGGATGTGGTGCATTCCCGGGTCGCCCGCTCCAACCTCTGGGCGCTCACCGCCTGCGGTGCCGATGTGGTGCTCTGCGGTCCCCCCACCCTGGTGCCGGAGGCCTTCGCCGACTTCGTGGCCGCTCCTCCTCCCGGCCAGGCGCAGGATCCGGTGCCGCGGCGCGGCCGGGTGCAGGTGGTGCGCAGCCTCGAGGAGGCCCTGCCGGGGGCCGATGCGGTGATGACCCTGCGGCTGCAGAAGGAGCGCATGCAGCAGCAGCTGCTCTCCAGCCTCGACACCTACCACCGCCTCTATGGTCTCAGCCACCGCCGCCTCAGCCTCTGCGGCAGGCCCGTGCCGGTGCTCCATCCGGGGCCGGTGAACCGCGGGGTGGAGATGGACGGCGCCCTGCTCGATGATCCCTCCCGCTCCCTGGTGGAGGAGCAGGTGTGCAACGGCATTCCGATCCGGATGGCGCTTCTTTACCTCCTGGCCGTGGGGGAGGGATCCTGAGCGCGGGGGCCTGCCGCCACCACCAACGATGCGCCCGCTTCAGAGCAGCTTGAAGCCATCCAGCAGCAGCCCGTAGAGCACACCCATGCGGGCCATATCCAGCAGTTCCAGGCCGAGCCGGTCGCCGGGGCGGCGCAGAAGCGAGCGCCGGGCCCGCACCGCCAGCTCCAGGGCCAGCACGCAGAGCAGGGCCCCGAGGTGATCGATCAGGGAGAGGGCGCCGCAGATCGCGCCGAAGGCTCCCCCCACCAGAAAGCCGCCCAGCAGCACGATCCACAGCAGGGCCAGGCGCCTCCAGGGATTGCGGGCCCAGGCCTCGAGCCGGGTGCCGGCGTCCACGACCCGCCGCTGCAGGCGGGTCTGCTGGGGTCGGGGGGCCGGCAGGGGCGCTTGGCTGGGCAGGGGGGTCTGCATCGCTGGGGCCGGCACCGCTCCAGTGAACCGCAGGGCCGGTGTTCAGGGAAGCGCCGGGGCGCTGCTCCAGGAGCCTGGGAGAGCGGCCGGCAGCCATGAAAAAACCCGGGGGTGGCCCGGGTGGTGGCGCCGGCCCTGGGCGAATGGTCAGCCGTCGCCGTCTTTCTTGCGGGATCCCTTGCCTTCGAGCAGCTCCAGCAGGGCCTCCATCTGGGCCATCACACCGCGCACCTCACCGGCTTCCGGCAGCAGTCCGTCCTCCATCACCCCCTGGTGCATCTCACGGAGTTCCTGGCGGATGTAGCGCAGATGGCTGACCACCTGTTCGCGCTTGGACTGCGACATCGACACGGTAAGGACCAGGCCTCCCTTTTACCCCATCGCCCGCTCGTTCACTCCCTCCGGTGCCGGAGCCGGCATGGCGGAGGCCGTGGGTGGGGCGGTGGGCGAGGCGGTTCACTTCTCGCCGAAGCGTGCCTTGGCCTCCTCGTAGAAGGCGGCATCCACCGCGCTGCGCCCCGCCTCCTCGGCCAGCCGCTCGATCCGTTTGCGGACGGCCGGCCGCACGAAGAAGGGGACCTCCTTCAGACGGGCCTCGGCTTCGGGATTCCATTCCATGGCAGGGCGCGTGGTGGGTTGCGGGCTGAATTCTGTGGGGCCGGGGGCTGGGGGGGAGGGCGTTCTGCCACCAGGAAGCCTTCCAGCGAGCACCTGGGAAGAAAAGAAGAGGGGATCAGGGCAGAAGTGGATGCGATTCGCCTGCTCTGCCTGCGCTTCGCCTGCTCTGCCTGCGATCAGGGGAGAGGCGACAAGGTATGGATCCCGTTGATGGCAGGCTTTCTCTGCTCCTTGCTGTTCCGGCGGCAGGGAAAGTGGCAGGAGTGGAGTGGGCCCCTAGGGCGGCTCCATGGTGTGGATGCACCCATTGCACGTTTGGCTGCGAAGGTGGCAGGAACCCACGCTTCCTGAGTCCCCGAGGTCCGGACCAGAAACCTCCAGGCTGACTGGGAGGAGTAACGGTCAGGAAGGAGAAACCTGCAGGGAGGAGAAGGGGACGGGGAGATGAAACGAAAATGGAGAATAGGGGACTCGAACCCCTGACCTCTGCGGTGCGATCGCAGCGCTCTACCAGCTGAGCTAATTCCCCGGTCGCCCCCAATTATCACCATGGAAGGCCCCGCCCGGGTGTGCCCTCCGCGGGCCGGACCCGCTGGAGCGCATGTCCCCCCGGGAGCGGTTGCTGCGATCCTTGAGGGGCTGCCTTCCCCCACCGCCATGCGTCCGGCTTCGATCACCCCCGAGCAGCTGGAGGCCTTTGACGAGGCCGGCATCGCCGAACTGGCCCGGCGCCTCGAGGAGGACGACTACCCCACCCCCTTCGAGGGTCTGGGGGACTGGCATCTGCTGCGGGCCCTGGCGATCCACCGCCCGGAACTCGCCCGCCCCTACGTGCATCTGGTGGATCAGGAGCCCTTCGACGAGGACTGACTCCCCCGATGCCTCTCCCGCTTCCCCGCGCGGACGGCGCCCCCGCCGTTCCCGATCCCCTGGCGGGCCGGCGCATCCTGGTGCTGATCAGCGGCAGCATCGCGGCGGTGAAGCTGCCGCTGCTGGTGAGTGTCCTGGTGCAGCGGGGGGCCCAGGTGCGCTGTGCGCTCAGCCCCAGCGCGGCGCAGCTGGTGAGTCCGGTGTCCCTCGCGTGCCTCAGCCGGGAGCCCTGCCTGCTCGAGGCCGATCAGTGGAGCGCCCGGGCCCCCCGTCCGCTGCATGTGGAGCTGGCGGAGTGGGCGGAGCTGGTGCTGCTGGCTCCCCTGAGCGCCACCAGCCTGGCCCGCTGGGTGCAGGGACTGGGCGACACCCTGGTGGCCAGCACCCTGCTGGCCTGTGAGGCGCCGGTGGTGGCTGCCGCGGCGATGAACACCGCCATGTGGGCCTCTCCCGGGGTGCGACGGAACTGGGAAGCCCTCGAGAGCTTCGAGCAGGTGCTCCCTCTGGGGCCCGCCAGCGGTCTGCTGGCCTGCGACCGCGTGGGCGACGGCCGCATGGCCGATCCGCTTCTGCTGCAGCTGGCCCTGGAATCCCTGGCCCTGCGGGGCAGCTGGGCCGACTGGCGGGGCCGTCACCTGCTGGTGAGCACAGGCCCCACCCGTGAATTCCTCGATCCGGCCCGCTGCCTCACCAACCCCAGCACCGGCCGCATGGGGGTGCTGCTGGCCCAGGCGGCCCGCCTGCGGGGGGCCAGGGTCACCCTGGTGCATGGGCCTCTGGCCGTGGAGGCTCCCCTGCTCGAAGGGCTCGAACGGGTGGAGATCACCACCGCCGCCGAGCTGGAGCAGGAACTCGAGCGCCTCCAGCCCGCGGCCGATGCCATCGCCATGGCCGCGGCCGTGGCCGACCATCGCCGCGCCGAACCCCTGGGCGAGAAGCTCGCCAAGGAGGAGCTGGAGCTGGCCCTCACCGGCGGCTGGAGCCGGGTTCCGGATCTGCTCGCCGGCCTGGTGGCCCGCCGCTCCCGCCTGCGGCCCCAGGGGCAGCCCATCCTCGGCTTCGCGGCCCACAGCGGCGATGTGCTGCCCCAGGCCCGCGCCAAGTTCGCGCGAAAGGGGTGCGATCTGCTGTTTGCCAATCCGATCGATCGGCCCGGGGCGGGGTTCGGATCGGCCGCCAACAGCGGCTGGCTGCTGGGGCCGGGGGACGGCGTGTGTGCAATCGAGCCGGCCACGAAGCTGGCGGTGGCGCACCGGCTGCTCGATGCGCTTGGCGGGTGCTTCAGGCCGCCAGGGGATGCTCGTCGTCGGGACGGTCCCGCTGCAGCAGATCCATGAAGGTGCGCAGCTGCAGGCGGGGGATGTAGGGCCAGCCCCCGGTCTCCTCCATGCGCTTGAGCAGGTGGAAGAGACGGTTGCGGTCGGCCGGCAGGCTGCCGCGGAAGGGTCCGTCCTGGATCGAGCGGTGGGCCTGCTCCAGCTGGCGGAGCAGCTCCAGCAGGGCTTCCGGTTCGCCCTGGAGCTCGGAGGCCAGGATCTCGAGGCTGGCCAGCTGGGCGTGGAGACGTTCTTGCTGCTGGCTCGTGAGGCTCATGCGGGGATCTTCCGTCGCGGCTGGGAGAGCTCCCCCATACAGGTTGTTGAGAGCCCGTGGATGCTACCGGGAATGCGGGTTTGCCACCGGTAAGATCCGCCTCGGCGCACCCTTTCTGCTTCCCTCCCCGCCTTCCATCCCCCGCCTCTGCGGCTACTCCCGATGCGTTTCCGTCCCTTGCTGGCCCTCGTGCTGGCCCTGTGCCTGACCCTGGTGACCGCGTGTGGCGGTGGGGCCAAGGCCGTCGATCGGGCCAACCTCACCTACGACGACATCCACAACACGGGCCTTGCCAACGATTGCCCCACCCTGCCCGAATCGGCCCGGGGCTCGATCAGTCTCGATGCCGGCAGCAAGTACCAGCTGCGCGAGATCTGTCTCCACCCCAGCGAAGTGTTCGTGAAGGGCGAACCGGCCAACAAGCGGCAGGAAGCGCAGTTCGTGGCCGGCAAGATCCTCACCCGTTACACCACGAGCCTCGATCAGGTGTACGGCGATCTCAGCGTCGCGGGTGACCAGCTGAAGTTCAAGGAACTGGGTGGCATCGACTTCCAGATCATCACCGTGCTGATGCCTGGTGGTGAGGAAGTTCCCTTCACCTTCTCCAGCAAGGAGATGGATGCCACGGCAGAAGGTGCGGCGATCAGCACCAGCACCGACTTCAGCGGCAGCTACCGCGTGCCCAGCTACCGCACCTCCAACTTCCTCGATCCCAAGGGTCGTGGTCTGACCACCGGTGTGGAGTATGCCCAGGGTCTGGTGGGTCTGGGCAGCGGCAATGAGGAGATTGCCCGCGAAAACATCAAGCGCTACATCGACGGCACCGGCACGATGGATCTCTCCATCACCAAGGTGGATGCCTCCACCGGCGAGTTCGCGGGCGTGTTCACCGCGATCCAGCCCTCGGACACCGACATGGGCGGCCACGATCCCGTGGACGTCAAGATCACCGGCGAGCTCTACGGCCGTCTGGAGCAGGCCTGATCGCCTTCTCTACCGCACTGCGAACCAGGGGCCTCCGGGCCCCTTTTTTGTGGCTGGAGCCCGGGGGCGGGGCTGGTCTGGGAGAATCCCCGCACCCCCTCCCTGGATGTCATGTCGCTCGCCGAGGCCGCCCCTTCCACCCCCACGGGCCTGATCGCTCCCCACGGCGGCACCCTGGTGGACCTGATGGTGCCCGCGGCGGAGCGGGAGGCCGTGAAGGCGGGTGTGGATCGGGTGCTCGAGTGCAGCGACCGCAACGCCTGCGATGTGGAGCTGCTCGTGGTGGGGGGCTTCTCCCCCCTGCGCGGCTTCATGCACCAGGAGGATTACGAATCGGTGGTGGAGCAGAACCGCACCACTAGCGGCCTGCTGTTCGGCCTGCCGATCGTGTTCGACACCCACGATGCCTCGATCGCCGTGGGTGAGCGTCTGCTGCTCACCTACCGGGGCCAGGAGCTGGCGGTGCTCACGGTGGAGAGCCGCTGGGAGCCCGACAAGGTGAAGGAGGCCCGGGGCTGCTATGGCACCACCTCGCTGGAGCATCCGGCGGTGCGGATGATCGCCACTGAGCGGGGTCGGTATTACCTCGGCGGCCGGGTGCAGGGGCTCGGGCTGCCCACCCGCGTGTTCCCGTGCAAGACCCCGGCGGAGGTGCGCTCCACCCTGCCGGCCGGCGAGGACGTGGTGGCCTTCCAGTGCCGCAATCCGATCCACCGCGCCCACTACGAACTGTTCACCCGGGCGCTCGATGCCACCAATGTGAGCGCCGGTGGCGTGGTGCTGGTGCACCCCACCTGCGGCCCCACCCAGGACGACGACATCCCCGGCGAGGTGCGCTTCCAGACCTACGAGCGGCTGGCCGCCGAGGTGAACAATCCCCGGATCCGCTGGGCCTATCTGCCCTACTCGATGCACATGGCCGGCCCGCGCGAGGCCCTGCAGCACATGATCATCCGCAAGAACTACGGCTGCACCCACTTCATCATCGGCCGCGACATGGCCGGCTGCAAGAGCTCCCTCACCGGCGACGACTTCTACGGCCCTTACCAGGCCCAGGACTTCGCCCGGGACAACGCCCCCGAGCTCGGCATGGAGACGGTGCCCTCGCTCAACCTGGTGTACACGGCGGAGGAGGGCTACGTGACCGCCGAGCATGCCGAGGCCCGCGGGTTGCATGTGAAGAAGCTGAGCGGCACCCAGTTCCGCCAGATGCTGCGGGGCGGGGAGGAGATCCCGGAATGGTTCGCCTTCCGTAGCGTGGTGGAGGTGCTGCGCGCGGCCGCCTGAGGTCCGCCTGCCGCCGCCCGATCCTGAGGGCGGTTAACATTCCTTTTCTTCCTGAGCGGAGAGTCGAGTGGCGAAGAAGCGTTGGCGCAATGCGGGGCTCTACGTGCTCCTGGCCGTCGTCGTGATCGCGGTGGGTACGGCCTTCCTGGATCGGCCCGATCCCTCCAGTGCCCCCCGCACCCTCCGCTACAGCGACTTCGTGGAGGCCGTGCAGGGCAACGAGGTTTCGCGCGTGCTGATCTCCCCGGACCGCGGCACGGCCCAGGTGGTGGAGAACGACGGCCGCCGGGCCGTGGTGAACCTCGCCCCCGACAAGGACCTGCTGAAGCTGCTCACCGACCACGACGTGGACATCGCGGTGCAGCCCAGCCGGGAGCCGGCCGCCTGGCAGCAGGCGGTGGGTTCGCTGATCTTCCCCCTGCTCCTGCTGGGCGGCCTCTTCTTCCTGCTGCGCCGCGCCCAGGGCGGCGGCGGCAACCCCGCCATGAACTTCGGCAAGAGCAAGGCGCGGGTGCAGATGGAGCCCCAGACCCAGGT
>JBMLOS010000059.1:0-9225 GCA_049242845.1 Prochlorococcaceae cyanobacterium
TGTACCAGGAGCAGATCATGAAGATCGCCCAGGATCTGGCCGGCTATTCCCTCGGGGAAGCCGATCTGCTGCGCCGGGCGATGGGCAAGAAGAAGAAGAGCGAGATGGAGAAACACCAGAGCATCTTCGTGCAGGGGGCGAGCGAGCGGGGCGTGGATCCCCGCATCGCCGAAGCCCTGTTCGAGCAGATGGTGCTGTTCGCCGAATACTGCTTCAACAAGAGCCACTCCACCGCCTACGGCGCGGTCACCTATCAGACGGCCTATCTCAAGGCCCACTATCCGGTGGCCTACATGGCGGCCCTGCTCACGGTGAATGCCGGCGCCAGCGACAAGGTGCAGCGCTACATCGCCAACTGCAACGCCATGGGCATCGAGGTGATGCCGCCCGATGTGAACAATTCCGGCATCGACTTCACCCCGGTGGGGGAGCGGATCCTCTTCGGGCTTTCGGCGGTGCGCAACCTCGGCGAGGGGGCGATCCGCCAGCTGATCGAGGCCCGCCGCAGCGACGGTCCGTTCCGCTCCCTGGCCGATCTGTGCGACCGGATCAGCTCCCAGCAGCTCAACCGCCGTGCCCTGGAGGCCCTGATCCACTCGGGCGCCCTCGATTCGCTCGAGGCCAAGGCCAACCGGGCCCAGCTGATGGCCGATCTGGATCTGGTGCTCGACTGGGCGAGCTCACGGGCCCGCGACCGGGCCAGCGGCCAGGGCAACCTCTTCGACCTGCTCGGAGGCGGGGCGGATCAGTCCGCGGGCGACAGCAGCGGCGACCTGAGCACCGCCCCCAAGGCCGCCCCGGTTGCCGATTACCCCCCCACCGAGAAACTGCGGCTGGAGAAGGAACTGGTGGGCTTCTACCTCTCCGACCATCCGCTCAAGCAGCTCGCGTCGCAGGTGAAGCTGCTCTCGCCGGTGAGCCTGGCGGCCCTGGAGGAGCAGGCCGACCGGGCCAAGGTGAGTGCGGTGGTGATGGTGCCGGAGCTGCGGCAGGTGACCACCCGCAAGGGGGATCGCATGGCGATCCTGCAGCTGGAAGACCTCACCGGCACCTGCGAGGCGGTGGTGTTCCCCAAGAGCTACGCCCGCCTGGCGGATCACCTGATGGTGGATGCCCGGCTGCTGCTCTGGGGCACCGTGGACCGGCGGGACGATCGGGTGCAGCTGATCGTGGACGACTGCCGCAGCCTCGAGGAACTGCAGCTCCTGCTGGTGGAACTGCCCGCCGAGGCGGCCGCGGACATCGCCGTGCAGCACCGGCTGCGGGAATGCCTGCACCGGCACCGCCCGCCCCAGGACGAGGTGGGGCTGCGGGTACCGGTGATTGCCCTGGTGCGCCAGGCGGAGCAGAGCCGCTACGTGCGTCTTGGGCACCAGTTCTGCGTCGCCGACGCGGAAGCGGCACTCTCCACGCTCACGGCCGCGGAATTCCGGGCCTCGCTGCGTTCACCGCTCCGCGCCTGACGCGCCGCTGCCCTGGCGCATCGCCCGCACCGACTGGCGCAGGCGAGAGATGTTGAGGCCGATCTGCTCGGTGCCGAGCAGGGTGCCGGGGGCCTCCTCCCAGCTGGAGGAGAGCACGCCGTAGCTCAGGCCAAGCAGTCCGAGAAGGAAAAACCCCCCGGAGAGCAGCAGCGTCACCCCGGGGGGAATATCAAGCACGCCACGGCTGACCAGGAAATAGCTGGCCACGAACACCCCCATGCCGCCGGCAGTGGGGAGTCCGGTGGCGATGGCGATGCGCCGGGCCATGCGGTTGGCCACCGCATCGGGAATCACCTGGCTACGGGGTGCGGCTGCCGCTGGCTTGGCGCCGCGCCCCCCCGGCTCCCTGCCCTTCTGCGGCCGGAAGGAGGGGGGTTGTCCCTGGCGGGCCATGGCGTGCCTCAGCCGCGGATGCCGAGGTTGGCGATCAGGGAGGTGTAACGCTCCTCGCTGTTGCTGCGCAGGTAGGCCAGCAGCCGCTTGCGGCGGCCGATCATCTTGAGCAGACCCTGGCGGGAGGAGAAATCGTGGATGTTCTTCTGCAGGTGCCCGCTCAACTGGTTGATGCGCTCGCTCAGCATCGCCACCTGCACCTCCACGGAACCGGTGTCGGTGCCATGGGTCTGATGGGAGTTGATCAGTTCCTGCTTCTTGGTGGTAGTCAGCGGCATGGGCGGCGTCGGGCCCGAAAGGAGCAAACATCCACACTACCTTTCAGCTGATCCGGCCCTCCTGATCCGGCCCGGTTGATCCGGCCGCCGTTCAGGCCGCCGGACGGGACAGCCAGCGCAGGCAGGCCGCCAGCAGGGCATCGGCGCCGGAGCGCCCCGCGGCCAGATCCTCCTCCAGGGCACCGCTGGCCGTCACCGCCCGCAGGGCGCGATGAATCTCGAGTCCCTCGTAGCCCAGGGCCTCCAGGGTCTGCTCCACCTCCGCCCGGCCCTCCGCCAGAACCGCCGCGGTGTCCGCCGCCGGCTCGCCCCGGGTGGGGCCGGTCTCCTCCCAGGCCACCGGCAGGCCCTCGAGCAGCACCGCGAAGCGCTCCTGCAGGCGGCTGCGCAGCTCCACCGCCAGCCGTTCGGCCGTGCGCTTGCCCACCCCCGGCGCCCGGCTGAGGCTGCGCAGATCGGCCTGCACGATGGCGCGGGCCAGTTCACCGGCGGAATGGGCCGCGAACAGCCCCAGGGCCATCTGGGGGCCCACGCCGCTCACGGCCACCAGTTCACGGAAGAGGTCGCGCTCGAGTCGCTCGGGGAAGCCGTAGAGGGTCCAGCCGTCCTCGCGGATGGCCTGATGGATGTGCAGGGCCAGGCTGGCGCCCGCGGCGGGCAGCTGCTGCCAGTGCCGCTGGCTGAGCTGGACTTCGTAGCCCACCCCCTGACACACCAGCAGCAGACCGCAGCGGGGACCCTGCTGCCAGGGATCGCTCACCTGCCCTTGCAGCCAACCGATCATGGGGGAGCCCGCTTCGTGCCCCCATGCTGCCCGCCCTGCCCCCCCTCCAGCGGTTGCACCGGCTGCTGACGGGTGGACTGCTGCTGCTCACCCTGCTGGTGCCCCTGGCGCTGGGGGGCTGCAACGGGGTGGGCCAGCCGCCCCGGGGGGTGCTGCTGAGCGCCCTGGCACTGCAGATCGATCTCACCCAGGGCGCCATCGCCCAGGCCCTGGGGCTCGAGGCCGGCGGGCCGCCGGAAGTGAGCCGGGTGCGGGTGGAGCGGCAGGAGTCGCTGCCGATCGGCGAGGCACGGGGGCTGCACCTCAGCGGGCGCTTCGACTGGCGGCTGGCGGGCGACCCGATCCGGGTGGACACACCCTTCGAGCTCTACCTCCAGCGCGGCGAACGGGGCCAGAGCTGGCGCCTGGCCCAGCCCAGCGGCAGCAGCGACGGCCTCAGCCAGGACTGGCTGACCTATCCCCTGCCCCTGCGGGGCGGCCGCCCAGGCTGAGCACGGTGGCGCCGAGCACCAGAACGGCTCCGATCGCGGTGGTGAGCGCGGGCGGTTCCTGGAACAGCAGCCAGCCCCAGAGGCCCGCAAACAGCACCTGCACATAGCTGATCGCGGTGGCACGGGCCGCCGGCAGGGCCGTGAGGCCGCGGGTGAGCCACACCTGGCCGAGCTGGGTGAACAGGCCCACCCCCAGCAGCCAGAGGAATTCCAGCGGCGTCGGCCAGACGGGATCGAGGGCCACCAGCGGCAGGCTGAGCGGCACCGCCACCAGGGGGAAATAGAACACGATCACCAGGGGGTGCTCGCTGCGGCCCAGCTGGCGCACGCTCACGTAGGCCAGGGCCGTGCCGAGGGCGCCGGCCACGGCGATCGCCACCGGCAGCGGCGGCAGGGCAGGTCCGGCGGCACCCAAAGCGGCAGGGCCGCCGGCCAGGGGCAGCAGGACCGCCGGGTGGGCCACCAGCAGCACCCCCACCCAGCCCAGCAGCATGGCGGCCAGGAGCCGCCAGCCGAAGCGCTCCCCCAGGGTGAGCCAGGCCAGCAGCGCCGTGAAGGTGGGATAGAGGTACTGCAGCACCGTGGCGGAGGCCAGGGGCAGGGCCGCCAGCGCGGCGTAGACGCAGAGCAGGGCCAGGGTGCCGAGGACGCCCCGCAGCACGAGCATGCCGCGGCGGTGCCCCCAGGGATCCACGCCCGCCCGGCGCAGCAGCCACCAGCTCAGGGCCACGCTCAGCAGGCCGCGGGCCAGCACCACCTCCGCTGCGGGGATGCGCTCCCCCACCTGCTTCACGCACACCCCCATCAGGCTGAAGCTGAGGGCGCTGAGCACCATCGCCCGCACCGCCGCCGCATCGCCAGCGGGCTGCACGGCGGGCTCACGGGGGCGCCACGGCGGAAAGGGCACGGGACGGGCCGGAGGGGCTGCCCACGATCGCATCGGCCCAGAACCCCGGCCCTCGGGCGTGGCAGCAGAATCGGGACGTCGCCGGATCCGGCCCGGACCGCCCCGCCCCTCGCCCGGACTCCCCTTGAACCTGCCCCGCCTTCACCCCCGCACGATCGAGGCCGTCAAGGAAAGGGCCGACATCGTCGATGTGGTGGGCGAGCACGTGGTGCTCAAGAAGAAGGGGCGCGAGTTCGTGGGGATCTGCCCCTTCCACGACGACAAGTCGCCGTCGATGACGGTGTCGCCGGCCAAGCAGTTCTATTACTGCTTCTCCTGCGGCGCCGGCGGCAACGCGATCAAGTTCCTGATGGAACTGCAGCGCCAGAGCTTCAGCGATGTGGTGCTGGAGCTGGCGCGCAAGTACCAGCTGCCGATCGAGACCGTCGAGGGGCCGCAGCAGGAGCGGCTGCGCCGCCAGCTCTCGCGCCGGGAGCAGCTGCACCGGGTGCTCACCCTGGCGGCCGGCTGGTTCCGCAGCCAGCTGCTCGGCCCCGCCGGACAGGGGGCGCTGCAGTACCTGCGCCAGCAGCGTCGGCTGGACGAGAGCACCCTGGAGAGCTTCCAGCTCGGCTACGCGCCCGACCGCTGGGACGGGCTGCTGCAGCACCTGCAGCAGGCGGAGGGGCTGGCGCCCGAGCTGCTGGAGGCCGCCGGGCTGGTGGTGGCCCGCAAGGGCGGCGAGGGCTTCTACGACCGCTTCCGCCACCGGGTGATGGTGCCGATCCGCGACCGGCAGGGGCGGGTGATCGGCTTCGGCGGCCGCAGCCTCGACGGCGGCGAACCCAAGTATCTGAATTCCCCCGAGACGGAGGTGTTCGAGAAGGGCAAGCACCTGTTCGGCCTCGACCGCGCCGCCACCGCCATCCGCAAGGACGACCAGGCCGTTGTGGTGGAGGGCTACTTCGATGTGATCGCCCTCCACGCCGCCGGCATCACCAATGCCGTGGCCGCCCTGGGCACGGCCCTGAGCAGCCAGCAGATCACCCAGCTCTGCCGCTGCTGCGACAGCAAGCGGCTGATCCTCAACTTCGACAGCGACGGCGCCGGTGTGCGCGCCGCCCAGCGGGCGATCGGCGAGGTGGAGCAGCTGGCCCTGCAGGGCCAGCTGGAGCTGCGGGTGCTGCACCTGCCCGCCGGCAAGGACCCCGATGAGTTCCTCCAGCAGCACGGGGCGGGCGAGTACCGCTCCCTGCTGGATCAGGCGCCGCTCTGGCTCGACTGGCAGATCGACCAGGTGCTCGAAGGCCGGGACCTCAGCCGCGCCGAGCAGTTCCAGCAGGCGGTGACGGCCCTGGTGGAACTGCTCGGCAAGCTGCCCCAGAGCGCCGTGCGCAGCCACTACCTCCAGCAGGTGGCGGAGCGACTCAGCGGCGGCCAGGCCCGCCTGGCGCTGCAGCTGGAGGAGGACCTGCGCCAGCAGGTGAAGGGCCAGCGCTGGCACGGCCGCTCCCAGAAGTGGGAACAGCCCGGCGAGGCGGGTCTGCGGGAGCGGGCCGAGGCCGAGCTGCTGCGGCTCTATCTCCACTGTCCGCCGCAGCGGCCCCTGATCCGGCGGGAGCTGCGGCAGCGGGAGCTTGAGGACTTCGCCCTGCAGCACCACCGCCTGCTCTGGGCCACGATCAGCGCCCTGGAGGAGGACAACCTCGGCGCCGGGCGTCTGGAGGCGGTCAACCGCGGCCACGACGGCGGCGAGGACCTGGCGGACCTCGATCTGCCCCGCCTGCTCAGCGACCAGCTGGTGATGGAGCAGAGCGCCCTGCTGAGCCGGCTGACGCCGCTGCTCGAGCCGAGCGAACTGCAGCAGCTGGCCCTGCAGCATCCTCAGCTGCAGCTGCGCGGCACCACCGCCGTGCTCGAGCGCCAGCGGGCCCTGAAGCGCTGCCGGCACCTGCTCGATGCCTGGCGCAGCCAGCGGCTCGAAACCCTGGAGCAGTGCATCGCCACCCTGCTCCAGGAGAGCCAGGAGGAAGGCGCCGCAGCCACCGGCCTGGACATGGAGGGCCGCATCGAGCGCATGTTCGCCGAGCTCAACGGCGACGCCCTGCGCTTCCAGGAGCTCTATTACAACGAACGGCGCCACATCCACCACCTCGATCAGCAGCGCTGTGCCTCCCTGGAGGAAACCCTCCAGCCGGATCCCCGCACGAGCGCTCCTGTGGGTCTCGATCTCCAGGGCGCGGAGCTACAGGGAGTGGATCTACATTGAAGGAAGAAACGGGTGGCACTCCTGCCGCCCCCGCCCTGCCAGCCACACCCTCCAGCCGCCGGAGAGGGTCCCGCGGTGGCCCCCTGCATCCCGGCTGCGGAGCTGGTCGGGAATGCCGGTAGGCCGGCACGGATCAGCCGGAGCGGCCGGCAGCGATCCAGGGGAATCGATCACGGGTCATCGGAGGTTCGGGGCATGGCGTTCTTTGAGGTTCTCTGGCACGGCGAAGCCATCGGCGACGGTGGTGACCTCGAGGAGGCGCTGCGCAGCTACGCCAGCGTGCGGCCCGACGACCACGACTGGGCGCGTGCCTGTGCCGAGGCCGGCGCCGAGCCCACCATCCGCCGCTATTCCTCCTTCGAGGCCTTTCTCGACAACGCCGATGAACTCGAGACCATCCCCGTGACGGCGGAGGCGATCAGCGCCGCCCTGCAGGAGAGCGGCCCCGAGGCACTGCAGCCCTGAATCCGGGAATCCGAAGGCCGCCTGCGGCCCCGTTTCCCATCCCCTTGCCTCTCCTGCCATGGCCTCCTATCTCCTGCCCACCGATGAACGGGAGCGCCTGCGTGACCTCGAGCGCCACGATCTGCACCAGGCCAGCGACGACCCCCACCTGGAGCGGATCCTCACCCTGGCCCGCAGCCTGCTGCACACGCCGATCGCCCTGATCTCGCTGGTGGAGCAGGACCGCCAGTGGTTCCTCGCCCGCCAGGGACTCGAGGCGCAGCAGACGCCGCGGGAGCATGCCTTCTGCACCCACACGATCCTGCGCGATGAGGTGATGGTGGTGCCCGACGCCCTGCAGGACGAACGCTTCGCCGACAACCCCCTGGTCTGCGGCGAACCCCACATCCGCTTCTACGCCGGCGCGCCCCTGGTGTCCCATCAGGGCCACCGCCTCGGCTCCCTCTGCGTGATCGACCAGGAGCCCCACCAGCCCACGCCGGAGCAGATCCAGCAGCTGCAGCTGCTGGCCGAGCTGGTGATGCGGGAGATCGAGTGGCGCCGGATCCGCCACCACTGTCCGGTGACCGACCTGCCCCAGCGCACCCTCCTCTACCGGGTGGGCAGCAAGGAGTTCGAGCGGGCGCGCACCCAGCATCTGCCCCTGTCTCTGCTCTGCATCGACCTGGACAACTTCCGCCAGATCAACCAGCGCTGGGGCCATCCCGCCGGCGACCAGGTGCTGCGGGAGGTGGGCGCGCTCTGCCACAGCCTGGTGGCCGACCACGACCTGGTGGCCCGCATGGGCGACAGCGAGTTCGCCCTGCTGCTGCCGGAGAAGGACAGCGACGCGACCCTGGCCCTGGCCGAAACCCTGCGCAGCAGCCTGGCGCACCTGCCGGGGCCCTTCTCCCAGTCGGAGTACCAGCTGCAGATCAGCGGCGGCATCAGCAGCCTGGCGGGGGGCGACGCCAGCTTCAGCGATCTGCTGCACCGCTCCGAACGGGCCCTGCATCTGGCCAAGACCAACGGCCGCAACCAGATCTCGCGCCTGATGGGGTCGGACGCCTCCCCCGGCTGAACACCGGCTTCCAAGACGCCGGCTTGAGTGACACGGGCTTCAGAGAGCCCGCACCAGGGGCAGGTCGCTCAGCCGGGTGGTGGCGGCCCGGGAGAGGCGGGAGCGCCGCATCGCCCAGTGGGGCCGCAGACCGCAGGCCGCCCACTGCACGGTGCCCTGGCCGTAGCGACGGTTGAGCCCGTCGACCGTGGCCATCAGGGCCTCACGGCGGCGCTGCTCCTCCGGCGGCAGCGGCTGGAGCAGATGGTGCTGCAGCTGGTCGAGGGGCTGGAGCTGCTGCAGCAGCACCCCGGCCTTCTGCAGGGGCTTGTGGGGGCGGAAGAGGCGATCGGCCAGGGGCAGGGCCGCCGCCAGCAGCACGGCGGTGTCGTTGCTGGCCACGGGCAGCTGCACGGTGGCGGCATTGGCGTAGAAGCGGGTGCCGTTGAAGGGGCTGCTGCGCACGAACACGGTGAGGGCGCCGGCCCGCTGCCGCTGGCGCCGCAGCTTCTCGGCGGCGCGGCAGAGGTAGGTGGCCACCGCCTGGCGCAGCTCCACCGCGGTGGTGACCGGCTGGCTGAAGCTGCGGCTCACGCAGGTCTCCTGCTTCGCCGGCGGCAGGCGCACCAGGGGCAGGCAGGCATGGCCCCGCAGTTCCTGCTGCAGCCGCAGACCCACCACGCCGCAGCGGCGGCGCAGTTCACCGCTGGGGCAGTCGCGCAGCTGACGGGCATGGGCGATGCCCCGCAGGCGGCACCAGCGCGCCAGCCGCCGGCCGATGCCCCAGACGTCCTCGATGGCCACGGCCTCCAGCCAGGGATCGGGATCGGCCACGGCCCCCAGATCGAAGACCCCCCCCGGCGCGGCGCCGGTCTTGGCCAGACGGTTGGCGAGCTTGGCCAGCACCTTGGTGGGGGCGATCCCCACCGCCACCGGCAGACCGAGATGGCGGCGCACCTGCCGGCGCTGATGCCGATGCTGGTCGGCGCCATGAAGCGGCGCAGGCGAGACGCCGCCTCGGCCCAGGGTCTGCGCCAGCGGGTGTGGTCATCCAGCACGGCGCCGGGGGCCTCGGCCGCGAGGCGTTGGCGGAGGCCTTCGCCATCATAGCCTGTGCTGTCCTCGATCACCTCGCT
>JBMLOS010000060.1:0-18725 GCA_049242845.1 Prochlorococcaceae cyanobacterium
CCGTCCTCGGAGAGAGCGAAGGGCCCCTCATTCACGGCGGTGGGGACGTCATCGACGATCTCGATCGTCACCGACGCCTCGCCGGAGCTCACGCCATCCTTGTCAGTTGTGCTCAGCGTGAACACATCACTTTCCACCGCGTCGGCCACATCGCTCGTCGCGCTGGTCAGCGTGTAGCTATAGCTCGCTACTCCAGTGCTCGCGTTATAGCCCGTCACCGTGAACGTGCCGGCCGCACCCGCGATCGTGCTCCCCACCAGATCCGCGATCGCGATCGTCTGGCCGTTGATCGTCACCGACGCGATGTCATCGAGACCATCGGCATCACTCAGGGTGAACGTTCCAGCCACCGTCGTCGTGGTCGTGCCCACACCCGAACCGCTCGCCAGACCCGCCTCGTACACCACATCGGCGGCACCACCGGGATTGCCCGAATCGGTCTTGATCCCAGGGCCATCATTGGTGCCATTGATCGTGATCGTCAGCGTTGCGCTGGCTGGATCACCGTCGGCATCGATGAAGCTGTAGGTGTAGGTCGCGGACTTGCTCTCCCCGCTGTCCAGCGCCTGCGTTGTCGCCAGATCATTGTCCAGCGTGAAGCTCCAGCTGCCATCGGCGTTCTGCACCAGATCGCCGTAGTCGCTGAGGTCATCGCCGCTGAAACCATCCCAGCTCACCTCACTGATCGGACGGTCCGCACCAAAGGTGTCGTTCTCCAGCACATTGCCGCTCACCTCGCTGATCAGCGCGTCCTCCGTCAGCGATGCCGCTGGCTCATTCACCGCCACCGGCACGTCATCGACGATCTCGATCGTCACCGACGCCTCGCCGGAGCTCACGCCATCCTTGTCAGTTGTGCTCAGCGTGAACACATCACTTTCCACCGCGTCGGCCACATCGCTCGTCGCGCTGGTCAGCGTGTAGCTATAGCTCGCTACTCCAGTGCTCGCGTTATAGCCCGTCACCGTGAACGTGCCGGCCGCACCCGCGATCGTGCTCCCCACCAGATCCGCGATCGCGATCGTCTGGCCGTTGATCGTCACCGACGCGATGTCATCGAGACCATCGGCATCACTCAGGGTGAACGTTCCAGCCACCGTCGTCGTGGTCGTGCCCACACCCGAACCGCTCGCCAGACCCGCCTCGTACACCACATCGGCGGCACCACCGGGATTGCCCGAATCGGTCTTGATCCCAGGGCCATCATTGGTGCCATTGATCGTGATCGTCAGCGTTGCAGTGTCGGTCCCACCATTGCCGTCACTGAGGGTATAGGTATAAGTTTCAGTGAGGGTCTCGCCCTCATCGAGCGCTTGAACTACCGGACTCTGGTTGTTCAGTGTATACGTATAACTGCCATCAGGATTCCAGGCGAGTGATCCATGCTGATTGGCGCCCGTTGTATCAACGGCGGTGACTGTCAGCGCATCAGTCGTATCCGGATCACTGTCGACTCCGAAGCCGTCATCATCCGACAAAAAGATTACCGCCAACCACAAGAACGCCGATGTCCTCGGTAACCGCATTGACATTCGGTGTGGCAACCGGCGGATCATTCACCGGCGTCACATCGATCGTCAGGGTGGAGGTGTCTGTTCCGCCCTTGCCATCGCTCACCGTGTAGGTGATGGGCGGCACATCACCGTTGAAGTTTTCCACCGGCGTGAAGGTGTACCCACCATCGCCACCGATCGTGATGGTACCCACCCCCGGAATCGTGATCGTTCCACC
Source organism: Prochlorococcaceae cyanobacterium (assembly GCA_049242845.1). Lineage (GTDB taxonomy): Bacteria > Cyanobacteriota > Cyanobacteriia > PCC-6307 > Cyanobiaceae > CBW1002. Next base: position 1,732 of record JBMLOS010000060.1, read on the forward strand.
GGCTGGCACTGTCGTGGGCTGGCCGCCCACCACCACGGTGAAATCCGTCACCGTCAGCGGATCGCCTTCCGGATCGGTGGCGCCCACCAGCACATTGCCGGTCGCGACCTGATCCTCGGCAATGGTCTTGCTTTCGTCCGGATCCACCGGCGGATCATTCACCGGTGTCACATCGATCGTCAGGGTGGACGTATCGGTTCCGCCCTTGCCATCGCTCACCGTGTAGGTGATGGGCGGCACATCACCGTTGAAGTTCTCCACCGGCGTGAAGGTGTATCCACCATCGCTGCCGATCGTGATCGAACCCACCCCCGGAATCGTGATCGTTCCACCGGCTGGCACCGTCAGGGGCTGGCCATCAACCACCACTGTGAAGTCCGACACGGTCAACGGATCACCGTTCGGGTCGGTCGCGCCCAGCAGCACATTGCCGGTCGCAACCTGGCCTTCCGCAATGGTGGTGATCTCGTCCGGATCCACCGGCGGATCATTCACCGCATCAGGGGCGGCTGGGGCCTCCTCCACCGGTACCACAGGGGTTCCGGAGAGATCCGGCTCAGGTGCCTGATTCGCCCCTTGGGGGTCGCTGCCCACGAACTGCGTGCTTTCCGGAAGCGTGGCTTCCGTGGGAGGGAGCACGGCGCCATCCCCGCCGGAGCCGCCCTCACCGACCTGGGGGCCCCCGGAAGAAGGGCCGGATCCAGGGGTCACATCGTTGACATTGCCCGGTGTGGGCTGGGTAGCTTCTTCAACAGGATTCTCAAACGTTTCGGTGGGGACAGGAGAGGCCCCCGGATCAGGGTCACCGCTAGCCCCAGCCTGGTAGGTGGGGTCGTAAGCCACTCCAGAGGCCAGATCCTTGCTGGTGGTATCGGCATCCTGGCCCTGCCCCGCAGCACCGGCACTCTCGACGCTCTCGACTGGGTTGGTACCGAGAAGATCTTCAGCCATGGGTTCCGGCGCGGGGGACGGCCACGAAAGGATGCGCGCAGACGCTTCCCTTCGCTGTGTACTTGAACCCTAGGGGGGAGGGCTGGGTCTGATCCAGCCGCAGAAGTATCGGAAGAGCGGTTTTACCTCCTCCTGAGGATCTGGGGAGAACCTGTCCTCCAGATCGCTTGCGGCAGCTGGGCTTTGCCGAACTGAGAAGCTGCTGAGAATCAGCCCATCAGGCCTGGCAGGTGATCCCGCAGAGGCTCAACTTCACAGGGCGATTCTCTCAGGAATCAAAAGAGAATCCGTAGTCGTTCAGCCCGGATGCATGCTCGTAAGAGACGCCATGCTCAAGGCCGGGCATGACATCGAGAAGATCGTGCAGGTGACCATCGAGGACGCCCAGCACATCTGCGCCATCGGCATTACCAAAAGCATCGACACCAATGGGCTGGTGATCGTTCAGGCCATGCTCTTCGATCACGTCGGCCAGCGCATTGATCAGATTCTGTTGGATCTCCTGGTATTGCTCCAAGGGCAGCCCCTGCTGCTCGAGGTAACTGCTCACTACCTGATCCAACCCATAGGCCAGTTCAGCCATGCCGAGTGTTGCTGACTCCTGAGCCAGGTCGTCGGGACCGGGTAGAACCTCCAGGAAGGAAACCACCAGCTCAGCCACGCCGGCATTATCCGACAATCCCGAGGGATCGGCCCCCTCCCAGGGGGATTCCATGGACGAGTCCTGGTCGGTGGCAGACATGTCAGAGCCTGCGGATCTGCGCAAACCCTAGAGGGCTGAGAAAGCGATGGGCAAGGAGCAACAGGCCATGGAGGACTGGTCTAGGACTCAGGGAACCCGTCCCAGCCGCGAAAAGCGGCTGACACATCGGAAACAGTCGATGGGAGCAGGTGTTTGGGGCGGACTGAGAGATTGCTGAGAAGGGCATCAGCGGCTCTCCCGGAGGGCGGAATTGAGGGTGCGGGTAAAGGGCTGGAACAGATAGCGCAGCACGCTCCGCTTCGGACCTTCGATATCCGCCACAACAGGCATGCCTACCTGCACGGGGAACTTCTTACCGCCGGATCCTACGAACTGCTGATCGAGGGCGATGCGGGTCTGGTAGTAGTACTGCCGGTCGTCCGGATCTTGCACCGTGGACGGGGAGATGCTCAGCACCCGCCCAGTGATGGAGCCATAGATGCTGGAATCGTAAGGCTTGAGTTTCACCTTCACGGATTGACCCTCGGTCACGAAGCCGATGTCATCGGAGCGGACCCGTGCCTCCACCACCTTGGGAGCCTTGGTGGGAACCAGGGAAAGCACCACGGATCCGGGGGCGATTACTCCACCAGGGGTCTTGAAGCGCAGATCATTCACCTCACCATTGATCGGCGCACGGATCTTGGTGCGCTCCAGCTGGTTGCGGAGCTTCTTGATGTTCTCCGACACCACCGCCTCTTCATTCACCAGCGAGGCGATCTGGCTGCGCTCCTCAAAGCGACGACCGGAACCCAGGCTGCGCAGCTCTGCCTGCGCCTGCAACAGAAGCTTGCTCGCCTGGGCACGGGTGGAGAGCAGGGAAGCCATCTGAGTATTCGATTCGGCCACCTGCTTATCCACTTGGAGCAGGTTAAGCCGGGAGGCGGCTCCAGAAGCCACCAGACTGCGGAACATCTCCCTCTGCTCGAGCAGGAGTTCCTGCTCCATGCGGTAGCGGGAGATCTGTTGGTCGAGCCCGCGGAGCTGAGCCACCTTTTCGTTGATCTTCTCGCGCACCTGCTCGATCTGATCGGAGGTGTTCTCGATCCGGCTGTTGAGCAGTTCGCGCTGCGCCTGGGTCACCTTGTCGCCGCCACTCAGGCCGCCCTCCACATCGCTGCCGCCGATGGCTGCTTGCAGTTGGCGCTGCTGAAGGGTGAGGTTGCGGAGCTGCTGCTCGATCGCCCGGTATTCGCTCTCCACAAGATTGGGGCGCAACTGCAGCATCACATCCCCCTTGCTCACCTGATCGCCGTCGCGCACGTCCACCTTCTCCACGATGCCGCCCTCCAGATGCTGCACCACCGACACATCCCCTTCCGGCACTACCTCCCCCGAAGCCGTGACCACCTGGGTGATCGGCGTGAGGGCCGCCCAGGGGAAGAAGATCAGCACTGCCGCTCCGAGGCCATAAAGGGTGTAGCGGAGGTAGCGATTGTCGGGCTTCTCCTCCAGCTCCAGGGCCTGGCCGAGGCGGTTACGACCCACCAGTGTGATGGTGTCGGGGCTGTCACTTCCGGGCAGCGACGAAGCCAGACTGTCGGTGTTGGGCAGGGAGAGAGAGGAGGATTCCGAGGAAGGCGGGGTGGTGGTCATGGCGTAACCGGAGAAGGGGAATGGAGAAAAGAGAGGGCTTCAGGTGGCTCCGGCAACCTGCCGCTGCTGCATCTGCTGGCGCAATTCATCGGGGGTGCCCTGGAACACGGTCACGCCCTTGTCAAGGATGCAGAGGCGATCCACCTTCTCTAGCAACAGCTTGTTGTCCGTGGCGAGAATCACGCTTCGGTCTTGGCCGGAGAGGGTGCAGCGCCGCAGGGTGGGCAGAATGTCGAGCACGGCATCGAACTGGTTGGGAGTGAGGCCCTGGCTGAGATCATCGAGAAGAAGGATGGGAGAGTCCTTGATTACGGCCTGGGCAAGGGAGAGGAGCTTGCGGATCCCATTGGGCAGCTGGAAGAGAATCTCGTCGCTGAGAACGGTCTGGAGGCCGTCGGGAAGATTGTCGAGATACTCAAGGATGCGCAGCTGTTCACATACCCTTCGTACTCCCGCCATGGTGGCGTCGGGGTTCATGGCGGTGAGGTTGCTGAGCACCGTGCCTGGCAGCAACTGCACATCGGACATCAGATAGGCGATGTTGCGCTGGATGCCGTCGGTGCCGAACTGGCGGTAGTCCTTGCCGTCGAACAGGAGTGTGCCGCTCACGAGGGGATAGAGCTGGTCGATTACCCGCAGCACCGTGGTCTTGCCGCAGCCGGCCTGGCCGGTGACGGCCAGGATCTCTCCGGGGGCGATGGAGAGGGAAACCCTCGTGATGGCGAACTTGTTCTCCCCTCCCAACCGGCTGGACGCCGAATCGAGCAGGATTGCCCCCCGCAGGCGGGTGGAGGAGGACTGCCCGGCGATCAAGCTGGTGCTTGAGCGGGTCTTGAGGAACTGATCGAGCTGCTGGTATTGGTTACGCATCGTGGCGAAGCGCAGCAGGGCACTCATGAGTTGCTGGAAGGGACCAAAGATCCGCCAGACGAAGAACATGGCGGCAATCAGGTTGCCGAACTGGGGGGCCACCACCCGGTTCAACGCCGCGGGGCCCAAGGTTTCTCCGTAAGCCATCCAGGCTCCGAACGCGAGGGTGAGTACACCGGCTAATTGGGAAGTAGTGGAGGTAATCACCTGAAGGCGCCCCACCTGGCGGTTGATGGTGAGAGCGGAAGAACTGCTCTGGGCGGAAAGGCCCCGCAAACGCTGCAACCAGACCCACTCGAGATTGGCCAGCTTCACCTCGAGGAAGCGGGAAACCAACTCCAGCTGGGACTGGGTAATGCTGGCTCCGGTGGCGATGTTCAAGGTCGCCGCGCCGGAGTAGTAGCGACTCATCAGCCACACCACCAGTCCGCTGACCAGCATCAGCACGAGGGGCACCAGTACGAGCCAGCCTCCGATGAAGGCGACCGCGATGAAATAAAGGAGAATGAACGGAAAATCCAGACAGGCAAGCGCGAGAGGTCCCTGCAGATAGCCGAGCAGGCTTTCGAGGTTGCGGAAACGACTGGCTAGGCCCGTCTGGCCCAGCATTTCGATCTGCCGGTAATCGAGGGAAAAGAGCTTCTCCACAAGGCTTACCCCCAGCAGGGCTTCTAGGCGGCCACTGAGCTGGGAAAGGAGGGAGACCCTCCACTGGCGCAGGATCCAATCCAGCAGGAAGAGGATCACAACTCCCAGATAGATCCAAGTGGTGGAGACAAAGCTATTGCTCGGAATAGCAACATTATAAACTGCCCTCATGTAGAAGGGCAGGGTGAGGCCAAGGATCGCGATTCCGAAGCTAATTGCATAGAGCATCCAGATTCGATTGGTGAAGCGGTAGAAGATCTGCTTCAGCAGCGTGATCCTCTCTGTGCTGCCGCGGTCCTGCAGCCATACCAGCTGCCCCAGCACGGGAACTTCCGCCAGGGGGCGGCGGCCTGTGGCATTGCCCGCTACCAACTCGCCCCTGGCGGTGAGGGAGATCACATAGGGAACATTCTCCGGGCTCAGGTAAAGCCCTGGCAGCAGCTGGGGACTGAGCTGTTTCCAGCTTTCGATAATCTCGGTGCGGCTGCCGTAGCCCAGGCGGAGCAGGAGGTTGCGGGCATCCACCAAATCCATCTGGCGGGGATCGCCGCCCACCAGCTCGAACAACTCCTCAGGGCGGCCCGTCCACATGAGTTGCTGCAGCAACAATCTCACGCAGAAAGCCATCGGAGCTTCCGGCGAGAGCGTGAGATCGCGCAGAAGCATGGTGCGGCTGGTCATACCAGCACCTCCGGAAGGCGGATTGGCAGATCGATCTGATGGTCGGTGATGGAATTGAGCACCTTGCCGCCTCCGCTGAGCAGCACGGTGGTGCGGCCTCGGGTGCGCTGCAGAATGCGCTCTAGTCCATCGATAAACTCCTTGCCGTATGCGCAGTCGCTGAGATCGATCATCACCAGCTCGGGCTCAGTTGCCAAGGCCCGGACCAACTGGAAGAGCTGCAGCGAATCGCTGGAGAGTCCGGAAGGCACCGAGGTGCCCACGATCGTATTGTAGCCATCGGCGAGGGAGCGCACCTTGGCATCCACACCGATCAGATAAGACCAGAACAGTGCCCGTCTTCGAAAGCGAGTGGGCTGGAAGCTGGTGATGTTCTGCAGAAGAGTTCCTTCAAAGAACTGCATGGATGGATCCACATAGATCAGAGACTGACGCAGGGAATCTCGGCGGTAGGCCTCGATCGGTACATCGTTGATCTTGACCTTCAAAAACGTTTCCACCTGGATCAGCGACAGAAACAGATGGCGTGCATCGCCCCCAAAGCTCTCGTCCCTCATTAGAACGGCCGAACCCAGGCTGATGGGAGGGAGCCGGTGGTTCTCCACGTCGAGGCGGATCTCATCGACAAAATGGGCGTCAACCTTACCGCCATCGGCTTCGGTGGGGGTGTCCATGAGCACATCGAATTCGCTGCGCGCATGGGTGAGGCGGCGGTAACTGTTCCAAAGGGCCATCGCCTGCTGCCAGGGGGAAAGAATCTTGCCGCCGAGCAGCAGGGCTGCAGCCAGGGACCCGCTCAGCAGATCACCATGGATCACCAGGAAGGCTCCCCAGGTGAGGATGGAAGCCATGGTGAGCTGATTCATCAGCGAACCAAAAGCCTGGTATTTACCGCTGAACTCTGTGTTCTGCATCCGCTGCCAGGCGAGTTCCTCCTGCCGCTGCTCGTTGCCCACCAGAAACTGGCGGCCCAGTCCATTGGACTTGATGAGGTTGATCGCTGCCATCAGACGATTCTGGTAGTTGAGCCTCTCCAGTTCGAGCTTGTCATTGCGGCTGGAGATCTGCTCGTACTCGCGGGCGAAAGCGAGGGAGCGCAGCAGGTAGATCACGATCGCCACCACGGCGATCACACCAACACTTCCCGCCACCAGGAACAGCACCAGCACGAACAACAGCGAAAACAGCAGATCGATCGCTGTGTTGAGGGCCTGCAGGGAACTCTCATCCCGCAGGAGATTGATGCTGTTCAGCCTCTCGGCATGGGTAGAGGGAGGCGTGCGCAGGTAGTCGTCGAGCCGCATCTGGGAGAAATGCCTCAGGGCGACGAGGCGACGGCTGTGCTCGATCCGGGCTCCGTCCGCGCCCGTGAGGGTGAGCCTCACGGTCTTGAGCCAGCCGCCCAGCAGCATCAAGATAAGAACCCCGACTGAGAGCACCAGAAGGCACGACATCGAGCCAGTGGGAAGAATCGAGGTGTAAACGATATTGATATATAGTGGCGATGCCAGCTCAAGCAGGTTGATCAGTATCGAGCAGATCAGAATGGGACCCAGCTGATACCGACTCCAGTCGAGCTCGCGCAGGGAGCGGAAGTAGCGGTGGCCGATGAATTCATCAACCAAGCTCACGGCGGTGGCGAAGGCCTGCACTAGACCGGAACTGACCCTGCCCAGAGCGCCGACAACAGCACCACGGGGGTCGATGGACTGGACTCCTGGGCGCACGGTTGGATTTAGAACAGAAGACTCATGGTTAACGCTAGCCAGATTGGCCGGGATGGGGCCACGCGCCGGGAGACTGTGACATGAGGCTAAGAATGCTTTACAAAGCCTGGACTTTTCCAGGAATTGCCGCTTCAAAAATCGGAACCGGGAATCCAGTAACGAGATTCAAACGAATCAATCCGGAATCCTCTCGCTCTCGCTCTCGCTCTCGGACCGGCACCGGCCCCGGCCCAGCACCGAGGCTGGGACCGGCAACCGCAAGCCTGGAACTCGCAGCAGTGAAACGCGCAAGGGTGAAGCGCGGACTGGTGAAACGCGGACCAGTGAAACGAGCACCCATCCCATCTGAGCCCACTTGCCCGCTTCCGCGCCTTGCAGGGCTGACTGCAGCGGGGAACCTCGGTAGGCTGAGCGGAAGTGATTCCTGGCCGGGACGGCTGCATGTACCGCTTCCGCCTCAGCTCCTCCCAGGTTCAGCTGGAACTGGTCGGTAACGGCCAGGCCTCTGTGATGCCCTTCCAGGTACTCGGCCCCACCACGGAGGTGGCCTTTCTGGAGGAGCTGATCGAGCAGCAGTTCGGCAGCCTCACCCTCAACCCGAACGAGCTCTACACCTTCCTCTCCACCGACACCTGGGTGCAGCAGTATTTCCCCAACCCCCAGGTGCTGGAAGGGGATCTGCAGGCCGCTCCCCAGACCGCCCAGAGCTTCCAGCGGCAGACCCTGGGCGACAAGCTGGTGGATGCGGGCATCCTCTCGGAGGAGGAACTGACCCAGCTGCTGGAGGAGTACCGCCCCTTCGCCGAAACCCAGCGCTTCGGCGAATTCCTGCGCCTCAATCTGCAGGTGCCTCCCCAGCTGCTGGATCTGCTGCTCAACCCCTCCCAGCTGGGGGAGAAGGGCTTCAACGAGAAGCGGCTGGGCGACCGGCTGGTGGAGATGGGCCTGGTGAGACAGGCGCAGCTCGACGAGGCCCTGGCCCTGCAGAAGCGCCAGGGGGGCCGGGTGGGCGAGGTGCTGGCCCAGCTGGGCTACATCTCGGAAACCGCCGCCCGCTTCTTCTCCCTGGCGAAGGTGAACGAGAAGGGCCACATCGACTACCAGAGCGGTTCCTGAGCGGCCCGCCTGCCCTAACCCGCTAACCCACGCCAGCCGGGGGGCGATGCAGGGCATCGGCCATGCGGGCCACCTGCACGATCGGGCCCACGTCGTGGACCCTCAGCACATCGGCCCCGGAGGCGATCGCCGCCGCGCACACCGCGGCCGTGCCCCACAGCCGCGCCCGTGGCCGCGGTTCCTGCAGCACCGCGCCGATGAAGCGCTTGCGCGAGGGGCCCACCAGCAGGGGCAAGCCCTCGGCCCGCAGCTGCGGCAGGCCGCGCAGCAGGGCGAGGTTCTGCTCCGGATCCTTGGCGAAGCCGAGCCCCGGATCCCAGAGGATCCGCGCGGGGGAGATCCCGGCGGCCACGGCGCGGTCGGTGGAACGCAGCAACTCCTGCCGCACCTCCTCCACCACATCGCCGTAGCAGGCCTCGGCATCCATGCTGCGGCTGTCCCCGCGGCTGTGCATCAGCACGTAGGGGCAGCCCGCCTCCGCCACCACCCGCAGCAGGGCCGGATCGCGGCGCCCCCCGCTCACATCGTTGATCCAGTGGGCGCCGGCGGCCAGGGCCGCCTCGGCCACGGCGGCATCAAAGGTGTCCACTGACAGCCAGGGGCTCTCCTCCCCCGGCGCGGCCGGCAGGGCGGAGGGGCGGTTGAGCAGAGCCAGGGCCGGCAGCAGCCGGCGCAGCTCCTCCGCTGCCCCCACCTCCTCGGCACCGGGGCGGGTGCTCTGGGCGCCGAGATCCAGCACATCCGCACCCTGGGCCGTCAGGGTGCGAGCCTGGCGAAGGGCGGCCTCGGGGGCCAGGAAGCAGCCACCATCGCTGAAGGAATCGGGGGTGAGGTTCACCACCCCCATCACGAGCGTGCGGCTGCCCCAGCGGGGCAGCGGCGCTCCCATCAGGCCGGGGCCTGGTAGTTGGCGATGCGGGCGAAGCCCTCGGGATCCAGGGAGGCGCCGCCCACCAGCACGCCGTCGATCTCGGGCTGGGCCATCAGCTGATCGATCGTGGCCGGATTCACCGAGCCGCCGTACTGCACGATCACGTCGTCGTAGCCCACCCAGCCGCGGATGAGGCCGCAGACCCGGTTGGCCTCGTCGGCGGCGCAGGTCTTGCCGGTGCCGATCGCCCAGATCGGCTCATAGGCCACGATCAGGTTCTGGGGGTCGATGCCCTCGAGGCCCTGCTCCACCTGGCGGTGGATCACCCGCTCGGTCTCGCTCGACTCCCGTTGGTCGAGGCTCTCACCCACGCAGAGAATGGGGGTGAGGCCGGCCGCCTGGGCGGCGCGGGCACGGAGATTGATCTGCTCGTCGGTTTCGCTGTAGTACTTGCGCGGCTCGCTGTGGCCCACGATCGCGTGGCTGACGCCGTGCTCCAGCAGCATCGGAGCGGACACCATGCCGGTGTAGGCGCCCTTGTCCTCCCAGTGCACGTTCTGGGCGGCGATGTGCACACCACTGCCGGCCAGGGCGTCCCCAAGGGTGGGGATAGCCGTGAAGGGAGGGGCGAGCACCACCTCGCGGTCGGCGGGAAGGGAAGCCACCAGGGGTCTGAAGGCTTCGGCGAAGGCCCGCGCCTCGGCGCAGGTCATGTGCATCTTCCAGTTGCCAGCGATGACGGCCTTGCGCACCAGCGGGTCCTCTCGGCGAAGTGCTGCAAACGCTATCTGGCGATGGGGAGCATCAATCGCTCCTCGCCGTCGAGCTCCACCGCATCCCCGATGGCGAGCTGACGGCCGCGCCGGGTCTCGATGGCGCCGTTCACCCGCACGTCGCCCCGCTGGATGCGCATCTTGGCTTCCCCGCCCGTGGCCACCAGGCCCTGCCACTTGAGGAATTGATCGAGTTTCATCGAGGGGCGGGCCCTGCCACCACTGATAGGGTTCGCCGATGCTCGCACCCTCGCCGGCAGGTTTCCGCCGCCTCTGGCCCCTGCTTCAGCCCCATCGGCGCCGCCTGATGGCGGGGGGGCTATGCACCCTTGTGTACGTGGCCTGCTGGCCGCTGCTGGCCTGGCTGGCCGGCCAGCTGATCCCGGCGATCGGTGCCGGCAACTTCCCGCAGGTGCTGCGGGCCGTGTTCTCGGCCCTCGGGGTGTTTCTGGTGCAGAAGGCCGCCCAGTTCGGCCAGGACACCCTGCTGGCGGGTCCGGCCCTGCAGGTGAGCCAGGAGCTGCGCCATCTGCTGTTCGCGCGGCTGCAGCAGCTGGAGTTCTCCTCCCTGGAGAAACTCTCCGCCGGCGACCTCACCTACCGCCTCACCGAGGACGCCGACCGGGTGGGGGAGGTGATCTACAAGACCATCCAGGACACCACCCCCAGTGCCCTGCAGCTGGTGGTGGTGCTGGGCTACATGCTCTGGCTGGACTGGCCCCTGGCGCTGGCCACGCTCCTGCTCGCGCCGGTGGTGGCCCTGCTGGTGAGCGGCTTCGGGGCCCGGGTGATGACCGCCGCCGAGCGCAGCCAGAAGCAGGTGAGCGATCTGGCCTCGCTGCTGGCCGAGGCGATCGGCGGCCTGCCACTGGTGCGGGCCTACGCCGCCGAACCCTGGCTGCAGCAGCGCTTCGATGAGGAGATCGATCTGCACCGCCGGGCCCGCTACCGCACCCTGCGGCTGCTGGCGCTGCAGCATCCGGTGGTGGGCTTTCTGGAGGCGGGGGGCATTCTGGCGGTGCTGCTGATCGGAGCGGCCCGGATCCAGGCGGGCGGGCTCGACAGCCAGGGATTCAGCAGCTTCGTGGCGGGCCTGCTGATGCTGATCGACCCGATCTCCCACCTCACCACCAATTTCAACGAATTCCAGCAGGGCCAGGCCTCCCTGCGGCGGTTGCGGGCGATCGAGGCGGAGCCGGTGGAACCCCCCGACCGCCCCGATGCCGCCCCCCTCGGGGCGGTGCGGGGTGAGCTGGTGCTGGAGCAGGTGAGCTTCGGCTACGAACCCGGCCAGGAGGTTCTGCACCAGCTCGATCTGCGGGTCGAGCCCGGGCAGGTGGTGGCGCTGGTGGGCCCCTCCGGCGCCGGCAAGAGCACCCTGTTTTCCCTGCTGCTGCGCTTCAACGTGGCCGACCAGGGCCAGGTGCTGCTGGATGGCCGCAATCTCGCAGACCTGCGGGCCCGGGAGCTGCGCCGGGCGGTGGCGCTGGTGCCCCAGCAGAGCCGGGTGTTCTCCGGCACCGTGGCCGAGGCGATCGCCTTCGGGCGGGCGGCCAGCCCCGAGGACATCCGCCGCGCCGCTCGAACGGCCAATGCGGCCGGTTTCATCGAGGCCCTGCCGCAGGGCTACGAGAGCCGCATCGAGGAGCGGGGCAGCAACTTCTCCGGCGGCCAGCTGCAGCGGCTGGCGATCGCCCGGGCTGTGCTCGGCGATCCGGCGGTGCTGCTGCTGGACGAGGCCACCAGCGCCCTCGATGCCGAGGCCGAGGAGGCCGTGCAGCAGGGCCTCGAGCAGGCGATGGCGGGCCGGAGCGTGCTGGTGATCGCCCACCGGCTCGCCACGGTGCAGGAAGCCGACCGGATCGTGGTGCTCGAGCGCGGAACCATCGTGGAGCAGGGCAGCCACGGCGAGCTGATGGCGGCGGGGGGCCGTTACCGCGACCTCTGCGAGCGCCAGTTCATCCACCTAGGGTGAAGATCTGATGGAGCCCCTGCTGCCCGGATCCGAAGGCCCCGCCCCGGGGGGCCAGCCGCCACCGCGGCCAGCCGAGCCGGCCGCTGCGGAGGAAACCGCCCAACCGCTGTGGGAGTACCGGGTGCTCCACATCAACGTGGAGAGCAACAGCCCGCCGGGTCCTCCCAACCCGAAGGAGGACAGCAACCGCCTGGGTGGCGCCCTGAGCCCCGAATTCCTGCAGCGGGAATTTCCAGATCAGTACAAGGGCGGCCCCCGCAAGGCGATGCACCCGGCCGAGCAGCTGCAGGGATTTCTCAATCAGCTGGGCCGGCAGGGCTGGGAGTTGATCGAAACCACCCAGGTGGGGCCGTTGCTCATGTTCATCTTCAAGCGCCCTGGGGTGCGCGGCAGGGACACTGCCTAAGCTGAGGCTGCATCCACCGAATCGCTGTGACCGACGCCAACCAGCAGCCGCCCGTGCTGACCTTTGAAGGCAAGCGATACGACCTCAACACCCTGCCGCAGGACGTGAAGGAACTGGTGCGGGGCATGCAGGTGGCCGATGCCCAGCTGCGGCTGCATGAGGACACGCTCAAGGTGCTGGCGGTGGGCCGGCAGTCGATGGCGATGCAGCTGAACGAGAAGCTGCGCTCGATCCCCGCCCTGCCGGAGCCCGCCTGAACGGCGGGAGCCCGGCTGGCCCGGAGGGAGCGGCTCAGAGCGGGCCCTCCTCCTCCCCGGTAGCCAGTGCAGGCTCGAAGTTGTAGCTCCGGGTGAGTGCAAAGAGAGTGCCGGAGAGTAGCAGCAGCCCGATCAGGTTGGGTAAGGCCATCAGGGCGTTGAAGATGTCGGCGGCGGTCCAGACCATGGTGGTGGCCTTCAGCTGGCTGAGGGCATTCGGCCCCTCCTGGGAGCTGATGGCGCCGAACACGACAGCCGCCGCGAACAGGTAGCGAAAGGGCTTGATGGTCCGCAGCCCGAAGAGGAACTCCTGGCAGCGCTCGCTGTAATAGCCCCAGGCGAGGATGGTGGTGGCGGTGAAGAGCACGGTGGAGAAGGTCACCAGCCACTGGCCGCCGGGCATGCCCCAGTCGAAGGCCGTCATGGCCAGGGCCACCCCGGACTGGCCCGATTCCCAGGTGCCGCTCATCACCACCACCAGGCCGGTCACCGAGCACACCACGATCGTGTCGATGAAGGTGCCGATCATCGAGATGCTGCCCTGCAGCACCGGATCGGCGGGCCGGGCGGCCGCCTGAGCGATCGGGGCGGTGCCGAGGCCCGCCTCGTTCGAGAAGATGCCGCGGGCGACGCCCTTCTGGATCGTCACCCCCAGGGCACCGCCGGCCACGGCCTGGCCGGTGAAGGCATCGGAGAGGATCACGCCGATGGCCATCGGCAGGCGATCGAAGTTGGCCAGCACGATCACGCCGCCTCCGACCACGTACACGATGATCATCAGCGGCACCACCACCTCGCTGACCTTGCCGAGGCGCCGGATGCCGCCCACCAGCACCATGTAGGTGATCGCCGCCATCACCAGGCCGCTGGCCAGCTCCGGCACTCCCATGGACCGGTGGAGAACCAGGGCCAGCTCATGGGCCTGCACGCTGTTGCCGATGCCGAAGCCCGCCAGGATCCCGAAGAGGGAGAAGAGCACCCCCAGCCAGGTCCAGCGCGGACCGAGGCCATTGCGGATGAAGTACATCGGCCCACCCACGTGATCGCCGAGCCTGTTGACCTGGCGGTAGTGCACCGCCAGCACCGATTCGGCGTACTTGGTGGCCATGCCCACCAGGGCGATCATCCACATCCAGAACAACGAGCCGGGGCCGCCCACCGCGATGGCGGTGGCCACGCCGGCCACGTTTCCGGTGCCCACCATGGCTGCCAGGGAGGTATTGAGGGCCTGGAAGGCGGTCACATCCCCTTCGCCACTGCTGTTGCCGATCGAGGCGATGGCATGCCGGAAGCCGAAGCCGATCCTGCGCAGCGGCATGAAGCGGAGGCCCACCATCAGGTAGAGGCCGGTGAGGCCAATCAGCCAACAGGTGATCGGGCCCCAGACGATGCCGTTGATCTGATCGAGGAGCTCCACAAGCACAGATTCGGCTTGCCTGGATGGTGTCACGGGCAGAGGCAGCCCGCCACCTGCCCGGACACGGAATCAGGAAGCAGAGATCAGACCAGGGCAGCCAGATCGAGGAAGCGGAACACCTGCCGGCCGGCGGGCACGTCGCCGTGGGCCTCGGTCTCCACCACCCGCTCGCTCAGCACCCAGGGGCCGCCTTCGCCGAGGGGCTCGAAGGTGTCGGTGAAGTGGCTGGTGCCGCCGCGGGGGGTGCCGGTGGCGGGATCGGCGTAGCGGCTCGAATAGGTGTGGCTGAGGTAACCGCTGCCGGTGTCGGTGACGCTGCCGGTGAAGATCGTCACCACGGTGCCGTGGATGTGGCGGTGCACCATGGTCACCACCCGGTCCTTGATGCGGTAGCGGTCGCCCTCCCCCTTGCCGCCCACGATCACCTCAGTGCCCACGGCATCGGTGTCGCCGGCGGTGAAGGTGTTGGCGCCATGGGTCTGCTCGAAGCTGCGGCGCACTCGGTGGATCGCCACCTCCCACAGCTGGGAGGCGACCGCCTTCTGCACCTCCTCGTCGTCGATGCCCTCCACGCTGGCCTTGAGGTCGGCGCCCACGCTGAAGGTGCCCTCAACGCGGCGGTCGTCCTGCTCCCACACGCAGCGGCCGCGGTAGCCGGGGAAGCCCGGATCCCAGGTGTAGCGGTTCTCGTAGGCGGCCCGGAAGGCAGCGGTGCAGTCGCTGCCTGGGGCGATGGGGGCGGAAAGGAGGGTGGCGCTCACGGAATCGGGGTGGCAGGGGGGGTGCCTCGACCCTAGGAAGCAACGGGCGAGGCCAGGGGGCTGGTCAAGGTGCAGGTTCCGCCGCCGCCTTCGTTGATCCTTGTTCGTGAGCCGGAGGCGCCGTGTTCTCCAAAGTGCCGGTGACGCGCTGGTGGTGGGTTGCGGATCAGCGCCAGGATGACGGAACCGCCCGGCTGCCCATGGATCCCCCAGCGAGCTCAGAAGACCGCATGCCGCAGCTGATCTGTGGCCTGTTCGTTTTCATCGGCAGCCTGCTCCTGGCCTGGGGCGTGGTCTGGTTCCTGCAGACCGTGCTCTTCCTGGGCCAGGCCCGCCCCGGCACGGGTGTCGTCGTGGGAGAGCGACGCTCCACCAGCGTCCGGCTCAAGGGACAGTCTTCCTACCGCGAGGTGAGCAGCACGCGATCACCGGTGGTGGAGTTTCACGATGGGGCCGGAGTGAAGCATCACTTCGTGCCATTGGCGTCCTCCCAGCAGTCGTTTGAAACCGGAGAACGGGTGCCCGTTCTCTACGACCCGCAGCAGCCGGAGCGGGCCAACCTCCGCACCTTCGATTCGCTGTGGATGCGTCCGATTCTATTGGTGGGTTTCGGAGGTTCCCTGGCAGGGTTCACTGGCTGGATCTGGTTCATGGTTCAGCGCGACCTGCAGCCGGAGCCTCCCAGAGCCAGACGCCGGCGCTGAGAGGCAGCAGCGCGGCCAGCGCTTTCGCGGCGGCCAGGGATCCGCTCAGCTCCAGGGTTGGTGCAGGTCCTGCAGGGCATTTACCGGCAGGGCCTCATCCTGCAGCGATGCGATCGCCGCCACGGCGGCACGGGCCCCGGCCAGGGTGGTCACGGCCGGCACCGCGTAGTCGATGGCGGCGCGGCGGAGGTACCTGTCGTCGTGGGCGGCCTGGCGCCCCACCGGTGTGTTGATCACCAGCTGGATGCGACCGGAGCGGATCGCGTCCTCGATGTTGGGCCGGCCCTCGTGCACCTTGAGGATGCTCTCCACCGCCAGGCCGGCCTGCCGCAGGGAGGCGGCGGTGCCCTCGGTGGCGATCAGCTGGAAGCCCAGCTCCGCCAGCCGGCGGGCCACCGGCACCAGGGCCGCCTTGTCGCGGTCGTGGGTGGAGAGGAACACCTCACCGCTGGTGGGCAGCGCCTCGCCGGCCCCCAGCTCGGCCTTGGCGTAGGCCAGGCCGAAGCTGCTGGCGGTGCCCATCACCTCGCCGGTGGAGCGCATCTCCGGGCCCAGCAGCGAATCGGCACCGGGAAAGCGCTTGAACGGCAGCACTGCCTCCTTCACGGCCTGCAGCGGCGGCACGGGTTCGGTGGTGAGGCCGATCTGCTCGAGCGTGCGGCCGGACATGATCTGGCTCGCCACCTTGGCCAGGGGCACACCGGTGGCCTTGGCCACGAAGGGCACCGTGCGCGATGCCCGCGGGTTGGCCTCGATGATGAACACCTCGCCGTCCTTCACGGCGAACTGGAGGTTGATCAGGCCGTTCACCTGCAGCGCCAGGGCCAGCGCCTCGCTCCACTGGCGGATCGTGGCCAGGGCCTCTTCCGCCAGGCTCACCGCCGGCAGGGCGCAGGCGGAATCGCCGGAGTGCACCCCGGCCGGCTCGATGTGCTCCATCAGGCCGCCGATCACCACCCGGCCGGTGGCATCGCAGAGGGCATCCACATCCACCTCGGTGGCGTTCTCGAGGTACTGATCGATCAGCACCGGGTGGTCGGGCTCCACGTTCACCGCCTCCACCATGTAGCGGTTCAGTTCCTCCTCGTCGTACACCACCTCCATGGCGCGGCCGCCGAGCACGTAGCTCGGGCGCACCACCACGGGGTAACCCACCCGAGCAGCCACGGCACGGGCTTCGGCCTCGCTGCGGGCCAGGCCGTTGCGCGGCTGACGGATGTCGAGCCGGCGCAGGATCGCCTCGAACTGCTCCCGGTCTTCCGCGGTGTCGATCGATTCGGGCGAGGTGCCCCACAGGCGCGTGCCGGTGGCGCGGCCCTCGGGGCTCTCCAGCCAGCGCAGCAGCGGGATCGCCAGCTTCAGGGGCGTCTGGCCGCCGAACTGCACGATCACGCCCTCGGGGCGCTCGGCCTCGATCACGTTGAGCACGTCCTCGAGGGTGAGGGGCTCGAAATAGAGGCGATCGCTGGTGTCGTAGTCGGTGGACACCGTTTCCGGGT
>JBMLOS010000061.1:0-3767 GCA_049242845.1 Prochlorococcaceae cyanobacterium
CGCTGGCGGAGCCGTCGTCGTGCAGCACCACCAGGATGCTGTCGCAGTGGCCGGCCAGGGCCTCGTCCACCGAGTTGTCGACCACCTCGTACACCAGGTGGTGCAGACCCCGCGGCCCGGTGGAGCCGATGTACATGCCGGGCCTCTTGCGCACCGGCTCCAGGCCTTCCAGCACCTGGATCTGCTCGGCGCCGTAGGCGGCCTGGACTTTGGTGGCGTCGCTCATGCGGGTGGTTGTCGCCAGGGGAGGGTCACAGGACGGCGGAATCCCGCGGCGGAAGGGGCGCAAAGCCTTCACAGGCCTTGCCGCGAGGGTCAATTTAGCACCGGCGGCCTGGAGAGGCTTCCAGCCACTTCTGGGGAGGCATTTGACCCGGGGGTGCAGCCGCTGCTGTGGACGTGACCCTGCAAAGTGGCCGCCGCTGCCCTTTTCCCCGTGCCCGCCGAGCCCGCCGGTGTCGCCGTCCCCGAGGCCGCAGAGGCCCCCGTGGTGGTGGTGCTGCTCGGCCCCACCGCCAGCGGCAAGACCGACCTGGGCATCGAACTGGCCGACCGCTTCGACCTGGCGGTGCTGTCGGTGGATTCGCGCCAGCTCTATGCCGGGATGGACATCGGCACCGCCAAGCCCACGGCGGCCCAGCGGCAGCGGGTGCGCCACGAACTGCTCGATCTGCGCCCCCCCGACCGGCCGATCACCCTGCAGGAGTTCAGGGCCGTGGCCCTCGAGGCGATCGCCCGGGAGCACGCCCGCCGCGGGGTGGCCCTGCTGGTGGGGGGCAGCGGCCTCTATCTGCAGGCCCTCACCCAGGGGCTCGAGCCCCCCGCCGTGCCCCCCCAGCCGCAGCTGCGCCAGCAATTCACGGCCCTGGGGCAGCCCGCCTGCCATGCCCTGCTGCGGCAGGCGGATCCCGAGGCGGCCGCCCGGATCGCCGCGGCGGACGCGGTGCGCACCCAGCGGGCCCTGGAGGTGCTCTACGCCACCGGCCGTCCCCTTTCCCGCCAGCAGCGGCGCAACCCTCCCCCCTGGCGGGTGCTTGAACTGGGCCTCGATCCGCCGGATCTGCGCCAGCGGATCCAGCGCCGCACCGGGGCCCTCTACGCCGCCGGGCTCGTGGAGGAAACCCGCCGGCTGATCGAGCGCCACGGCGATGCCCTGCCCCTGCTGGACACCATCGGCTATGGCGAGGCCCGGCGCCTGCTGCGGGGCGAGATCGACGAGGGGGAGGCCCGGCGCCTCACTGAACAGCGCACCCGGCAGTTCGCCAAGCGCCAGCGCACCTGGTTCCGCCGCCAGCACACCCCCCTGTGGCTCGGCGGCGACACCACCCACGGTGACGTGACGCAACAGGCAGCCGAGGAGATCGCAGCCGTTCTAGGGTGAACCATTGCCGTTCCTCCCTGGTGCCGTTGCCCAGGGGACAGCACCAGCAAACCTTCGCCCCTCTGAATGCCTCCCCGTCCCCGTTTTGACCGCCGTGCTCCTGTCCGGGAGCTGCCCAATATCAACGAACGCATCAGTTACCCCAGCCTCCGGGTGGTCGATGCCGACGGCAGTCAGCTGGGGGTGATCACGCGGGAGGCGGCCCTGGAGGTGGCCCGCGATCGGGAGCTCGACCTGGTGCTGGTGAGCGAGAAGGCCGATCCGCCGGTGTGCCGGATCATGGATTACGGCAAGTACAAGTTCGAGCAGGAGAAGAAGGCCAAGGAGGCCAAGAAGAAGTCGCACCAGACCGAGGTCAAGGAGGTGAAGATGCGCTACAAGATCGACCAGCACGACTACGACGTGCGGATCGGTCAGGCCACCCGCTTCCTCCGCGCCGGCGACAAGGTGAAGTGCACCGTGATCTTCCGCGGTCGGGAGATCCAGCACACCGCTCTGGCCGAGACCCTGCTGATGCGCATGGCCAAGGACCTCGAGGAGGCGGCCGAGATTCAGCAGCCCCCCAAGAGGGAGGGCCGCAACATGATCATGTTCCTCAGCCCCCGCAAGGTGGCCGGCGGCAAGACCCCCGGCGCCAAGCCCAAGCCCGAGCCGCGCGGCGAGAAAGCCGAGAGCCGCACCGAGGCCACCGCCGGCTGAGCGACCCCGCCGGCTCAGCCTGCCGGGTGAAGGTGGGCGGCGAAGAACTGCAGCATCTCCTGCCAGCCCCGTTCGGCGGCGGCGGGCACGTGGTCCGCTCGGGCATCGCACAGGAAGCCATGCCCGGCCTCCAGCTCCAGGTAGCGGTGCCGCCCGGTGCCTGCGGCCTCCAGGGCGGCACGGATCGCTGCCCCTTCCTCAGGCGAGATCAGCGGATCGCGGCTGCCGCAGACGCAGAGCAGCCGCCCCGGCACCCGCGGCACCTCCGTGAGGCTGGGGGCGCCGCCGCCGGGCCTGCCCGCGGCCACCCCGGCTCCATAGAAATCGGCCGTGGCCGTGATCACCGGCAGGGTGGAGGCCAGAAGGGCGGCATGTCCGCCGAAGCAGAACCCCACGCAGCCCAGGGGTCGTGCTCCACTCCCCTCCAGCCAGCCGGCCGCCGCGGCCACGTCCGCCAGGATCTGGGCCGCTGTGGTGCTGTCCTTGTGGCGCCGCCCCTCCGCCAGGCTGGCCTCGTCGTAGGCAAGCTCCAGATCCGGCGCCGTGCGGGCGAACAGAGGCAGGGCCAGGGCGTCATAGCCCTCGGCGGCCAGGCGGCCGGCCACCCGCCGCACCCAGTCGTTCACGCCGAACACCTCCGGCAGCACCAGCACCGCCGCCGCTGCGGGGCCGCGGCGGCCCGGTTCCCACCAGCAGCGCAGCTCGGTGGGGGCCACCTCCGGGGCGGCGGGCACCGGGATCTCCACCCAGCCGGCCCCGGTCGCGGCAGGGCTGGACACTGCGGGAGAGGCCATGGCGGGGGCGGCGCGGCGGTCCCCATTGTCCCGGCATGGCGCCGGCGAGCGCGACCGGCACATCACCATGGGACAACGGAACAATTGTCACGCGGCGATTCGATCCTTAGGGTGGCCGGCGAAAGCTCTGTCCCCTCCGGCGTGCGATTCCACATTCAGCAGGAAAGCGACATCCCGGCGTCGACGCAGCTCTACAACCAGATCTGCTTTGCCATCGCTGCCCGCCACTACCCGCCCGGCCACCGGCTGCCGAGCACGCGGCAGCTGGCCATGCAGACCGGCCTGCACCGCAACACGATCAGCAAGGTCTACCGCCAGCTGGAGAACGACGGCGTCGTGGAGGCCATGGCCGGCTCCGGCATCTACGTGCGCGACCAGCAGAATCCCCGCGAGATCCGCCTGCCACCCGGTCCGCGCCAGAAGGCCCTGCCGGACATCGACCGGGAGGTGCGTCAGAGCGTCGATGGCCTGCTCAACGCCGGCTGCACCCTGCAGCAGGCCCGCGACCTGCTCACCCGCGAGATCGACTGGCGCCTCCGCTGCGGTGCCCGCCTGCTGGTGAGCACCCCGCGGGAGGACATCGGCGCCTCCCACCTGATCGCCGAGGAGCTCACCCCCAACCTGGAGGTCCCGGTTGAGGTGGTGCCGATGGAGGAGCTCGAGGCGGTGCTGGAGAGCTCCAACAACGGCACCGTGGTGACCAGCCGCTACTTCCTCCAGCCGGTGGAGGAGATCGCCAAGCGCCATGGGGTGCGGGCCGTGCCGGTGGACCTCAACGACTTCCGCCATGAGCTCAACCTGCTGAAGGAGCTGCGGGCCGGCAGCTGCGTGGGGCTGGTGAGCATCAGCCCCGGCATCCTGCGGGCCGCCGAGGTGATCCTGCACAGCATGCG
>JBMLOS010000062.1:0-5271 GCA_049242845.1 Prochlorococcaceae cyanobacterium
GGGGCCCGGGGGGGGGGGCTTTGGTCCCCCCCCCCGGGGGGGGCGGCGGCAACCCCCCTGGCCCGCCCCGCGGGGGGGGGGGGCGCCCCCCCCGGCCCCCCCCCCCGGCCGAACCCGCCTGGAGCCTGCCCGCCTACGGGGAGCTGGTGGAGGTGTTCGGCGGCTTCTACTTCGGCGGAGATCCCGAGGGAGACCCCCGGCAGTGGCGGGGCTTCATCGGCAGCGAGCCACTGCTGGTGGAGCGTCCCTTCTTCGAGTCCCTCAGCCGGGCAGGGATCGCCTGGGGCTTCGTGAGCGGCGCCGAGCCGCCCTCGGCCCGCTATGTGCTGAACCAGCGGCTGGGGCTGGAGGAGGCCCCCCTGATCGCCATGGGCGAGGCCCCCGAGAAGCCCGACCCCACCGGCCTGCTGCGGCTGGCCGGCGCTCTGGCCGGGGGGCCGCTCGGCCCCGGTGCACCGCCGGTGGCCTATCTGGGCGACACCGTCGCCGACGTGCTCACCGTGGTGCGGGCCCGGGAGGCCTGCCCGGGCCAGCCCCTGTTCAGCCTGGCGGTGGCGCCGCCCCACTTGCAGGGGCAGGGGCAGGAGCAGAACCGCCTGCGCTACGAGCAGAACCTGCGGGCAGCCGGCGCCGAATGGATCCTGCCCTGCACCGCCGCCCTGGCACCGGAGCCCCTGCTGGAGTGGCTGGAGGGCGGCGGCGCCTTCAGCGCTCCATCGCCAAGGGGGTCTTGAGGGCCGCGGCGGTGAGCACCTCATGGCCGTGGGCGCTCACAGCCACGTCGTCCTCGATGCGGATGCCGATCCCCTTCCAGCGCTCCTCGATCGCAGGCTGACCCTCCGGCACCGGCAACCGGTCGCTCACGTACAGCCCGGGCTCCACCGTGAGCACCATGCCCTCCTCGAGCGCCACCGGATGCTCGCCCAGCCGGTAGGCGCCCACGTCGTGGACATCAAGCCCCAGCCAGTGACCGGTGCGGTGCATGTAGAGGTGGCGGTAGACGCCCTGCTCGATCAGCCCGTCGCGCGAACCGCTCAGCAGCTTCAGCTCCAGCAGGCCTTCCACCAGCACCTCCACGGCGGTGGCGTGCACCCCCTCGGCGGTGGCCCCCGGCCGCACCGCGGCCACCGCCGCCTCCTGGGCCGCCAGCACCAGTTCGTAGAGGGCCCGCTGCTCGCCGCTGAAGCGGCCGTTCACCGGAAAGGTGCGGGTGATGTCGCCGTTGTAGTAGTCCGCCAGGGAGCAGCCGGCATCGATCAGCAGCAGGTCGCCGTCCCGCAGGGGGGCGCTGTTGGCGGTGTAGTGGAGCACGCAGGCGTTGTCGCCCCCGGCGACGATCGAGCCGTAGGCGGGGCCGCGGGCGCCCTGCTCGAGGAAGTGCTGTTCGATCACCGCCTGCACCTGCCGCTCCGTGAGCCCGGGCCGGGCCACCTGGCGGGCCCGTTCATGGGCCTCGGCCGAGATGCGCGCCGCCTCCCGCAGGCGATCGAGCTCCTCGGGAGTCTTGCGCAGCCGCAGCTCGTGCAGCAAGGTGCAAGGAGCCACCAGACCCAGGGCGGCGCCACCGCTGCGGGGGGCCCGATCGAGCTGGTGGGCCCAGGCCTGCAGCACCAGGGGCTCCACAGAAGGATGGCGCCCCACCCGGAAGGCGATGCCCTCCGCCCCCTGCAGGTACTCGCCGAGGCGCTGGGCCAGCTCGCCGATGGGATGGGCGCGGTCGGCACCGAAGGCCTCCACCGCCCCCTCGCAGCCCCAGCGGAAACCGTTCCACACCTCCGCGCCGGGATCCTTGGGCTCCACGAAGAGCACGAAGGGGCAGTCGGGCCGGTGGGGCAGGAAGATGGCCACGGCACCGGGCTCATCGAAGCCGGTGAGGTACCAGAAATCGCTGTTCTGGCGGAAGGGATGCTCCACATCCGCGTGGTGCGTCACCAGCGGAGCCCCCGGGATCACGGCCGCCGCGCCGCCGAGGCGATGCAGGAAGCGGCTGCGCCGGTCGGCGAACACCGCAGCATCGAGCGGGGTGGGAAAGGCCGTGGGCGTGGCCATGAACGGCGGGGACGGGCGTCTGAGCGACGATGGCACAGGCCGGTTTAATACAGAGAACCTGCCCTGCGGGAGAGGGCGATCCCCTCCCGGCGCTTCCGCGGCCCCCGTCCACCGAGAGTCCCCCCTTGTTCCGCCCCGCCGTCCGCCCAGCCGCAGTTGCCCGGGCCGTCGCCCCGCAAGGATGAACGACTATCTCCTTCTGGCCCTGCTGGTGGTGGTGATGCTGCTGGGCTCGGCGCTCTGCTCGGGCGTGGAGGCGGCGGTGCTCACCGTGAGCCCGATCCGGGTGCACGAGCTGGCCAACCGGCCCCGCCCCTCCGGCGGCGCCCGGCGGCTGGAGCAGCTGCGCAGCCGCATGGGCCGCACCCTGGCGGTGCTGGTGATCGCCAACAACACCTTCAACATCTTCGGCAGCCTGATGGTGGGCGGCTTCGCCAGCGCCGTCTTCGCCCGCCACGGCATCGGCGGCGTGGTGCTGCCCCTGTTCTCGGTGGGCCTCACGGTGCTGGTGATGCTGCTCGGCGAGATCCTTCCCAAGGCCTTCGGCAGCCGGCTCGCCCTGCCGATCTCCCTGGCCAGCGCCACCACCCTGGCGCTGCTGGTGCGGCTGATGCTGCCGCTGGTGCTGGTGCTGGAGCGGCTGCTGCCGGGCATGAGCGCCGAGAACGAGCTCAGCACCGACGAGGAGGAGATCCGCCTGCTGGCGCGGCTCGGCTCCCAGAAGGGCCAGATCGAGGCCGATGAGGCGGCGATGATCGCCAAGGTGTTCCAGCTGAACGACCTCACGGCCCGCGACCTGATGGTTCCCCGGGTGGCGGCGCCCACCCTGGCGGGCCAGGCCAGCCTCGAGAGCCTGCGGCCCACCCTGCTGGCCAATCCCTCCTCCTGGTGGGTGGTGCTCGGGGAGGAGGTGGACGAGGTGCTGGGCGTGGCGAACCGGGAGCGGCTGCTCAGCGCCCTGCTCCAGCAGGAGGGGGCGATGACGGCGGTGGAGCTGTGCGAACCGGTGGACTACGTGCCCGAGATGATCCGCGCCGATCGGCTGCTCACCGGCTTCCGCCGCAACAGCAGCGGCATCAAGGTGGTGGTGGATGAATTCGGGGGCTTCGTGGGGGTGATCGGCGCCGAGGCGGTGCTGGCGGTGCTGGCGGGCTGGTGGCGGCGCCCCCAGCCCTTCGCGGAGAACGGAGCTGACGGTGCCCCCAACGGCCCGGCGGAGGAGCGGCGATGAGCACCGCCGCCCCGCCCCGTCCCCGCGGCACGCCGCCCCCCACGGCGGAGCGCTGCCGGCTGCTGCTGCGCCGCTGGCGCACCGAGCTGCAGCTCACCGGCCGGGAGCAGGCCCTGCTGGGCCCGGAGCTGGCGGGCCTCGACCGGCAGCTGCTGCGCCTGGAGGAGCGCCGGCCGCGCCTGGCGGTGTTCGGCCGGGTGGGGGTGGGCAAGTCGAGCCTGCTCAACGCCCTGCTGGGGGAGGAGGCCTTCGCCACGGATGTGGCCCACGGCTGCACCCGGCGCCAGGAGAGCCGGCCCTGGAGCGAACCGATCGCAGGCCTCGCCGGCATCGATCTGGTGGACACACCCGGCATCGATGAGATCGCCGCCGAAGCCCGCACCCGCCTCGCCAGCCGCCTGGCCCTGAGGGCGGATCTGGTGCTGCTGGTGCTCGACGGCGACCTGACCCGCGTGGAGCTGGAGGCGCTGGAAACCCTGCTGGCAAGCGGCAAGCCGGTGCTGCTGGTGCTCAACCGCTGCGACTGCTGGCCCGAGGCGGAGCGCGAGGCCCTGCTCGCCAGCATCCGCCGCCGACTGCCGCCGGCCGCCCACGGCCTCGAGCCGATCGCGGTGGCCGCCGCCCCGCGCCGCCCGCAACTGCTGGAGGACGGCCGGGTGCGCAGCCTGCGGGGCGAGGCGGAGGTGGAGCCCCTGCGCCGCACCCTGCAGCAGCTGCTGGGGGAGCACGGAGCCCTGCTGCTGGGGCTCAACGCCCTGCGGGCCGCGGATCGGTTCAGCCAGAGCCTCCACGCCCACCGGCTGCGGCAGGGACGCCGCCAGGCCCAGACCCTGATCGGCCGCTTCGCCGCCCTCAAGGCCACCGGGGTGGCCGCCAACCCCCTGCTGCTGCTGGATCTGGCCGGCGGCCTGGCCTGCGACACAGCCCTGGTGCTACAGCTTTGCCAGCTTTACGGCCTGCCGATGCACGGCGCCGGAGCTCGCCAGTTGCTGCGGCGACTTTCCGGCCACAACGCCCTGCTGGGCGGCGCCCAGATCGGCATCCAGCTGGCCCTAGGGGCGCTGCGCCAGCTGCTGCTGTTGGCAGCACCGCTCACCGGAGGGCTCAGCCTCGCTCCTGCCGCACCGGTAGCCCTGGCCCAGGCGGCCCTGGCCGTGCACACCACCCGGCTAACCGGCCGGCTCGCCGCCGCCGAACTGCTGCGGAGCGCCCAGCGAGGTGGCCGACCCGGCGCCCTGCTGCGGCGCCTGGCCCTCACTGATCCCCAGGTACGCCTATGGCTGGGCGATCGAACCGAGCCCCCCGCCAACCTGCAGGCCCTGCTGCCATGAGCAACGGGGTAATTAACGCAGGAGAGGCGCCGGTCGCCTTATTCGGCACCAGCGCCGACCCGCCCACCCGCGGCCACCAGGCCCTGCTGGAAGGACTGCTGCGGCTTTATCCCCAAGTAGCAACCTGGGCCAGCGACAACCCCCAAAAACAGCACGGCGCCCCTCTGGAGCAACGATCCACCCTGCTGGGGCAGCTAGTGAGAGCCATCGGCGATCCAAGGCTCAGCCACCGGCAGGAGCTCAGTAGCCCTTGGGCAATCACCGCCCTGGAGCGAGCCGCAGCTTCCTGGCCGGGCCGCGAACTGGTGTTTGTGGTTGGCAGTGATTTAGCGGTCCAGATCCCCAGCTGGAAGCAGGTCGAAGCCGTGCTGAAGGCCTGCGTGCTGGCGATCGCCCCCCGGGCGGGCTGGCCCCTGCAGAGCGAACAGCTGGCGCGGCTCGCGGAGCTGGGGGGCCGGGTGGTGATCCTGCCCCTGCAGGTTCCCGCCACCGCCAGCTCAACAATGCGGCAGGCCCCCGACCCCGCCCAACTACCAGCGGCCTTGCTGCCAATACTGCTGGAGCACAATCTCTACGGCCTGGGCGATCCGAGCTTCAACCGCCGCCTCAAACATCCCTGATGCGCCTCGCCCTGGCCCAACTCAATCCGCTAGTGGGTGA
>JBMLOS010000063.1:0-17573 GCA_049242845.1 Prochlorococcaceae cyanobacterium
CCCTCCATGGACGGTGAGAGCTACGCCGTGATCCCCCAGGTGCTCGTGCCCCGGGTGCTCGCCAGCGAGAAGGTGCGCAGCCAGGAGGGCCAGGTGCTGCTCAACCTCCACTTCGGCCGTCAGGCCACCCGCGAGCAGACCGAAACCACCTACATCGCCTGGGGCTTCCTCGCCGAGGCCATCGGCAACTTCGGCGATCTGTTCGGCCCCCTCCTCGTGGGCACGAGCTGCGGCGCCCTGCTGCGCCTGAGCGCCAACCTGGGCCGCCGCCAGCTGCTGCTCACCAGCCCCGGCGTGATCAGCCTCACCCTGCTGCTGCTCTGGGTGGTGTCGTATGAGTTCGTGGCCAGCACCTTCGCTGCCGCCGCCTTCCAGTGGGTGGTGATCTATTCGGCCGTGATCTGGCTGGTGCGCAAGGTCTTGCCGGTGTGAGCACGCGTCTGGCGGTGGTGGTGAGCCACCCGATTCAGTACTACGCCCCCTGGTTCGCCCGGCTGGCCGCCGAGCCCGGCCTGGAACTCATGGTGTTCCACCTCTGGGATTTCGGAGTCGCCGACCGCCACGACCGGGGCTTCGGCCACAGCCTGCAGTGGGATGTGCCGCTGCTGGAGGGCTACCGGAGCCGTTTCGTGGCCAACGTCTCCGCCGATCCCGGCACCCACCATTTCGGCGGGCTCCACAACCCCACCCTGGTGGCCGAGCTGATGGCCTGGAAGCCCGATGCGGTGCTGCTGTTCGGCTACGCCTACCGCAGCCACCTGCGCCTGCTGCTGGATCCGCGCCTCTGGCGCATCCCCCTGCTGCTGCGCGGCGATTCCCACGATCTCGCCCGCGCCCGCGGCATCAGGCCGTGGCTCGCCCGCCAGCTGCGGCGCCTGCTGTTTCGCCGCTTTGCGGCGGCCCTGGCGGTGGGCCAGGCCAATGCCGCCTACCTGCGGGCCTGCGGCATACCGGAGCACCGGATCGTGCTGGCCCCCCACGCCGTCGACAACGACCGCTTCCAGGCGGCGGCGCCGGCGGCGGAACGGGAGGCCCGGGCCTGGCGGGCCGAGCTGGGCATCGCCCAGGACGCGCCGGTGGTGCTGTTCGCCGGCAAGTTCGAGGCCAAGAAGCGGCCCCTCGATCTGCTGGAGGCCTTCGCCGCCCTGTGCCACCCCACCGCCGTGCTGGTGCTGCTGGGGGCCGGTGCCCTGGAGGGGGAGCTGCGGACCCGGGCGGCGGCGCTGGCCCCCGGGCGCGTGCTGGTCGTGGGGTTCCAGAATCAGGCGGCCATGCCCCGGGCCTATGCCCTCGGAAACCTGCTGGTGCTGCCCTCGCTGGGCAACGGCGAAACCTGGGGCCTGGCCCTCAACGAGGCCATGAACCTGGGCCGGCCCGTGATCGCCAGCAGTCACGTGGGCGGGGCCGCCGATCTCGTGATCCCGGGCCGCACCGGCTGGATGTTCCCCGCCGGCGATGTCGAGGCCCTGCGGGCCTGCCTGGCGGAGGCCCTTTCGGATCCGGCGCGC
Source organism: Prochlorococcaceae cyanobacterium (assembly GCA_049242845.1). Taxonomy (GTDB): domain Bacteria; phylum Cyanobacteriota; class Cyanobacteriia; order PCC-6307; family Cyanobiaceae; genus CBW1002. Next base: position 1,509 of record JBMLOS010000063.1, read on the forward strand.
CTGCGGGCCATGGGCCGGGCCGCCCACGAGCACGTGGCCCGGTTCTCCTACGGGGCCGCCACCAGCGGGCTGCTCCAGGCCCTGGGGGCCGTCCTGCCTGCCCCGGCCCGCTCCGCTCCCACCATCGACCTGCTCATCCCCGAGCTCTACGCCCGCGAGGGGGGGATTCAGATCTACAGCCGCACCCTGCTGCGGGGCCTGCTGCAGGTGCTGCCCCCGCCAGTGCGGCTGCGGGTGTTCGTGCGCAACGACAGGCGCCAGCACCGCCCCGCCCAGCTCGATCCCCGCATCGAGCTGCACCCCTGCGGCTCCCGCATCGCTCCCCTCGCCCTGGCGCGCTTTCTTTGCCGCCAGCTGGCCGGCCTGCGGCGACGCAAGCCGGTGCTGCAGATCTCCACCCACCCCAACTTCGCGCCGATCCAGTGGCTGCTGGCCCGCCTGGGCGGCTGTCCCGCCTGGTCCACCGCCCACGGCATCGACGTGTGGGAGCTGCGGCCGGGGCCGCGCCGCTGGGCCCTGCGCCGCCTCGACCGCCTCCTGCCGGTGAGCCGGTTCACCCGCGATCAGCTCCGCCGTCAGCTGGGAGACCGGTGCCCCGAGCTCACGGTGCTGCCCAACACCTACAGCGAGCGCAGCTTCCAGCCGGGGCCGCGGCCGCCGGCCCTGCTGGAGCGCTACGGGCTGGCGCCCGATCAGCCCCTGATCTTCTGCCTCACCCGCCTCAGCCGCCTCGATCGCTACAAGCACGTGGACGCCCTGATCGAGGCGATGCCCCCCCTGCTGGAGCACGTCCCGGATCTGCGCCTGCTGATCGGCGGCACCGGCGACGACCTGCCCCGCCTGCGGGCCCTGGTGCGCGAGCGCAGTCTCACCCAGGCGGTGCTGCTGCCCGGCCGGATCGCCGCCGCCGAGCTGCCCGATCACTACCGCCTGGCCACGCTGTTCGCCCTGCCCAGCGAGAAGGAAGGCTTCGGCATCGTGTTCCTGGAAGCGGCGGGCAGCGGCTGCCCGGTGCTGGCGGGCGATCGGGATGGATCCGTCGATCCCCTCGCCGATGGCCGTTTCGGCTGCCTGGTGGACCCGCGCCTTCCCCTGGCGCCCCCCCTGCAGGCCCTGCTGGAAGGGGACGGCGAACCCCTCTGGCATCAGCGGGAGCAACTCGCGGCGGCCGTGGCCGAGCGGTTCGGCGAGGCTGCCTTCACCGCTCACCTGCGCCGCCTGCTGGCACAGGTGCCCGCCCTCGCCACCGCTGTGGCGCCCGCGCCTGAGCAGGAGGGGCCCTAGGCCATGTGCGGCATTGCCGGTCTGCTCAGCCTCAGGGAGGGGATCGATGCGGAGGCGCTGGCGCAGGCCCTCGATCGGGCCCTCGCCCACCGCGGCCCCGATGGCGCCGGCCACTGGCGCGAAGGGGGCGTCACCTTGGTGCACCGCCGCCTGGCGATCCAGGATCTCTCGCCCGGCGGCCACCAGCCGATGGCTTCGGCCTGCGGCCGCTGGCTGCTGGTGTTCAACGGCGAGATCTACAACCAGCTCGAGCTGAGGCGCCGGCTGGAAAGCCTCGGCCACCACTTCCACTCCAGCAGCGACACCGAGGTGCTGCTGCAGCTGCTGATCCGCTACGGCACCGCTGCCCTCGGCCGCCTGCGGGGCATGTACGCCTTCTGCCTCTGGGATCGCCAGCGCCGCCGCGCCGTGCTGGCCCGCGACCCCTACGGCATCAAGCCCCTTTACCTGCATCAGGGCCCGGGCGGCGAGCTGCTGTTCGCCTCCGAGCTGCGGGCCCTGCTGGCCACGGGCCGGGTGCCCCGCCGCCTCGATGGGCAGGGACTGGCCCGCTTCCTGCAGCTGGGCAGCCTGCCCGCCGAGGGCACCCTGGTGGAGGGGGTGGCGGCTCTGCCGCCTGGTCACCTCGGCCTCTGGCAGGACCACGGCGCCCATCAGGCCCCCACCTGGCAGGTGCAGCCCCACTGGCAGGCCAGTTATGCCCCCGAGCCGCCCCTGGCCTACCCGGAGCTGTTGGCCCACACCCGCAGCGCTCTCCAGGAGAGCGTGCGGGCCCACCTGCTGGCTGATGTGCCGGTGGGGCTCTTCCTCTCCGGCGGCCTCGACTCCGCCTCGCTGCTGGCCCTCGCCGGCGGCGGGCTCACCAGCCTGTCCATCGGCTTTGCGGAGCGGGTTCTGGATGAATCGCAGCGGGCCGCCGCCCTGGCCCGGCAGTTCGGCAGCCAGCACCACAGCCTGCGCCTTACCGCCGCCGAGGCGGCGGAGGCCCTGCCGGGGTTCCTGGCGGCGGTGGATCAGCCCAGCGTGGATGGCTTCAACACCTACTGCGTGTCGGCGTTGGCAGCCCGCATCGGCCTCAAGGTGGTGCTCAGCGGCCTGGGGGGCGATGAGCTGTTCGGCGGCTATCCCAGCTTTCGCCGCCTGCCACCGGCCCTGGCCGCCCAGCACATCCTGTCTGGGCTCACGGCCCCCACCGCCCAGCTCCTGGAGCGCACGGGCCGGGGCGCCGCCCTGCGGCTGGCCGATGGCCTGCGCCAGCCGCCGTCGGTGCAGAACACCTACGCCTGCCTGCGGGGTCTGTTCGCCCCGGCGGAAACCGCCCGGCTGCTGCGCCACTGGGGTCTGCCCCCCCAGAACGAGCACCCCCCCAGCCGGGAGGATCTCAACGATGCCGAGCGCTTCCCCAGCGTCGCCGACCAGGTGGCCTGGCTGGAGAGCAGCGTCTACATGGGCAAGCAGCTGCTGCGCGACAGCGACGGGTTCTCGATGGCCCATGGCCTGGAGCTACGACTGCCCCTGGTGGACGCCCAGCTCTTCCGCTCCCTGGCGGCCCAGCCCGCCGCCTGGCGCCTGGCCAGCGGCAAACAGCTGCTGCGCGATGCGGTGCCCGAAGTGCTGCCCGTGGTGGGCAGCGGCCCCAAGCAGGGCTTCAGTTTCCCCTTCCAGCGCTGGTTTGACGACGATCTGGCCCTCGGCCAGTGCCTGGTGGATCAGCTGCCGCCGGTACCGAATGACCTGGATCTGCGCCCCTGGGCCCGCCGCTGGGGGCTGATGGTGCTCAGCAACTGGCTGCAGAGGCACCTGGGGGTGGAGCTGGAGGCGGCATGACGGATCCGTTGCATGTCCTCCACCTCATCCCCTCGATCAGCCCCCGGCGCGGTGGCCCCAGCCAGGCAGTGCTCGCCATGGTGGGTGCCCTGCGTCAGCGCGGTGTGGAGGCCCGAATCCTCACCACCAACGACGACGGCCCGGGCCTGCTGAGCGAGCTGCCCCTAGGCGTGTGGCACGAACACCACGGGGTGCCGGTGCTGGCCTTCCCCCGCTGGAGCCCCCCGGGCCGCCTGCTGCGTCCGCTGCGGGAATTCGCCATCGCGCCCGGCTTGACCGGCTGGCTCACTCGCCATCTGCTGGAGTTCGATCTGCTCCACGTGCACGCCCTGTTCTCCTACGCCTCCACCAGCGGTATGGCGGTGGCGCGGCACCAGCGGGTGCCCTACGTGCTGCGCAGCATCGGCCAGCTCAACCACTGGAGCCTGCGCCAGAGCGCCGGGCGTAAGCGCTGGCTGCTGCGGCTGATCGAGCGCCGCAACCTGGAAGGATCCGCCGCACTCCACTTCACCAGTGAGGCCGAGCGGCAGGAGGCCACTGCTCTGGGCCTGCCCACGCCGTCGTTCGTGCTGCCCCTGGGGGTGGCTCCCCAGGAGCTCCGGCCACTGCGCCGCTCCACCGACGCTGGCGTCACCTTTCTGTTCCTCTCCCGCCTTCACCCCAAGAAGCAGCTGGAGGTGCTGCTCGATGCCCTGGCCCTGCTGCGTGATCGCCACCCCGCCGCCCCCTGGCGTCTGCAGATCGCCGGGGAGGGCGACCCCTCCTATAGGCGCCAGCTCCAGGCTCGGGCTCAGAGACTGGAGATCGCCGATCGCTGCGAATGGCTGGGCTTCGTGGCCGGTGAGCCGAAGCGTGAGCTGCTGGCAGCCGCTCACTGGTTCGTGCTGCCCTCGGCTTCGGAAAACTTTGGCATCGCCGCCGCCGAGGCCCTGGCCGCCGGCACCCCCGTGATCCTCTCGCCTGGGGTGGCCGTGGCGGAGGCGGTGACGCAGGCCGGTGCCGGTGTGGTGGTGCAGGCCAACCCCGAGGCCCTGGCCGGTGCCCTCGAGCGGGCCCTGGATCCGCCCAGCGCCGCCATGGTGTGCGCTGCCCGCCAGTTAGCGGTGAATGTCTATGGCTGGGGTGCCATTGCCGCCCAGCTGGAGGCGCACTACCGCGATCTGATCGGCATGGCCTGATGGACCCCCTCACGGACGTCACACCACTGATCCTCACCTACAACGAGGAGGCCAACATCGAGCGCACCCTCGCTGGTTTGGCCTGGGCCGAACGCATCGTGGTGATCGACAGCGGCAGCACCGACCGCACCCTGGAGCTCCTGGCGGCCGATCCCCGGGTGCAGGCGATCCATCGACCCTTCGACAGCCATGGCCAGCAGTGGAACTTCGGCCTGGCGAATGTGAGCAGCACGTGGGTACTGAGTCTCGATGCCGACTACGTGGTGAACGAGCGGCTGGTGATGGAGATCCGCCGCAGCCTGGCGGTGAGCACCGAGCTGGCGGGCTACCGGATCCCCTTTCGCTACTGCGTCTTCGGGCGGCCGCTACGGGGAACCGTGCTGCCACCCCGGATCGCCCTGTTTCGGCGCGATGCCGGCCACTACATCGACGACGGCCACACCCAGGATCTGGTGCTGCAAGGGTCCTGCGGCACCCTCAGCGCGCCGATCCTGCACGACGATCGCAAGCCGCTCAGCCGCTGGCTCTGGGCCCAGGAGCGCTACCTCAGGCTGGAGGTGGCAAAGTTGCGCGCCACACCGAAGCACAGGCTCTCCCGGGCGGACCGCCTGCGGCGCGGCAAGATCCTGGCGCCCCTGGCCGTGCTGGTGATCTGCCTGGTGGTGAAAGGTGGCCTGCTCGATGGCTGGCGGGGCTGGTTCTATGCCCTGCAGCGCGCCTATGTGGAACTGCTGCTCTGCCTGATGCTGATCGAGGCCGACCTTCGGGCTGAGCCATGAGCCACTGGCTGTTGTGAGCGACTACGTCGACTACGGCTGGGCCTTCTCAGGGCCCGATCACACCGATGCCTACCTGCTGGAGCCGATCGCCGCCCTCCTGCCGCCGCTGCCCGCGGATCGGCCCGGCCGGGCCCTCGATCTGGGCTGCGGCAACGGCTGGCTGAGCGGCTGGCTGGCCGCGCGGGGCTGGCAGGTGGTGGGGGTGGATCCAAGCGCCACGGGCATCGAGCGCGCCCGCGCCGGCCATCCAGCCGTGAGATTCGAGGTGTTGTTCGCCGGCCCCGACCTGCTGGAGCACCTGGGGGTGGAACCCTTCGATCTGGTGGTCAGCACCGAGGTGGTGGAGCACCTCTACGCGCCACGCGCATGGGCGGCCGCCGCCCATGGGGCCCTGCGGCCGGGGGGAACCTTGGTGTGCAGCACGCCCTACCACGGCTACCTCAAGAACCTGGCGCTCGCTGTTTCGGGCCAGCTCGATGCTCACTTCACCGCCCTCTGGGATGGGGGCCACATCAAGTTCTGGAGCCGCGCCAGCCTCAGCAGGTTGCTCACCGAGGCGGGGTTCGATCTGCTGGAGTTCCGCGGTGCCGGCCGGCTCCCTTGGCTGTGGAAGTCGATGGTGATGGCGGGGCGGAAGGCGCCGTCCAGCATCATTCGGCCATGAAGACAGTGCTTGGGGCCTCGATCGCCGCCATCGCCCTCGTGGCCTTCGCCGCCGGCGCGATCAGCCAACGCTCTGGCCTGCTCGGTCGCATCGCCTCGATTGCAGCCCCCGACGCCAGCGAACACATGCCCCTCGGCGCCGTGCCGACCTGGAACCGCCCCTTCGTGCTGGTGGCCGCCGGCCAGTCGAACGCGGCCAACCACAGGGCCCCACCGGCCCGCTCGGGCGCCGGCACCTTCGCCCAGGCCGAAGGGGGCCTCTACCCCCTCGCCGATCCGCTGCAGCAGTTGCTGATCTGCCTGCTGGGCCTGGTGGTGAGCATCGCAGGGGCCTGGGTGTTCTGGCGGCTGATCGAGTGGCCCAGCCACCAATGGAGCCGAAGGATGTTCAGCAGTCCCCGTGCTGCTTGAGAACGAGGCCAGCCACTCCGTTGATGACCGGCCTATCGGCTCACGGTATTGCCCAAAGATGGACCGGCATGCGTCCACGAGTTCAAAATTTCGCATGCTGCTGATGGCCACAACGAATGGTGTGGAAGAGAGGGATTCCTCAGGGAGAGATGCCACAGCCATCAGGGCCAGTTCGTTCAGGATCGGCGTCGCGATCGATCAGGGCGATACCGATCCGCTACCCCCATCACATCCTGAACCCCAACCTCCATGCGCCAGGACCTCGCCCACTACCGCCTCCCCGCCAGTTATTCGGTGGGCGCCCCTCGCTGGGTCCAGGCGATCTGGTTCATGTTTGGCAGCCCCCTGCTGGCGGCCCGCTGGCTGCCTGGATCCGACTGGCGCAGAGGCCTGCTCCGCCTCTTCGGGGCCAATGTGGGACGAGGGGGCCGCATCAAGCCGGGACTGCGGGTGAAGTATCCCTGGAACCTGAGCGTGGGAAATCACTGCTGGCTGGGTGAGGACGTTTGGATCGACAACCTGGCACCCGTGCAGTTGGGGGATCGGGTCTGCCTCTCGCAGGGTTCCTATTTATGCACCGCCAACCACGATTACCGTTCATTGGGATTCGACCTGCGGCTCGGTCCGATCACCCTGGCAGATGATGTATGGGTGGCAGCGAGGGCAGTGCTGGGTCCGGGAACCATGGCTGGGCAAGGCTGCGTTGTAGCACTGGCTACAGTTGCCACTGGCTTGCTAGAGGCGAATACCATATACTCAGGCAATCCGGCAACAAAGATGTCCAAGCGCTAGCGCAGCATCATCAGGACTTCACTATACTCGCATTTCGCATGAAGATCGCACGAACCTAGATGCCATAACTTCAGACATGGGATCCACATCCACGCTGTTCCAGCCAAAGATGCCTTCTGGAACACAATCTTTTCCCCTCGCTAGCTGGCGTCGATTAAGGCGCCAGCTTTCCGATCGCTGGCGATGGCGCACCAGCCAGAGCCGGGAGGCCCGAGTCACAGTCGTGAGCCAATTCTTCCCCCCAGATTTCGCTGCCACCGGACAGTTACTTGACGATCTCACCCGACGCCTGGCGAACAGGGGATTGCAAGTGCAGATACTCACCGGTCAACCTGCCTACGCCTATCGCCGGGAGTACGCCGCCCGAACCGAATTCGAACGCAACCGTTGCATCCGCCGCACCCGGGTATCCAAGCTTTGGCCCAAACGGATCCGTGGCCGTGCCATCAATGGTTTTCTCTTCTGCATTCACAGTGCACTACGCATGCTGCGTTATGCACGCCGCGGAGATCTGATCCTCTACACCACTGAACCTCCCTATCTGCCGGTGGTGGGCTGTCTGCTGCACCGCCTGACGCGCACCCCCTATCTGGTTCTCCTCTACGACCTCTATCCCGATGTGCTGGTGGAGTTGAAAGTGCTTGACGAACGCCATTGGCTCGCTCGCCTTTGGCGCCAACTGAATCGTTGGGTATTCGCCGATGCACAGGAACTTATCGTGCTCAGCGAGCCTATGGCGAGGCGGGTGCGGCGCTTCTGTCCAGAGGCGGGAGTCAAGGTTTCAGTGATCCCAAGCTGGGCGGATCCCAACACGATCAGGCCGCTTTCCAAGGCCGACAACTGGTTCGCAAGGCAACATGGCCTTCAGAACACCTTCACTGTGCTCTATTCCGGCAACCAGGGTCGCTGCCATGACATGGTTACCTTGATGGTCACGGCACTGCTGCTGAGGCGCCACCAGGATGTACGCTTTCTGTTCATCGGTAAAGGCCCCCAGCATCAGAGAGTGCTCGATCTCGTGAAGGACTGGGGCCTCAAAAACTGCAGCTTTCTGCCCTACCAGGAGCTGGAAGTACTGCCCTTCTCACTCACAGCGGCCGATCTGGCGGTGGTGAGCCTCGGCATCGAAGCCGAAGGGCTGGTGGCGCCCAGCAAGCTGTACGGACACCTGTCCGCAGGAACACCGATCGCTGCGATCACGCCGCCGGGATCGGAACTGCAGGAACTGGTACAGAGCAGCGGCTGCGGTGCCTGGTTCGCCAACGGAGACGCCGAGGGCCTGGCCGACTGGATTCTGCAGCTGAAGGCCAATCCCCAGGAGAGAAACCAGCGCGGCCAGGCGGCAAGAGCCCTGCTGGAGAGCAAGGCCTCGCCAGAGTTGATCACCAACCAGTACATGCATCTGCTGGAGCGGCACCTGCCCGCCGGCAAGGTGGTGCTAGTGCGCCAGGCCGTGCAGGATTAGCAGATGCTCACGCGCCAAACTGGCTGCGGAGCGGCAAGAACTCGGAAACATCGCAGCAGCAGCACTACGGAGGAGAACGGCAATAGCGTCAGTACCGAGAGGGGCGCAGAATCTGCGTTGGTGCCATTGACGCTAGTGCACTGCCGACTCTTGCAGGCGATGCTGACGTAGATGATGTTCTCCAGGAGGTTGGTGGTATTTACGCTGCAGAAGCAACTCTGGCTGGCCGCCGAGTTGATCATCACCGAACTGGCAGGGCCGCCAGGGCCTTCAGGGGTTCACTGTGGTCTATGTGTTGGCGCAGCAGCCGTTCCCGGCCGAGGGGTGTCAACCGGGCGTTCGGGTGGGTATGCATGGGGCGTAGGGTCAGTGGATCGGCGGTGACACCCGGACCATGACGACCTCTCACCCCCTTGTCAGATGAAAAAACCTGGTGGGACTACACATCTAGTGAACGTCGCTCCTTGGGACAGAAGGCCTTGGAGGCGTCAGGATGGTTGACCATCGTGACTGCGTATAATGATCCCCACTGCATCGTGTGTCTCAAGGGTGTTTCGACCCAGTCGCCATGGAACCAATTAGCTCAATAGACCAACTTGAACTAAATACAGGATTCTGGTCAGAAACAGCAAAGAAGCTCAAGATCGGACGAGCTCTAAGGCTATAGCTTGATGGGTCACAAGGACGCTTTGACCAGCTTTCGGAAACGCTTTCTGCAAACAAACAGCGCAGAAAGCGGTACTAGCATGAATCCCGAAGGCCCGAACGGAACAGAGGTAAGGGTACCTCCAGAAAATATGACAGACAAATTAATCTGCTGAGGACCAGGGCATGATCTATTTAGACAGATTCTGATGCTATTTGATGCTTGAGAAGTTAAGTTAATGACCTGATTAGGGGTATTGGTTAGCAAGATATTGTTGATCTGAAAGAATTCTTCTCCTGCTGTGAATGTAAGATTGCCAAGGCTGGTCGCGGTGCCTGTGTAGGTTGCAGTCAGCGCAAGATCTCCCCCAGCTTGCAACCAAGGCGATACTGTTAGATTCAAGCTGTCAATAGCCGTACCTGTATAATTAAAACTACCAGCTATTGTGCCTGCCTGAGTGCCGTTGTTATTGTATGTAAAGTTTGGAACGGTAGCGCTGGAGTTATAAACAATTGCCTCCGCAGGGCTCATATCACCAAACGCCAAGGCCACCCCACAACCAACGCCCAACAGGGAGGGCAGCACCTTAGCGATGCGAGGGGCCATCAAAACTCTTGTGGTGCAGATCTACACCCGAACTATAGAGGCAAAACCAAGCGACTGGTTCTTGGAGTTGGCTGAGAACTGATGGTCACGATCTCGGAGATATGCCGCCAATCGCTTGCGGGACAACGGATCTGCCGATTTCGTCCGTGCGGTCCCAGGGGTGATGGGGAGTGTGTGCCGATGCAGATCTCGCGCCAATCGGCGGAGCACCCGTTCGATCCTGTGTCGTGCATCACCCAATTGTCGTGGGTGTCAAAGCGCCCGCGTGCACAAAGCCCCTCGCCGTCACCGTTGAAGCTCGTGCCGGCCAGCCAAAGGATCCGCTCAGCGTCCGGTGCGGCGCTGGCCCAATGGGGTGGAGCGTTCTCCCGCTGCCCCTCGGGCGCGCACGGTTCAGGAACAGCGACAGGGAACACCCCGGCCGGATCAGCGGGCCCAAGGGTTGCTGCCGGCGGCCGATCCCCAGACGCTGCAGGCTGCGTCACCAGCCATAAAGCGGCTCAGCCGTCCAGCCAGCGGTTCATCTGTTTCCTCCACACCTGCCAGCGCCGTACCAGCGGCACCCGGTTCTCCCGCTCGTCGTCGTCCTGGGCCTGGGCTCCCTCGTAGTAGCTGTAGGCCGTGCCCGCATCGAAGCCCCCATAGCCCGCATAGCTGGTGGGGTCGTCGAAGCCGTAGCCGTAGCCATAGCCGTAGGCGTCCCTGCGTTCCCCCTTGGGCCGGCGGGCGTTGGTCACCACCCCCAGGAGCGGCACGCCCGCATCATGGATGCGGTCCACGGATTCGGCAGGCAGAGCCCGGTCCACCCGGTTGAGGCTCACGAGCAGGGCAATTCCCTCCAGATGCTGGGCCAACAGGGCCGCGTCCGCCAGCCCCAGCGCCGGTGGGGTGTCGTAGAGGATCAGGTCAAACTCATTGCTGGCTGCCAGCTCCCGCACCACCTCGCCCATGCGCTCGGAGCCGAGCAGCCGCGGCGGATCCGGCGGCCGTCGTCCGGCCGTGATCACGCTCCAGCCCTCGTAGCCCGGCACCGCCTGCGTCAGATCCCGCCAGCTGAGGCCCTCTTCGGTGAGCAGGTTGCTCAAGCCCCGCAGGTTGTCGAGACCCAGCCGGTGATGGATCTGGGGCTTGCGCAGGTCGGCATCCACCAGAAGCACCCGCTGCCCCAGTTCCGAGAGGGTCTTGGCCAGCAGCACGTTGAGCAAGCTCTTGCCTTCCGAGGGCACAGAGCTGGTGATCGCCACAGACCGCAGGGGGGTGTCGGTGTTCAGGAAGCGCAGGCTGGTGTAAAGGTTGCGAAGGGCCTCCTGATAGAAGAAGCGCTGGTACCCACCCTGGCCATCGGTCTGCTGGTCCAGTTCCTGGAGTAGGAAGCGCTTCTCCCACCGCACCCCATCGAAGAAGGTCACGTAGGGCATGTGGCCCAGCAGCGGCACCTTGAGGTCTTCACGCACCTCCTGGGGACTGTGGAACACGTGGTCGAGCCGGTCGCGCAGCAGAGCCACACCCGCCCCCGCCACCAGGCCCAGCAGCAACCCCTGGAACAGGCCCTTGCCCAGGCTTGGCTCCACCGGCGTGAGCGCCACGCTGGAGGGGGAGATCACCTTCCAGGGCGTGCTGCGCTGGGCGATTTCCAGCTGGAACTGCTCCCGTGTACGCAGGTAATTGGCCAGGTTGTCGTCCGCGATCTCCAGCTTCTGCTTGAGCGAGTCAAACTCGCGCAAGAGGGCCGGCTGCAGCTTGAACTGGCTCTCCAGGCGGGAGATCTGGGCCCGGGTGGTGGCGCTGGCGTTGGTGTTCTGGCGCAGAGCCGCATTCACCGCATCCAGTTCCTTCCTCTGCAGTTGGGGCCTGAGCTGGTCGCGGGCCGCCAGCAGGCTCTGCAACACCGGGGAGTTCGGCTGGTAGCGGGAGCGGGCCTCGGCAATCTCCTGCTCCACCCGCTGCAGTTCATCCAGCAGCGCCTGGTTGGGCAGATTGGCAGCAAGGTTGTTGGCGATCCCGGCACCGGCTCCGCTGGGGCTGGCGCCGCTGGTGCCGACGCCAGAGCCAACGCCGCTGCCGATGTTGAAGCTCCGGGCGGAAAGCTTGCCGGCGATCACTTCCCTCTTCACCTGCTCCAGCTGCCGCCGCTCGGCCGCCTGGTTCATGGCCTGGGCCTGGAGCGTTTCCATCTGCTGGCGCAGGGCCAGGGCTTCCTCCGTGGGCTGCACCAGATTGTTGGCCTTGCGGAACTTCTCCAGCTCGAGCTGCAGCTCGTTGCTCTTGGCCTGCAGCAACGGCGCCTGGCGATCCAGGAAACGCAGGCCATCGCTGAGCCGCTCCTGCCGCTGGGTGGTGGCCCAGCTGAGATAAGCCTTCTCTGCCAGTTTGAGGGCTTGTTCCACCACCTGCTGGTCGGAACCCTTGCCGCTCACGTTGAGCACCCCCGGAGCCACAAGGCCACCCCGCTGGGCGGGATCCACCGGCACCAGCGACACGCTCAGCCTGGGCAAAGCCTTGTCCGTCACGCCGTCCCTGCGCAGGGCCGTAAAGACCGGCTCCAGTACCGCAGTGCTCTCCAGAACCTTGATCAGGGTGGGCACATCGGTGGAGAAGGTGTTGCGAGCCAGTGATTCGATCGCACCACCGCCCTCGGAGCTGCTCGAACCACCACCGGCATTGCTGGGCCGGTCGTTCACCGGATCGGAGATCAGGAGGGTGAATCCGCCCTGGTAGACAGGATCGAAGTTCAGCTTGTAGAGAGTCTGAGAGGCCTGCAGCAGCGTCACCGCCACCACGGTGAGCAGGAAAGGCCGCCGCCGCCGGCGGATCACACGGATCAAGGTGGTGAGGTTGAAGCCCTCCTTCTCCACCAGCGGCGCCGGTCTGAGCACAGCCACCTCCGGAGCCGGGGAGCTTTCCGCCAGAAGCACTGGTTCCGGAGAGCTGGAGCGGGTCATGGGGTTGCTGATGTGGCTGCATCGTATGGGGAGCCGCAATGGGTGGATGCGTACTCCGGCCATGGGCCATAGGCTTGCGCCCATGACCGACCCGTTGGCCGCCAGCGGCTTCAGCCCTCGGCGCACCCGCAGCTTTGCCCGGCTCACGGCCTACACCCTGCTCAGCCTTTTCCTGATCAGCGCCCTGGCAGCCTTCCTGCCGCCCCCCTTCGGCCGTCCGGAACGCCTCTTCCCCGTGCTTGGCGAGCTGCTGGCGGAGCGTTCCCCCCTGCCCCTTCTGGCCCTCATTCTGTTGTTCGCCGGGTTCGGTGGAGACACGGCACCAGCGCTGTGGGAGGCGAGGCTGGTACCTCTGCTGCGGCCCCTGCTGCGGTTCTGCGCCCTGCTCTACCTGCTCACCGCCGTGGCCCTGGTCGCCGTGACGGGCCAGCTGCAGGGCCGGGGCAGTGCCCAGCTCAGCGGCCAGCTGGACGCCGCGCTCAATGGCATTGCCGCCTTTCGCAGCCAGGTCCGCGCAGCGCCCGACACGGCCACGCTCCGTCAGCAGCTGGAGGCCCAGCCCCCCCTGCGCGCCATGCTCGCCGATCCCAGCTCAGCACTGGCCGATGCCGGCGCCCCCCTGCTGAAGCAGCGCCAGGCGGCCCTCCAGCTGCTCGATCGTGTCGAGGCCAACCTCCGCGCCGACAACCTGCGCCAACGTGCCGATGCCGGGGGAACCCTGCAGAAGGAGAGTCTGCGCCTCGTGCTCACGGCACTGGTGTACGCGGGGTTCTATCTGCTGGCGAGCGCCCTCTGGCCCCGATCAGCCGGGCCGCTTCTCGATCGGGCCCGCGCCGGCAAGGCCTCCACGCTTCTCGCCCACGATGAGGCCGGTGACCAGGCCCGTTGATCTGTGGCTGCTGCTGATGGCAGCACTGGCGGCGTCGCAGCTCACCCTCATGAGCCGCGCCGGCACAGGTCCAGGCACCTTCACCATCGCTGCCGCCCTGGCTTGGATCGGCGGCGGCCTGCTGCTGTTCGAGCGAGGCCAGGAGCAGGGGCTACCCCCAGCTCCCCCCCGCCTCCTGCTGCCTGGGCTCGTCCTGCTGCTCTGGTGTCTGCTCGTGCTCTCCTTTGCAGCGCGCCTCTACGACCCTCTGCTTCACCTGCTGCCCCTGGCGGCCCTGTGGGGGCTGTCTCTTGTGGGCGGAGCAGGTCCCGCCACCGGTCTGTTTCGTCAGCTGGGGCTGATCGGCCTGATCCCCCCGGCCCAGCTCTTCAGCTACGTACTGCTTCCCACAGGCTTTCTAGCCGGGTTCACGGCCCAGATCGCCGCCTTCCTGCTCTGGCTGGGCGGCCAGAGCGCCCTGGCCCACGGCATTCAGATCCTGCTTCCCGGACGCACCCTGGAGATCGGGCCAGGATGCACGGCCGTGATCTCCATGAATCTCTGTCTGGCAGCTGTGGTGGTGTTCGCGCTTCTCTTCCCAGTGCACTCCCTGCGCCTGAATCTCGCTCTGGCCGCCGGCGCCCTGCTGATCGCTTTCCTCGTGAATGCAGTCCGAGTGGCCCTGCTTGGTTTCACCCTTTTTGAGACCGGGCCAGACTGGTGGGAGCAGGTGCGGGGTTTCCAGTTCTGGCACGACGGCCTCGGCTCACACCTCTTCTCCCTGCTGGCAATGGCTGGCACCACAGGGCTCTATCTGGCCTCGCTGGAATGGAAGCTGCAACGCGGGCGGAGCAGGGGCTGAGATGACCCAGGCGATCACTACCGAGAGGCTGCGCACTGTTGCCCTCGCGATGATGGCTTGCTGGGCCACGCTGCTCAGCCTGGAGAGCTGGTTCCGATCTCCCGGGGTGGATCAGCCGCATCCCTTTCCAGCAGAGCTTCTGCATCAGGGCGAGCGCTACACACGCACCGGCGCAGCCCCCGACGCGGAGCGTCTCCCTGGCGATCTGGTGGCGCTCGCCTCAGCCGACTACCAGGCGCAGGGCCGGCCACGGCTGGCACTGCGCTGGCTCACCTTGCCTTCCAGCGGTCGTGGCATCACCTTCCCGCTGGAGCAGGTGGGTGCGGCAGTGCTGGGCCCAGGGGCCACAGGGTTCTGCCAACGCACCACGAGGCCCGGCAGCGGTGCCCCTCGATTGCATACGGATGCACAGCTGCGGACGGTGCTCAAGGCCACGGCCCCTAAGGGGTGGGACCGGCTCGTTTGGGTGGCGGGGTTGCGTCCCTATCAGAACAACGCCTGCCTCTGGACAGGCTGGAGAGAGAGTTCTGAAGCCACCGGCAGACCCCTCAGAGGGCCTCGAAATAGCGACGCCGGTCGCCGTGACGCTGACGGCCACGGCCCTGGCGGGCCTGGCGCAGGCTGAATTCGCCTACGCCTGGTTGGCCGCCGACCGCATCCACATGGGCGACTTGCTGCCAGAGATCTCGGGGGGCCCAGCGCAGGCTGTAGCTGGTGCGATCGTGCTTGATCACGTGACACCAGCGAGCGGCACCACAGCACGGGCAGAACAACTCCTCAAGCCATTCGTTGCTGAGCACAAGCACGGGATAAGCCCCTATCACGAGCCTGGCCTTCTTGTCAGTCAAGCCCCTTTCCTTGAGCTGTTCAGGCTGGAGCAGATGGAGGAAGTACTTGCGACCCTGTCCCAAGAGCACTTGCTCCGGATGGGCGGGGCAGAAGAGCTGCCTGCGGCGGGGCCTGGAACGAAAACGCGGTGTTGCTGTGGAGGACAGTTCCTCCCCCTCAGGAGTTGCTGAGTCCGTAGCAAGAGCTACGGACTCTTGGCGAGTGGAACTGCCTCCACTGCTGTGCGGCAGACCAGGGCCAGCTTGGCTCTGCATCATCAAGATTGGTGCCCTGCAACCCTACCCAGATAGACAGGGAATGAAGGTGCGCCACGATCCCCGGAATCTCAGACGAGAACAGGCAGCTTGGCTGGCTCGCTCTGCTGGAACCGCAGGGACGTACCGCCCCCCACTTCAGCAGCACAGGTCTGCACATCCACCGCGATGGTGTGGCCGCCTGTGAACTGCCCCGCCAGGATCCCCTTGGCGATCGGCGTCTCCAGCTCCCGCTGGATAGCACGCTTCAGCGGCCGGGCACCGTACACCGGGTCGTAGCCCACGCCGGCCAGCCAGTCGAGGGCATCGGCATTGAGCTGCAGCCCCAGTTTCTTCTCCTCCAGCCGCTGGCTGAGGCGCTTCACCTGCAGCTCCACGATCTGCCGCAGCTCCTCCTGCTTGAGGCTGTGGAAGATGATCGTTTCATCGAGGCGATTGAGGAACTCGGGCCGGAAGTGGCCCCGCAGGGCCTCGTTCACCCGCTTCTCCATCTCGGCGTGACGGGCGGGATCTCCCGCCAGGTCGAGGATCGAGGCGCTGCCGATGTTGCTGGTGAGGATCAGCACCGTGTTGGTGAAATCCACCGTGCGGCCCTGCCCGTCGGTGACGCGGCCGTCATCGAGGATCTGCAGCATCACG